>JAISZA010000181.1 GCA_031269535.1 Tannerellaceae bacterium
GGTATTTCATATAACATAAGACCATTGAAAGAAGGTTGGCAGTTAGCGGAGAACAATCCCACCTGTGATTTGCCCTCCGGAGCCGGGATATGATCGATTTCTTTCCCGTCAACAAATAACCGGACGGAATCCTGGGTCTTAACCGCCCGCAGGTTGTATGAAGACTGGAAAAGCCGGTTGACCTGGATCCGGTAAATGTAGGCTTGCAAGTCGTCGGCCTGCTTGTTTGTGAAACGTAACCCTTCGGCACGGACCGGTTGGAAATCCATCCGGTTGAATCCGGGATGGCAGGAATCTGTCACACCGGTTCCGGCGATCGGGCGCCATTTATTTTCCCACAGATATTCGACGGATACTTTATCGAACATGTTCTCCACACACTGCTGCGGATTATTATGAATTGTCCGGTTCAGGAATATGGAATTGATCCAGGCCGGAGAGGGAAAGGTATATCTTTTCTCTATGAAATCCGTATATTTCATATCGGCATAGCAGGTTTTCCTGTTTTCCAGCGAATATGTTTTTTCCAGGACGATTTTTCCTTTTTGCCTGATCTCGACTTTGAGTTGCCGGTCTCTGTAGTCAAGGCCTGCTTTCACATAATTCTGTTCGTCTATATAAACGGGATACATGCCGGTTTCGCCCTGATCCGACGGATTGTTTACCTGGAGGGAAAAATCATATTGCGACAAGAAGTCTCCTTTAAACACTTTGAAATCATCGGAAGCCACCTGAATACCTGTCGTAGGGAGTACGGTATATACCCCCTGTGAGGCAGTTCCCCCGGAGGATGCTCCCCATTCTCTGATGGTAGCGTCTGTTTCGTCCCATCCCCGGGTATAGGTGATCCCGTCGAAATGGCTTTCTCCTTTACAGGCAAACAGACCGGGCGTAGAGGGGAAAGCGCCGGTTGTTTGAAAAACGGATTTTCCCGGTGCCGGTATTTCATCGATCCCTACCGTATAAACCGTGCCGTTGCGCTCAATCCGGATCGTATGGTAAACACCCCACCTGAAGTCGGCAGGCAGCGCAAAAGCTTCTTCTGTGTAGTTTCCATTTATACATTCTCCAAAATACCAAACATTTCCCTGCCGGCGAAGTCCGGCTTTTATCCAATTTCCGTCATCCTGCTTACAGGCAATCAGGCCGGCTTCTTCTGTTGTGTTTATACCGGTTTCAAAGAGATAGGCTGTTCCTTCCCATGCTTCTTTCAGGCGGATTTGTGAAGTACCGGTTGCGGATACGGAAAGTTCGCCTTTACGGACAGTCCACTCTTTTCCCACGGCAGTCCAGGCATGTTCCCATCCTTCGTCTCGGTCGAAGGTGTTTCCGTAGGTCGGTTGTGTGGGTTCCGGAAAATATCCGGGCGTATTCTCCGCAGAGATGCCTTCCACATAGAGTGTTTTATCAAAGAAATGTATCCGGTTGATGTATTGACTGCGTCGTTCGTGATTTTTATTGGCCATGTAGATCAGCCACCATTCGAAGCCGTTAGGCCCACGGAGAATATTGGGTTGTCCGGGAGTAAAAAGTATGTCGTCAGCCGTTTTGTTTTTCATGTCAAAGAGCGAGACATCGATGTAATTTTGCCGTCCGCTTTTACTCTCAAGGGCCAGCAGATTTTCGCCCTCCGTAAGGGAGTCCGCCGGCGGTAGATTTACAATACAATAATCGGCGCTGGTTTTGTCGTAGATGAGCCGGTCGTTGAGATATACCCGTGTATCGCCCTCATGAGCGATCCGGAGAGCCGGATTCCCGGTATGTTTCCGGCTGACCCGGAAGTGTGCTCTCAGGTATATCTGCGGTTCTTTCCATTCGGTTCCAAATGGCCTTGTGGAAGAATCTTCTGTTTTACGGGAAGCAAAACCCGGCTCTCCCTTTTTCCAGGAACGATCATCGAAGGCGTGTTTCTGCCATCCCTCCGCAGGGGTGTCGAAGGTATAAGCAAATGATTTCCTGTATCCGGGCGTATTCCGAAGCAGATCGGGGTAGCTGTCTTCCAGGGCTGTCTGATTGGAGCCCATCACCGGGTAGGGATACTTATTCCCATGATTGAAATTGACCGGACTATTGGCTTCGGCTACTCCGAGCTGATAGTTACCCACGGACGCTCCGGTTGTATTCGCATTGTACATCATATAATAGCGGTTCCGGTATTTGATTACCCACGGACCTTCAGCCACTCTGTTGTCTATGGTTTCCCAGGTTCCCGGAAGAGATGCAAACTGATAAATTGCTTGTCCGGTAAAGGTATAGGGGTCTTTCATGGGGCGTACCCAGATGGTATTCCCATCGGTAAATTTCACCATGTACAGATATAATTTACTGTCGTCATCGCGGAACAACTGAGGGTCGATCCGGTTGTCCATCCAGGTATCTTTTACCGGTTCGCAGTAAGGGCCCAGTATGCTGTCTGAGGTGGCATGCCCGATATGAACCACATGCTTGTCTTTCCCCCAGTAATTGACCGACCAATACAAGTGAAACGTCCCATTGATATACCGCATATCATTGGCATGAATCTGGTTGTCTCCAAAATTACCGCCTTTTATCCAATCGTTGTCCATGGAAAAGACATGAATCGGCCCTTTCCAGTTCACCAGATCATCAGAAACATAAAAATCACCATTTGTATAGACTCCACCGATATAATATTTGCCGTTGAATCTGATCACCCCGGCATCAGCCACTCCCGGTAATACGGGGTTTTTAATCTGTTGTCCTTTACACGGAACGCCGGCGATACCCAGCCAAAGGCTGATCCCTATACAGACTATATTGTTTTTTTTCATGTGCCTTGTTTTTTCATTCAGACCTCAGGGAACCGACTGACTGGTTTCAGGAAGAAAACATGTGGTTATGTCGATTTGCATTCTGTCTCTTTTCTGCCTTTCGTCGGGGATAAAATCTCCGGAGACGATAGCCGTCCGCCGGGGGGATACGACTGTGTCGGAATAATGAATATGGAAAACGTATCTCCTCTCTCCGTTTGTATCCCGGAAAAAATCTCCATGTCCCGGGCCGTTGTAACCAAGTATATGACGACTGATAACCGGGCTGTCTGTCGTTTTTTCCCAGGGACCATAGGGGGAATCGGCTACGGCATATCCAACCGCGTAATCCACGCTACGGAAATCGTTTGCCGAATAGAAGAGATAATAAAGTCCGTTCTGCTTCAGCACGGTTGGTCCTTCGGCTACCGTCCATTCTACTTTTTGGGCATTTTCCCATTCATTGGCCGCTACGATACATTCTTTCACTGTTTCTTCTTTTATATACATCAGGTCGTCGGTCATTTCTGCGACAAATATGCGGTTCCCATCGTTCAGCCGGACATGATAAAGATAGATTTTGCCATCGTCGTCGAAGAAGACATACGGATCAATTTGCCGTGTCGGGGCTTCGATAGGAGCTAAAACAGTTTGCCGGAAAGGGCCTGCGGGATGGTCGCTGACGGCTATGGCAATGTTCTCGTTAGCGGTATAAGCCATATAATATTGTCCGTTGTAGCGAAATACCTGAGGGGCCCAGAATCCCTTTTCGCCATACGAATCTCCTTTACGCAGGGCAAGGCCGTCTTTTGCCTCTGCCGGTACGCTCCAATGAATCAGATCGTCGGAAGTATATACCCGGAAGCCTTCCGGAGCGTTGGTGCCATATAAATAATATGTTCCGTTATCGGGAAAGATAGTCGGGTCTGCCAGAAACAAGGTTTCGCTGCTGTTTTTTGTTGCCTGTTCCTGTGTACTTTTCTGCCGGCATGAAGCGATGAGGCAGAGCAGGAAGATTGAAACACTCAGGATGATTTTATACATGTTCTTTTATTTTTAGTGAAAGGGGTGCCAAAAGCTTTGACCGGGAGGTTCTGTATGCTTTCGGCACCTCATTCTATCCATTGATATTAATAGGACGGATTTTGTGTCAGACTACCCATACTATTATCCACTTCTATCTGCGGGACAGGTAATCGGCGGTGTTTACCGATGATAAAGTTATTAAAATCTTCATCGCGCCCTCTCAGTTCATCTATACCGGATTGGCTGTCCAGCAATCCCCAACGTTTCAGGTCGGCCCAGCGCCATCCTTCGAAACAGAGTTCCAGGGTACGTTCCATCTGTAAGCGTTTCAGGAAAGCTTCTTTGCTGTTAAGCGCATCCTTGAAAGGGCTTTCGCTTAATTTACTCAGTCCGGCTCTTTCCCGTATTTTATCGATATAAACAACCGCCTGGGAGATTGTACCTCCCGTTTCTATGAGACACTCGGCATAATTGAGTAAAATATCTGCGTAGCGGATAATGCGATAGTTATTGGGGGCAAAATAATCTTCCTGCTCTCTGTAATACCAGGTTCCGTATTTCCGGATATAACATTCGTCGCCCCAGCCTTTTTCATCCCATTGTGTCGTTGCATCCACACTGTAATATCTCGGGTTACCGTCGGGGAAATCTTTCATATAGTCACGGTAAAGAACGCTGTTGTAGAGGCGGGCGTCGTTTGTCCCGTCTGTTCTCTTTTCTTTCAGAAATTCATCTACGAGCCATCTGCGTGCTTTCCCGTCTGCCCAGCCGATACTGCCGGGAGCGTAGAATTGTGTTCGCTGGAAACCGGTAGCCATACTGGCATCGTTACCTGTACCTCCTTTGTTGGCATCGTCGAATTGTATTTCAAACACCCCTTCGATGTTATTTTCATTGAGATGGGTGAAATTATCTATCCAATTGGATACGAGTCCGTAAAGCGAGCCTTCTTTTTCTATTAGCCACTCTAATTCGTTTTTTGCCAGGTCATATTTATGTTGCTGCATATAGGCTTTGCCCAGAAAAGCTTTTGCTGCGCCTTTTGTTGCCCGGCCTTTATCGGTATCTCCCCAGGTATCGGGCAAGCCATTGATGGCCGTATTCAGATCGGTTTCAATCTGTTCCCAGATAGCGGCTTCGGTGGCTTCAACCGGCGTGTATCCGGCATCTGTAGGTTCCAGAATCAGCGGCGCTTTTTCCCAGAGGGTATTGATCTGGAAATACCACATCGCCCGGAGAAAAGCCGCTTGTGCCAATACCTGTGTTTTTATATGGGAGTCCATTTCGATATCCGGTACATATTTCAGCACCTGATTACACCGGAAAATCGCCATGTAGAAATGTTCCCAGTGGATATTGTTTCCTTCATAAAAATTGTAGTTTCTGTAGTTGAAACGAGTCCAGTCGCCCAGTTCGATCCAGGGTGATGGGCTATACCCTTCGTCTGAGGTCAGATCATACCGGAAAGAGAGCCAACGCATCCAGGTTCCTTCTTTATACAAAGCGCTGTAACATCCGTTGATCCCGGCAATAGCATCTGCTTCCTTGGTCCAGTATTTATCCGTAGTCCCTTCATTGGGGTTGGAAATATCCAATAAGTCGCCGCTGCAACTCGTAAAAGCAAGCGACATCGCTATGAGTACTAAATATATGTATTTCATATCTGTAAATATTCAATGATGATTAATTAAAACGTTAAATCAAGTCCGAACATAATGGAACCGGTATTAGGGAAAGCAAAATTGTCCGTCCCTCTGTCCCATACATCCGTGTTGACAAAATCAGGATCAAGCCCTTTGTATTGTGTAAAAGTAAGCAAGTTATTGCCCGCTACATAAAGGCGTAAGCCTTCTATCCCTAAACGAGATACCGTTTTTTGGGGGAAAGTATATCCCAACTGTATATTTTTCAGACGCAGGTAGGAACCGTTTTCCAGAAACAAGTCGCTGTCGTACGTATTCCGGAAATCACCGTAAATGATTCGGGGGGTATTGGAATTTGAGTTTTCCTGATAAGGTTCTTCCCCTTTCCCGAAACGGATGTAGTTGGAGTTATCTGCAAACAGTCTTCCCTGCCATAAGGGTACGTTATAAATATCATTGCCGAACTGTCCGTACCACATCATGGAAAGATCAAAGTTTCTCCAAGAGGCATTGAACAGAAGTGATAATTGAACTTCAGGCCATGGATTACCTACAATCTGGCGGTCGTTGGCTGTGATGTCTCCGTTGTCATCCGTATCGATGTATCTTACGTCTCCGAGTTCCGGGCGTTTGGCGCCGATCAGGATCGGTTGGCCTGTGGACGTAACATAGTTATCGATCTCCGCCTGTGTACGGAAGATACCGTCTGTTTTATACAGATAATACATGGAGAGCGGTTGACCGATTTCAGATTTGGTTTTACCGGAGTAATAGACATCTTTCCCATATCCGAGTTCGGTTACTTTATTTTTCAATGTAGTGAGATTGGCTACAATATTATAATTGAGATCACCTGCTTTATCTCTCCAATTGAGGGAGACTTCGAAACCTGTATTCCGCAGGCTGGCCGCATTTGCCTTAGGAGCTCCTCCCTGGTTTCCTGTAGAAATGGCAATCGGCATATCTGTTAATACATCTTTGGTATTGGATATATAGTATTCCGCACTGACTCCCAGACGATGATTGAGGAACAGAGCGTCTAAACCTATATTGGTCGTTTCCTTGGTCTCCCAGCGCAGGTCGCTGTTCACCATCTTCACCTGGGCGGCGCCCGGTACCAGAACTCCTCCGATCACGGTCACTAAGCTTTGGTTTATGGTTCCCAGATAGTCCCAGTCGCCAATGGCCGAGTTCCCCAAGCGCCCCCAGTTACCACGTAGCTTAAGGTCGTCTATCCAGGAAACACGAAAGAACTGTTCGTTGGAGATACGCCAGGCGGCAGAGAAAGAGGGGAAATTACCCCAACGATTCTCCCGGGATAAGCGGGAGGTTCCATCCCGACGGAATGTGGCCGTCAGATAGTATGTATAGCCGTAGCTATAATTGACCCGTCCCAGGTAAGAGATCATCGCGTTTTTATAAATCGCATTGCTGTTTTGCTGGTTGCCCTGCCCGGCATTGAGTACCGTCAGATAATCATCGCCTACGATAGGGAAGTTCAGACGCGACCCTGTAAGAAATTCCCGTTCGTATGTCTGGTAAGTCGTACCGGCTACCGCGTCGATATGGTGTTTGCCGTAATCGTCATTAAAATTCAAGGTATGCTCAATCAGCCGGGAATACGTATGCCTTTTTTCCTTCACGCTTTCAGGACTGCGGTATTCCTGGTTACGTGTCCAGTTGCCTTCTCCGCGGAACCAGGCGCGATCCCAGAATTCCAAATCCATCCCCCCATTCAGCTTATAATAAAGGAAGGGGAAGGGTTTGAACTCTGCCCAGACAGATCCGTTCAAACGATTGTTTTTTTCTTTTTGATGTTCGAGGTCTTCCCGTGCAATCGGGTTGGTACCGAACGTATTCGCATTGGCATCTCCGTAGCCATACCCTCCTGGGTTATTTTCATCGTATAGAGGAATAGTCGGCATCATACGCACCACATCGTTATACGGATTGGTCTGTAAAGGGTCTTTATCGGTATAGGTATAAGAAAGACTTTCGCCGAAAGAGAACATCCCTCTTTTGCCTTCTGTATTTACACGGAAACTGTACCGGTCAAATTCGTTGCCGTATGAGACCCCTTCATTCTTATAGTAACCGCCCGATACGAAATAACTACCGGAGTCGCCACCTCCCGAAAGCGATACATTATAATCCTGAACAAGGCCGGTACGGAACACTTCATCCTGCCAGTTGGTATCATATCCGGCATGTTTTTGTAACTCCCCGTTCCATGAGCCGTTCCGGATACCTTCCGTATAAGCCATATCGTTATACTTTTTATAGCCGGCGGCATCCATCAGGTCGAACTTCGGGCTCCATTCGAGGGTTTCTTTGATAGTTAGTCCTACCTTCATCGGTCCTTTGCGTCCTTTTTTGGTTGTAACAATGATCACCCCGTTCGCAGAGCGCGATCCGTAAATAGCTGCGGCCGAAGCATCTTTCAGTACTTGTATGGATTCAATATCCGCAGGGTTGAAATTCATTCCCGGATTACTAATCATTCCATCAATTACCCAGAGCGGGTCGCGATTACTCAAGGTTCCTACTCCCCGGATTTCAATCTGTGAATCTTCTCCCGCTTTCCCGGTGCCTCTTACATTCACACCTGTTGCAAGCCCTTGTAGCTGATTGGTTACCGAGCCCGACGAACTCTTTTTCATATCGTCCATACTGATAACCGATACGGCGCCTGTCAGGTCTCCTTTCTTCACCGTACCGTATCCAATGACTACCACTTCTTCCAGTCCGATACCTCCTTCTTTCAGTATGATATGAAAGTCGGTATTGGAGCCCACAACGACTTCTTCGGTTTGAAAACCGATATACGATATCTGCAGTGTTGCAGTAGATGGAACTTCCAGGGAAAACGTACCATTGATATCTGTTATGACTCCATTCGCAGTCCCTTTCCGGATTACATTCGCACCGATAACCGGCTCACCGGTAGCATCCAGTACGGTTCCTCTCACTATCCTTTCCTGTGCAAAGACAGATGCGACATACATCAGCGTCAGCAGACAGATCATACTGAGCTTTGTCCATAAGTGTTTTTCTTTTCTTTTCATAAAAATATTGTTTTAAAAAATCAGATTATTTGAGGTAAACAATTCCTTCGATGAGTGTCCGGTTGATTATTCCCGGCTGAAAAACCCGGCTACTCTATCCGGAGATAACATTTGCCATAGGGAGGCGACCGTCCATCCCGGAGCAAAAATATCGTTGTAGAATCCTTTTCCGTTCCTGCCGTAGTCCCAGTTCGTATGCTGCACTACTTCGGGATAATAACCGGCTTTTCCGATATCAAACCAATGTCCTTCTACCGGCATCAGCTGGAGCATGGATGTTTTGATTACAGAGGAAAAAGCGGAGAAACGCGGTTCTTTTCGTTCTTTCGCCAACCAGTCCAGTACCGTGGCAAATTCAAAGATGAATACGTCTATATGATTATTTTCTACCGATACATTTCCCCATCCCCTGGAAAGGAAACCGACATCACCCAGCATCTGTCCCTGTGCGAAAGGTACATCCCACGTATAGTACCAGGAAAGACAGAAATAGGCTGCCTGCTTACACAGGTCGATATAATGTTCGCGTTCTTTTCCCTGGGTTACCATCGACAGATAATACATGGCCGTAGAGGCATATAAAGAAGCTTCCTTATCTTCGCAATTGGCATCTAATGTGGAAGAAAAATAATCGGCTTTGGATATCAGTTCTTTTTCTAAGTAATCGGCTGTCTGCCGGGCAGACTCCAGATAGGATTTGTCTTTGAAATAACGATAAGCCATTGTCAGAGGCAAGGTGGCTGAAGGGGTACTACCACCGGAAGCATCGGATACCGTAGAATGATCATCGAATTTCCGTGGAAAACTACCGTCGGCACCTTGCAGTCTGATAAAATTATTCAGAAGTCTCCGGATTTTTGTCTCCCATTCCGGGTGTTTCCTTCCTTTTTTCTTCTCGTAATCTAAATAATTGAGTATGGCAAAAGCGCCTTCCGATTGACGACGGATGCTGAATATCGTTTGTTCTTCTTTTCTCTCATAATTCACAAACTCCCGGAAGAAGCCTGCCGGCGTAAATCCATAAGTAAGATAGCTGTCGAAGATGGCATGGGCTTTTTTTACCAGACCGGCATTATTTGTTTCCTCTCCGTATTCAAGGGCATTGAAGGCATTCAGAAGAACACGTCCGACAAATCCAACCTCTATCGACGCTGTACTTTCACAATCGTCTGTCCGCATATGGACTCCTGAGAAATAGTTCAGGTCGTACCGGTCAACATAGCTTTCTGTAAAGAAATTGGATAATATCCTTTTTGCCAATGCCTTGTCGTAGGGCGTTTTTACTTCCTGCGGATTAAAAGCGTCAAAAGAATACTTCCATACATCGGCAACGAAAGCGGAGTAATCCGGGGCATTCCCTTTCCGTATTTCCCAGACCAGTTCCCGCGACTCTCCTTCCTCGAGCTTTTCAAATGCCTGCACAGGAGGGATCAGACTTAGTTTACGGATATAGGTTTTAGGCGCTTCATGGTAAGGAAAACCGAATACCAACGCTGAGTTCCCGGACATATTCCGGAATCCTGTAAATCCCAGGGATGTTTTTCCGCTCAGGATCACTTCGCCGGAAGGATGGGTCGTCAGCGTTTCATCTCTTGATTTTTCCAGACGCAGTACGGTGTAATAATCACCGTTTATTTCATTATAGATACCCGTGAGCGGCGTACTTAAGCGGTCTTCCCGCACCTGCCAGCTATCACTTGTATAGAAAGAAGGGGCTTCTTTCGGAGAGCGCAGATTCCGGCGATACCAGAATCCGGGCATATAAAACTGACAATCGGTATGACTGACCGAAGGCAGCGGATATAATTCTTCATAGTTGTAACAGACCGTCTCTTTGGCTGTTATGCTTACTTTGATCCGGGTTGCCGAAGAGGTTTCCGATACTTCATGTCGTATGATTAAAGGAAGTTCCTCCTGAGCCGTGAGATCACCGTTCGTATTCTTTTTTAAAGTGTAGGCAACAGCCGGATTACCGGGTGATTTTATACGAATATGACTGCTTGTGACGGCTGCTGCTTCTGCTGCCGGAAGATTACTTTGGCATAGAAACAAAGAAGTTAGTAAATAAATGTACTTTCTCATAAAATATCGTTCTAAGAATTATTTCATTTCGTAACGCAAAGCTATACTAACATGACTCCCGGTGGGAAATATTTTCTGATGAAAAAAGGATAAAAATGAATACAAGCTCCCGTTTGACTAAAAAATTGCATGGATTGCTTATAAAATACGCTTATTTACGGACGCAATATCATAAACCGGTTCGTAAAAAAAACTGCGTAATAATTCATGACAATGTAATAGGGATGCACCCATATCTAACGATACTATTTCAAATCCCGTAAATTTCACGTACATTTGATTGCTGAATTTGATTGTTTGACTTACAACATATACCATGATAAAACGTATAATTTTCTTAGCTTCACTGTCTCTGTGCATCACTTCCTCTCTTTTCTCTCAGGAAAATCCGGATTTTCATTTCCGTAAGATACGGGTGGATGAGGGGTTGTCGGAAAATGCGGTTTATTGTATCCTACAGGATAAGAAAGGTTTTATCTGGTTTGGAACAAAGGATGGCCTGAACCGTTATGACGGGAGTGATTTCCGCATTTTCCGGAACAGTACACAAAACGATCGGTCGATTGGAAATAATTTTATCCGGAGTATGATAGAAGGGGAAAATGGCTTTATCTATATCGGGACGGATATCGGATTAAACATTATGGATACCCGGGAGGAAACGTTCACAAAAGTGACGACCCAAACCCCGGAAGGGAATCGTATTACTTCTGCCGTGAATGCACTTTATATGGATAGAGACAGCGCGATATGGATCGCAACAATGGCGCAGGGACTTTTCAAATATCTGCCGAAAGAGAAAAAATTAAGCCAAATGAAGGTTAAAGACAACAAAATAATCAGTCCTGCCTGGGTTATTTATGAAGATATGGCCGGCTCCGTCTGGGTAGGTACCCGGATGGGATTGCTGCGTTATAGGGAAGACACCGCAGAGCTGGAAACAGTAGAGAATATGTATTATATGTCGGGAAACTACGAATATGAAATTCTTTCCATCCGGGAAGACCGGAAAGGAAACTTTTGGCTCGGAACCTGGTCGGAAGGTTTAAAGCAATATAATAAACAGAATAATACCTGTATTTCACATCTGAACGGACAGAACGACGAGCCTTATGTTACACATATACGCTGTCTGTTGCCTTATGATGAGCGTTCTTTATTGGTCGGCTCGGATGACGGATTATATCTTTTCGATCCGGATCGTATGTCTTCCAGGCGATTGGATATACCACTCTTATCCTATAGTATGAGCGACCAGAATGTCTATTCAATGCTGAAAGATCAGGAAGGGGGGATCTGGATAGGCAGTTATTTTGGCGGAATCAATTACCTGAATCCTTCAACCCTGAATATGGAGACCTATTATCCTCATATAGCCTCAAAGGCCCTGTCCGGAAAAGCTGTCAGCCAGTTTTGTGAAGATGCTTCCGGTAACCTGTGGATTGCTACGGAAGATGGCGGCGTTAATTATTTCAATGTGCAGACAAAAACGATTACTCAGCCCATCCATACCTCTTATCATAATACGCATGCTTTATTACTCGACGGAGATGATTTATGGATTGGCACCTTTTCCAGAGGAATAGATATATATAATGTAAGAACCCATGAAATGACCAATTTCCGAAATAGGGAAGAAGATAACCAAACGCTCAATGATGATTGTGTATTTGCTCTTTATAAAACGAAAAAGGGCGAAATTTATGCAGGTACAACTGTCGGACTCAATAAATTTGATAAAGCAAGCCGTACGTTTACAAGGATTCCGGAAGTATCGGATTTTATCTATGATATTAAAGAAGATGAGAACGAAAATCTCTGGCTTGCAACCTATGGACGGGGGGCCATGCGTCTGGATGTACAGGCAGGGAAATGGATACATTATGATACGATCCGGAGCCGGAATAATCCGATCACCGGAAGTAAACTTACCGGTATTTATCTGGATAGCCGGAAGCGAATGCTCTTTTCCAGTGAGGGAAAGGGTATTTTCATCTATGATAACCGAAAAGATGATTTTATCAATATCTCTGAAACAGAAGGACTGCCTAATAACGTAGTATATGGCATCCTGGATGATCCCTCAGGGAATCTCTGGATTAGTTGTAACAAAGGTTTGGTTCGTTTTAAAACGTCTGATCCCGCTAATTATAAATTGTATGATAAAGAAGACGGCTTACAGAGTAATCAGTTCAATTATAAATCAAGTCTCAAAACGCGTGACGGGAAGTTTTATTTCGGAGGTATCAACGGGTTTAATTCCTTTTTCCCACAGGATGTAGTCGGAAACAGGAATGAAATAATTCCACCGGTAGAAATTATAGGGGTTAACTTATTGGGACATTCGGATACAAACCTGGAGAAAGAAATACAGATGAAAGTAAATAAAAGAGAAAAAATCATCTTACCTCATAACCGATCTTCTTTTACGATCTCTTATGTAAGCCTGAGTTATATGACACCTACTAAAAATCAATATGCGTATCGCTTGGCGGGCGCAGACTCTCAATGGAATTATGTCGGAAACAATCAGAGTGTGACGTATGTGAACCTCTCTCCCGGTAAATATCTCTTCCGGGTAAAAGGAACGAATAATGAGGACGTATGGAATGAAGAAGGAACATCCATACAAATAGAAATACAGCCTCCTTTCTGGCTCTCCTTTCCGGCAAAGATCATTTATGTCTTATTATCGCTGCTTCTCTCTTATATCCTTATATCCTGGTACCTGAAAAAAAACAAAGAGAAACAATTGCAGATATTGGAAAACTACAAAATACAGCAGGAAACGCTTGCTTTTAAATCAAAAATAGATTTCTTTACAACGATAGCTCATGAGATACGAACGCCCTTAAGTCTGATCCTGGCTCCTCTGGAAGAGGTTCTTAACTCGGGGGAAGGGAGTGTGGAAACCAAACAAAACCTCTCCATTATAGAAAAGAATTGTACCCGTTTGAAAGAATTGATCAATCAGCTCCTGGATTTCAGGAAAATGGATTCGACCCGCTATATCATAAATCCAACGACCGTTAATCTCTATGACCTCATACAGGAATTGTATGACCGGTTCAGAAAAACAGCACAGCAGAAAGGGATGGATATAGAACTTCAGATGCTTCAGGATAAAACGGAAATGACGGTTCTGTCTGATGAAGATGCCCTGACAAAGATTATCGGAAATCTGCTGACCAATGCATTGAAATATACACGAAATAAGATTATTATTACATTAAAGAAAAATATAGATCATTCTTTTTCGGTGAAAGTAACGGATAATGGACGGGGTATATCCGGGCATCATAAAACGCTCATCTTCGATCCTTTTTATCAGGTTCAGAAAGATGATGCGAAGATTGGTACCGGATTAGGATTGTCGTTGGTGAAAAATCTGACGGAAATCCTTGGAGGTACTATCACAGTAGAGGATAACCCGACAGGAGGAACTCAATTCGAATTTACATTCCGGGATATCCCTGATCAGAGAAGGGAAATGATGATGTCGGAAGCGAAAATACAGATGCCCGAGGCTGATTCTTCCGTATCCGACAATAGCCGGCATTCGATTCTCGTGGTGGAAGATAATCCGGAAATGGCGCTTTTTATACGGAATTCCTTCCAGCAGGATTATCATGTGGATACGGCTTCGGATGCAGATAAGGCATTGGAGCTACTGAACGAGAATAATTATGACATCATCGTCTCGGATATCATGATGCCGGGTACGGATGGTATTTCCTTTACAAAGCGATTACGATCCGATTTGAACTACAGCCATATTCCTGTCATTCTTTTATCTGCCCGAACGGAAAATGCGGTAAAAGTAGAAGGCTTACTTTCGGGAGCGGATGTTTTTATCGAGAAACCATTCTCCGTTTCTTATCTGAAAGCACAGATAGCAAGTCTGTTACAGAATAGGAAGACGATACAGGAAGCCTTCAACCGCTCCCCTTTAGCTTCCTATTCGGTGCTGGTGAATAATAAAAACGACGGAATTTTCCTCGCTAAACTGAATGAAGAGATTGAACTGCATATTTCCGATGAAAACTTCTCCGTCGATTCTCTGACGGAAATCTTCAATATGAGCCGCTCGAACCTGCAACGTAAACTTAAAAGTATCAGCGGAGTTACTCCGGGAGATTACTTACGGAACTACCGTTTGAAGAAAGCTTACAAACTTCTGCTGGAAACGGATATGCGGATCAATGAAGTGGCGTTCCGGGTAGGATTCAATTCTCCTTCTTATTTTGCCAAGGTCTTTTATAAAACGTTTCACATGCTTCCCAAAGAGTTTATGCAGAAGTAAGGTAAGCATCCGGCGAACGATACCTGTTCAGCGTTCGTAAATAAGCGGGGGTGCAATTCAAATTGTCGCATCGTCATTACGGGCCGTCATTGCGAACCCGGGAGGGTGAAGCAATCCAGACCGGGCACACCCTGGATTGCTTCGTACCTCGCAATGACGGCGGAAGTGGATTGCTTCGTACCTCGCAAGGACGATAGAAATCCATTGAATCTGCGACCATTTGAATTGCACCCGGCGGCTTAACGG
>JAISZA010000229.1 GCA_031269535.1 Tannerellaceae bacterium
TAGACTCTGAAAAAGTGTTTTTGGAGCTTTCGTAACAGTGTATAGACTCTGAAAAAGTGTTTTTGGAGCTTTCGTAACTATGTATAAAGCTTGAAAAAGACTTTTTGGAGCTTTCGTAACTATGTATAAAGCTTGAAAAAGACTTTTTGGAGCTTTCGTAATTATGCATAAACTTTTTTTCAATAATTCTGTGAACCTTTTATCCCTTTGATTTGTTTAATTTAATATTAAACATTGTATCATGAAAAAAGTTAAAAAGCGCCGATTGGCAACGGAAAGTGATAGGGGTGTAATTCAAATGGTCGCACCCGTTAAGCCGCCGGGTGCAATTCAAATGGTCGCAGATTCAATGGATTTCTATCGTCCTTGCGAGGTACGAAGCAATCCAGGGTGCTCGCTCTGGATTGCTTCACCCTCCTTCGGGTTCGCAATGACGGCCCGTAATGGCGATGCGACCATTTGAATTGCACCCGAGATTATTTTTGATTGTCGTATATATTACCAGAAGTCGTATCTTTGCGGCAAAAAACAGTATGGGAAAATACAATACCGGCATCAGGCAGTATGGAGATTGCTACGTATGAGGTATCTGCTTATCTTTATAGGTATCATAAGTCTGGCTTTGGGCATTCTGGGTATCTTTCTGCCTATTCTGCCAACTACGCCTTTCCTGTTATTATCGGCGGCGCTGTTTGCACGCAGCTCAGAGCGTTTATACAGGCAGTTGCTCGACCATAGGGTTTTAGGCAGCTATATACGCGGTTTTTTAGAAGAAAAGGCGATTCCCCTGCGTATTAAGATTCTTTCTATAGCTGTCATGTGGCTGACGATGGTATGCTGTATTTTCTTTGCTGCAAAGGGAAGATTCTGGCTACAGGCGGTGTTGTTTGCCATTGCTGCCGGCGTGACCCTACATATTTTATCTTATAAAACGACAAAGAAGAAATGAAACGAAGCTGCATGAGACAGATACAAAAGCACAGGAAACGGCTGTTATACGCCGGCCTGGGAATACTCGCCCTCTCTTTTATTGTGAACTGGGCAGGAGCGCCGGCCTTTTATTTCCGGCTCCTGCTCGGTGTGGCCATCCTGTGCAAGCTCTCTTTTCTGATAGCTGCTCTTTCTGTCAAAGGATTCAGACCCGGCTGGTGGCTTTATCTGATCCTGGCGGGAGTTGCTACGATACTGATATCCATGCTTTTCAAGACGGTTTTCCCGATCCCTCTACTGCGCGGGATTCTTTTTTATGGGGCTATTGGTCTGAAAGTGGCAGGATTGATTGGAATGATTTTCTCTAAAAAAGCAGATGGATGATAGACAAAACGGTATTTGAAAATAAAACAGCGGCATATTATACCCTGGGATGCAAACTTAATTTCGCTGAGACTTCCTCTATCGGCAGATTACTGGGAGAGCAGGGAGTGCGCAGGATACGAAGCGGAGAGAAGGCGGATATATGCGTGGTCAATACCTGCTCGGTCACCGAACTGGCGGATAAGAAGTGCCGGCAGGCTATCCGGCGCATCAGCAGGCAGCATCCGGGAGCCTTTGTTGTCGTCACCGGATGCTATGCCCAGCTCAAACCCGGAGAGGTGGCGCGTATCGAAGGGGTGGACTTAGTGCTGGGTACGGAACAGAAAAACGATATCCTACACTATTTATCCCATGCAGCCGGGAGGCCGGAAGGAGCCGTCGTGACCTCGCCGGCCAAAGATATACATACTTTTGCGCCTTCCTGTTCGTCGGACGACCGTACGCGGTATTTCCTGAAAGTGCAGGACGGATGCGATTATTACTGCACCTATTGCACCATTCCCTTTGCCCGCGGACGCAGCCGCAACGGAAGCATTGCCGCTCTGAAAGCCCAGGCGGAAGAAGTAGCCCGCAAGGGAGGAAAGGAGATCGTACTCACGGGGGTAAACATCGGCGATTTCGGCCAAACGACCCATGAGAGCTTTACCGACCTGATACGCACGCTGGACGAGGTGGAGGGAATCGCCCGCTACCGCATATCGTCTATCGAGCCCAACCTGATTACCGACGAGATAATCGCTTTCGTCGCAGCCGGCAGGCGATTCGCCCCACACTTCCACATCCCCCTGCAGAGCGGAAGCGATACGGTCTTGGAGCTGATGCGCAGAAAATACGATACGGCCTTGTTCCGCCGGAAGGTGGAACGGATAAAAGAAAGGATACCGGATGCCTTTATCGGAGTGGATGTCATCGTCGGTACGCGGGGAGAAACAGACGAATTGTTCGAGGAAGCCTATGCGTTCATCGCTTCCCTCGATATCTCCCAACTGCATGTGTTCAGCTATTCCGAACGACCGGGGACGCAGGCCCTGAAAATCGCTCATGCCGTGGACCCGAAAACCCGACAGGCCCGTAGCCGGCGCCTGCTGGATTTATCGGAAACGAAGCTGCACGCTTTTTATACCAGGCATATCGGACGCCAGGCAGAGGTCTTGTTCGAACATACCCGCAAAGGAAACCTGATGCACGGCTTTACGGAGAACTACATCAAGGTAGAGATTCCCTGCGATGCCGCCTCTGCCAACGAAATCCGCCGGGTACGCCTCGCCGGATGGAACGACGAACGAACGGCCCTGAACTGTAAATTTTCTGACGATGGGAAATAAAATAGGATACGCGCTTTTGTACGCATGGGTGAAGCTGCACGCTTTACTCCCTCTCCGCCTGCTGTATATGCTCTCCGGCATCCTGTATGTCGTGCTGTATAAAATAGCGGGATACCGGCTCGAGGTGTGCCGCCGCAATATGCGGGCTGCTTTCCCGGAAAAGACGGAAGCCGAACTGCGGCAGCTGGAACGAGACTTCTACCACCATTTCGCCGACTATATCGTTGAGACTATCAAACTGGCTCATCTCTCTCTGGAAGAGATTCAGCGACGGGCCTATATGGTCAATCCCGGACTGATAGACCGCCTGATAGACGAAGGGCATACCTGCATCGTGATCATGCTCGGACATTATGGCAACTGGGAATGGTTTACCGCCGGCAACAGCTTTTTTGCCGCTGCACGGATGTATCCTATCTATCGTCCGCTGAGTAATAAAGCCTTCGACCGCCTGTTTATCGGCCTGCGCGCCCGTTTCAACGCTGTCGGCATACGGAAGAGGGATACGGTGCGCGACCTGATACGGCTGAAGCAGGAGAAGACCCAGGCTTTGGCCGTCTTCCTTGCCGACCAGACGCCCAGCCGCTTCAACCTGCATTACTGGACAAACTTTCTGGGGCAGGACACTTCCATACTGACCGGCCCCGAACGCATTGCCCGCAAACTACACCTCCCTCTGGTTTATGCCGATGTGGAAAAGCTCAGGCGAGGGTATTACAGGGTGACATTCGAACTGCTGACGGCAACCCCCCAGGATACTCCCCTGTTTCAGACAACCGAACAATACGCCCGCCGGATGGAACAGACAATATTACGGAATCCCGCTTACTGGCTTTGGACACACAAACGCTGGAAGTACAAACGCGCAGATGCTCTATGAAAAAAGTAGCAATCGTCATCCTGAACTGGAACGGGAAGGAGCTGCTGGAGACCTTCCTCCCTTCGGTTATCCGGCACTCGCCGGACAGCCTGGCCGATATCATCGTCGCAGATAATGGCTCGACAGACGGCTCTGTCGCTCTCTTGCAGGAGCGCTTTCCCTCTGTCGGCCGCATCCTTTTAGACCGTAACTACGGTTTTGCCGAGGGATACAATCTGGCTCTGAAGCAGGTAGAGGCAGACTACACGGTTTTGCTCAATAGTGATGTGGAAGTGACTGCCGGATGGCTCGATGCTCCCCTGGCTCTTATGGACGGCGATGGCTCTGTCGCCGCGGTACAACCGAAGATACGCTCGTGGCGAAACCCTTCGTTCTTCGAATACGCCGGTGCAGCCGGGGGTTATATCGACCGCTACGGCTATCCCTTCTGCCGCGGACGCCTGCTTCACATCGTGGAAGAAGACCTCGGACAATACGATACGCAGGCGGATATCCTCTGGGCTACAGGAGCCTGCCTCTTTATCCGTACGGAGATATACCGCACGGCCGGCGGACTGGATGCCCGTTTTTTCGCCCATCAGGAAGAGGTGGATCTGTGCTGGAGGATGTGCTGCCGGGGCTATCGCATCGTTTATACCCCTTTCTCGGTAGTCTATCACGTAGGAGCGGCTACCCTTGCTGCGGAGAATCCCCGTAAGACCTTCCTCAACTTCCGGAACAGCTTGCTGATGTTGTATAAGAACCTGCCGGAGAAAGAGCTGTCTCATGTGATGCGTGTCCGTTGCTGCTTAGACGGCCTCGCCATGCTCAAATTCCTGCTCACCGGCCATCTGAAGGATGCCCGGGCCGTTTACGACGCCCGCCGGGAGTTCCGCCGGCTGCGGCCTTCTTTCCTTCCTCTCCGGCAGGAAAACCTGGCAAAAACAACCCACCCCTCCATCCCCGGACGAATGCCCCGCAGCCTGATCCTCTCTTTCTACCTGAAAGGAAAGAAACGATATGGGGATTTGTAGGTACGAAGTACGAGTTACAAGTTACGAGTTACAAGTTACAAGTTACAAGTTACGAGTTATACTTCGAGCGGTTTAAAATAGTGAGATGAAAACAGAAAAAACAATATAGGTTCCGTAGGCTGAATATGCAGCCGGAGATTATCTCCGGCCCTTCTGCCCGGATGTTGCTGAAGTGTTTTTCCCTGCGGGGAAGCACAGCCTGTATATTCCGCCTCCGGAATCGGTCTGTTTTCATTTCACTATTTTAAACCGCGCGAAGTATAATTCATAAAAATAATTCTCTTTAGTAAACCGGATATAAGCGATTTTTTAGTACGTTTGCTGCGGAAAGTTCTTTTTTATATTTTTTGTTATCCGGCACGAAAACAGCAAATACCCGTTTGTTATATAATAAGTTCAAGAACTTTTCTTTTTTTATGTATGCGTAAAGCAGCAGTATCGGCTTAAATCTAAGATAAGAGTTTATTTTGTGTGAATTAATACTATAACAAAAATGAATGAAGAAAAGAAAATGATTAACAGAAGGCAGTTCCTGGGCTATTCGACTCTGGGGCTGGCGGGACTAACCATCCTGCCAAGCTGGGCTGTCGATGGAGTAAAAATCGCCCCGAGCGACCGCGTGGTGCTGGGTTTTATTGGTCTGGGCCGCCAGGCGCTGAGTGATTTCCGCGGCTTTGCCGCCTGTCCGGGCGTGCAGGTAGCCGCCTGTTGTGATGTGGACTCTATCAAAACCGAACGCTTCCGCCGCCGAGTGATGGAATGGCAGAAATCCAAAAGCATGAATCCGCGGGTGGATGGCTACGAGTTTTACGAAGACCTCTTAGACCGCAAAGACATCGATGCCATCGAAGTGGCTTCGCCCGACCACTGGCACGCCCTGCTGACCATCCATGCCCTCCAAGCCGGAAAGGATGTCTATTGCCAGAAACCCCTGGCCTATACCATTGTCGAAGGCTTAGCCATGACACACGCCGTGCGCCACAATAAACGCGTACTCCAGGTAGGTAGCCAGCAACGCTCCAGCAAGGAGTTTCAGAAAGCCATCGAACTGGTGCAGGCAGGCGCCATCGG
>JAISZA010000054.1 GCA_031269535.1 Tannerellaceae bacterium
TGGCTCAATCTGCTGGGTTTTGAGGCAGAGGGCGAAGTCTCTACCGACAAAGGACGCATCGACGCCGTCTGGACATGGGAGGAACGCGTCGTAATCGCCGAAATCAAGTATGCCGCCGAAGGCGCCACCGGCCTCCTGCTGGAAGAGGCTTTCACCCAGATGCGTGAACGACGCTATGCCGAACGGTATGCAGGAAGCAGCAGCCGGGTATCACTGCTTGCCATCGCCTTTGCCGGAAAAGAAATTGCCTGCCGGATGATCACACCTGATCAGGCTTGCTGAAAACAGGCAGAAAACACAGCCTTTTTTACACTTGAATGTTTCAATGAAGAAAATATTTTTTACATTTGTCAATCTCTTTTTAAACCATTGTATTTTTGTAAAGTCTGTATTTTGAGATAATAGCATAATTCTTTAGAGTAAAACAGAATCTATCCATTTATAAATTATACGATATGAAAAACAAGAGTGTAAACCGACGAGATTTTTTTCGCCTATCTGCTGCGGCCGGAGCCGGAGCGATGATTGCCCCGGCATCGGCGGCATCAGCTTTGCGTACGACAACGGAGAGTAAAGCGAATGATTTTCCCATACGTACGCTGGGAAGAACCGGGATGAAACTACCGATCCTGAGTATGGGTGTGATGCGGGCCGACAATCCCAATGTTGTGAGGGCCGCCTACAATTCGGGCATTACGCATTTTGATACGGCACACGGCTATCAGAACGGACGAAACGAGGAGATGCTGGGCAATTTCTTCAAAGACAAACCGCGCAACTCTTTTAGCATCGCAACCAAAGGGAAATTCCAATATCCGCTGAAAGACAGCTTTGAACAAGACTATACCGCCTTGCTCGACCTGAGTCTCAAACGGCTGCAAATGGACTATGTGGAACTTTTTTTCACCCACGCACTCGAAAAACCGGAAGAAGTTACCGGCGAACGGATCATCAACTGTCT
Source organism: Tannerellaceae bacterium (assembly GCA_031269535.1). GTDB lineage: Bacteria > Bacteroidota > Bacteroidia > Bacteroidales > Tannerellaceae > DFXE01. The sequence continues at coordinate 962 of JAISZA010000054.1, forward strand.
GAAAAAATTTAAAGCCGACGGCAAAGTAAAATATCTCGGATTCTCTACCCATGCCCTGAAACCGGAATTAATTCATGCAGGCATCGACGCCGGCGTGTACGACGTCATCTTGCTGAGTTATAACTTCAAACTCAAAAACCTCAAGGAAACCGAAGAAGCCATCGCCCGCGGAGTAAAAGCCGGCGTAGGCTTTATCGCCATGAAAACCATGACGGGAGCCGTGGAAGACACCGAAGGCAAAAAGAAAATCAACGCGCAGGCCTGCCTGAAATGGGCATGGGAAAACGAAAACATCGCGACCATCATCCCCGGATTTACCAATTTCGACGAGCTGGACGAATGTCTTGCCGCCGCCAACAATCCGGCCCTGTCTGCCAGCGAAAAAGACTATCTGGCCATGCTGTGCGATAAGGAAATGCTCTTCTGCCAGCGCTGCGGGAAATGCAGCGAAGAATGTGCCGAACATTTGCCTGTCTCCGAACTGATGCGCGCCTATATGTATGCATATGGCTATAAATATGCCAGCCTCTCCAAAGAAACCCTGCTGGAGCTGAACCTGCCCGATGCAAAGAACCTGTGCCGCTCATGCGCCGGTAATTGCAAAGTGAAATGTTCTTCGGGCTTTGATGTGGCTGCGAAAATTGCTGCCATCACCCCCATCCTCGAAGTACCGGATATGCTTTTAACCTGAGTCATTCACTTTAATTCCTGTTCATGAAGTATTTAAAGTATCCGATAGTCGCATTATTCCTGTTTTCGTTTCAACGGCTTCCGGCACAGACACCGGCAGAATTGAGATCGTGGTTGCCTGCTGTGGCGGGGTGGAATATAGAAGAAGCGGAAGTTTTCAATCCGGACAATCTCTTCGACCGTATCAATGGAGCGGCTCCTTTGTTTATCGAAAACAATTTCAGGGAGATGACGTCGGTTGACTATAAGAAAGGGGATGATTACATCACTCTGCAAGCCTATCGCCACGCCACGCCGGAAGATGCTTTCGGCATGTATGCCGCGGAACGTTCTACGGAGTTGACTTACCTGTCCGGTATCGGTGGTGAAGCCCAGGGGGATGATGAAAATTTGTTCTTTTTCGCCGGAAGCATCTATGTCAAAATGTCGGGCCATAGCGAGACGGAGGTGAAGCCGCTACTCTCTGCCATTGCCCGCGGACTGGCCTCGAAAATAGACCCGCAAGCGGGATATCCTGCCATCCTGAAGGTCTTCCCCCCGAAAGATAAGCTGCCTTATTCCGAAACGTATATCACATCCAGCTACATCGGACATGAGTTTTTGAAATCTGTCTATACGGCAAAGTACGAAACCGACGGTAAAACCTTCCAGTTATTCGTCGTAGATGCCCAATCGGGCGAAAAGGCCGGAGAGACACTGAGGGCTTACCTCAGCTTCACCGGCCAGCCGCTTGACCTCGTCAAAGAGGGAGACCTCCTGATCAAAGACCGGTACAACGGCGAAATCCCCGTCGTCTGGAAAGGCTCCCGTATCATCGGAATCTACAGCGAAAACGGCGAAGCCATTACCCATGCACAGACCTTACTGAAAGAAGTCTCCGGCAAACTATAAACAAACAGTGGGGGAGGGCAATTTGTCTTCGCCTCTCCCCCACGTTATGATTAAACACTCCCCTACCCTATTAAAGGAAATCGTTTTTTATTTCACTTCCCATATCTCGCCTTTCATCAGCAAATCATGGAGTTTGCGGATGGGGTTCCTGGCCTGAACGGAAGCGATCTGTTGTTCTACGGCGGCATCGTATGCGGGGGCTTCTACGTCGCGGATAACACCCAGGGCTACCGGCATATCGCCACCCATCAGCGAGAGCATCAGATGCAAGGTAATATCGGGTTCCTGCGCATTGTGAACCAGGATATCTTCCGGCGTATAACCGTCCTGCCCGATGGTTACGGCTTTCAGCTTCAGACCGTCGAGCACAAGGCCTTTTTCATTCTCCTTTCCGAAGCGCATCTTGTCGCCGTGGCGGAGGAATATCGTACGTTCGGAGCGAAAATCCTTCTCCGTAATCCGCTTATGGATACCGTCATTAAAGATGACACAGTTGACAAGCACTTCCACCACCGACGTTCCTTTATGGCGCGACGAAGCGGCAAGAACTTCGGTTGTATTCTTCAGATCGACATCAATCACGCGGGCGAAAAAGTTTCCGCGGGCGCCCAGGGCCAGTTCGGCGGGAATAAACGGGTCTTCCACCGTTCCGAAAGGAGAGCTTTTCGTCACGATTCCCCGGTCGGAGGTCGGCGAATACTGTCCCTTCGTTAATCCATATATCTTATTGTTGAACAAGACGATATTGATATCCACATTACGGCGCACGGCATGGATGAAATGATTTCCTCCGATGGCCAGACAGTCTCCGTCACCCGTCATCAGCCATACGTTCAGCGCCGGATTGGCTGTTTTCACACCTGTGGCAATGGCTGCTCCCCGGCCGTGTATGGTATGAAATCCATAGGAATTCATATAATAAGGCAGGCGCGACGAACAGCCGATACCGGAAATAACGGCGATATTCTCCGGCGCTACTCCCTGTTCGGCCATGGCCTTATGCACACAGTTCAATACCGCATGGTCGCCACATCCCGGGCACCAGCGTACGTATTGGTCACTCTTATAATCTTTGGGTTGAAATTTTACAGCTGTTTCCATCATTACGCCTCCAATAATTTAGTAAATTCTTCGACCAGCCGCGCCACGATAAAGGGTTGCCCCTTGACGCGATTGAATTTATACGGATTGAATCCCGGCACTCTGCTGCGCAAGTAATTGGCAAACTGTCCGTTGTTTTGTTCGGCCACCACCACCTTTTTGTATTCAGACAATACGTCCGCTGTATTCGCTGGCAAGGGATTGATAAACTTAAAGTGCGCCAGAGCTACTTTCTTCCCGTTTTCCCGCAAGGTCTCCATCGCTTCGCAAAGGTGTCCGTACGTGCCGCCCCAGCCTACCAGCAGGAGGTCGGCCTCCGCATCACCCAGCACTTCCAGTTCAGGGATAAACCGGGCTATCTTGTCGATCTTAGCCTGACGCGTCTGAACCATTTTCTGGTGGTTCAGCGGTTCGGTAGAGATGGCGCTGGTATCGAAGTCTTTTTCCAGTCCGCCGATCCGGTGGACAAAGCCTTCTGTTCCGGGAACAGCCCAGTAGCGGACGAGGGTTTCCGGGTCGCGGCGGTAGGCTTTCCAGGGCTTTTCGTCTTTGTATTCCGAAGCGTATGGGGGTTTGATTTCGGGATAAGTATCTAAGTCGGGAATTCGCCAGGCAGCAGAGCCGTTGGCGATGAACGAATCGGTCAGCAGGATAACCGGCGTCATGTGTTCCACGGCCAGTTTGCCTGCCCAGAATGCGGCATCGAAGCAGTCGGTCGGTGTCGAAGCGGCAATCACGACGACGGGGCTTTCGCCGTTGCGTCCGTAGAGGGCTTGCAGGAGGTCGGTCTGTTCGCTCTTGGTGGGCAAGCCTGTCGAAGGACCTCCCCGTTGTACGTCGATTACCACTAAGGGCAGTTCGGCAATCACAGCCAGGCCGATGGCTTCACTTTTCAGCGCCAGCCCCGGACCGGACGTTGAGGTAGCGGCCAGCGAACCGGCGAAGCTGGCGCCGATAGCGGTACAGATACCAGCTATCTCGTCTTCAAACTGAAGCGCTTTGACGCCCAATTCCTTGCGGGCAGCCAGTTCCTGCAATATGTCCGTAGCGGGGGTGATCGGATAACTCCCCAGGAAGAGTTGCAGGCCGGCTTTTTCGGCTGCGGCGATCAGTCCGTAAGACGTCGCCTTGTTGCCGTTGATGTCGGTATAAAAACCGGGGGCTGCTTTCTTGCTCTCAATGCGATAGGTAGAAACAGAGGCATGAATATTGTTCCCGTAATTATAGCCATCGGTCAGCGCTTTGATATTGGCCTGTGCGATGGCCGGTTTTTTCGCGAACTTACTTTGCAGCTTGTGCATAGCCTCATCCAACGGGCGTTCAAACAACCAGCAGACCAACCCCAAGGCAAACATGTTTTTGCAGCGCACGGCCGATTTGTTATCCAGTCCATATTCCGTCAATCCGTCTTTCACCATCGTGGAGATGGGGGCGGCCACGAGTTGTATGCCCGTCAATCCCAACTCAGCAAACGGGTCGTCTGTCGTAAACTTCGCCTTTTCCAGATCATTTTTCTGAAAAGAATCGGTATCCACGATAACAATCGCATGCGGTTTCAGATAGTTGACGTTTACTTTCAGAGCTGCCGGATTCATGGCAACCAGTACATCGGCTTTATCGCCGGGAGTAAAAATCTTGCGGGAGCCCAGATGCACCTGAAACCCCGATACGCCGCTCAAGGAACCCTGCGGAGCGCGAATTTCTGCCGGGAAGTCGGGGAAAGTTGATATATCATTTCCCAGAATAGCCGACAGATAGGAAAAGATCGTCCCGGTCAGTTGCATACCGTCTCCCGAATCTCCTGAGAATCGGACGACCACCTTTTCCAAGGTAACTACTTTCGTTTGTTCTGCCATAGTAAATATATAATTAGGTAGCTTAAATATTTATCAAAACATCAATTCACAAAAGTAACAATAATCAAAAATTATCCTCAAGAAATTCCGGTATTTTTGGCATAAGCAGATTCTATCGAAAGATTTGTTTTTTCGATAACGAATCAAATCCTCTTCAGGACATCCCATAATCCATTGCCTTTTTTATGGTTTACGGTGTAAAAAAAGATGAGGAAACCAATTCATACTGTTTCCTCATCTTCATACGCTTTCAGGTTTTAAATCCATTTCTTGTCATTAAAAGACAAAGGCCAATCCATTGGGGTGTACCTCCAGATGCGGAGACTGCCGGAGCGTCGGCTGTTCAAAGCCCATATCGCCGTATCGTGCGAGGTAATTTCGTTTGGCTCTGCTTTTCTTTGTAAGACCGATAATCATCAAAGGAGTACCTGTTAGAAGAGCAACCGTTCCTACTGCAGCGATAGCGCCACCGGTTCCCTTAACCTCTATATTGGTCTGCAGACCGTTGGTCGTCGTGTTTTTCTCGCCGGTGGCTACACCTACGACAATTGCCCCCAAACCGCCGGCCATCAAGCCTATCCCAACTCCCGATAAGGTACTTCCGTTCCGGTAACTTCTGTAAAGTTCCGGCGCATTCTTTTGCATCCTCGCTATCAGACTTTCCGGAGATTGAGGAGTTGCATACTGGGCCATGCTTTCTCCTGCGAAGAACAGCAAACTGAGAATCATTAATACATACTTTTTCATAACATTTTTTGCTTTTAATAATTTAATTATCTGTACTAAAACTGTTCAAAAGTAATTTATAAAAAACATTCTCAAATCCCCTGAATGGGGGGGGGAATAAAAAATTAGTGAACAAGCTATGGTTCCCCCCCCAGGACAAACGCTTTCAAGAATCTCAGATTTATCCGGTCATCCCGGGAGCAGATAGTTATACTTCGTGCGGTTTAAAATAGTGAGATGAAAACAGAAAAAAAGTAAACTTCTTTTGTGGGTGTCGGATTCAATAAAAAATAGTGAATATTCATCCTGATACTATCGCCGGGTATATAAAATAAAGGGCTCTATGTCGAATCGGGTGGGTAATCAAATCTGAGTTTAGCCCTGAGGAAGTAAATCTTTTTCCGGTATCGGATACTTTCATTTGTCCGACCCGGGTCGGACAAATAAAAGCTTCAGAGGCAGGTTGCCGGTATATTCCTCTGCGGGAACTTCTTCCTCTGATTATAAACCTAACAGACTTTACTGCATCAGAAGGCCGCAGAGGGTTTACGCAAAAACAAATACCGGAACAGTCTGCTGATTTCCGGATATTTCACTACTGTTCATTCTTTATTTTCGATTACCCACACAAAACGATATAGAGCC
>JAISZA010000075.1 GCA_031269535.1 Tannerellaceae bacterium
TTCAGTTCGAAATTCATCCAGCCACGGATTTTGGTTTCTTCCGGGGTACCTGCTTTAATGGTGATTAAACGGGATTTGAACGCCTGATTTGTGGGTGCTATCTCGGCCAGAAGAACAGCAGATCGAGCTGTCGCTTCGCCGTAGCAGGTGGAGATTTTGCTGCGCCAGTTGTAAACCAGACAGTCCGCAAAATGCGGATCATCCGGCGAAAGGAACTGATATACTTTATTTTCATCCTGAAATCCGGCGACAACCGGCGAAAGAGGCTTTAACAGAACCTGGATCATTTCATTTTCCGTATGATCTTGCAAAGGATTGGGAAGGCTTTCGATGGATTTCACGGTAAAGCTTGTTCGTGAGAGCCTGTCGGCAAGGTCTATTTTTTCGGATTGGAACAATCCCTTGATGAAACTTTCTATGGCTTCCGGCAGATGGAACGCAATCCGGAACGAAAATTCATTCCTCTGCAGATACAGGCGATCTCCCTTCATTCTGAATGGAGATTCGATCTGACTGAATGTGAAAAACTTAAATCCTTTCCCATACCCTGTTTCGTGCAAAAAAGCTGCGTAATGCGCATCTCCTTTGGCTATGACACGATACAATGCAGCAGACAATGGATATTGGTAATTGACCGGGATGCACGGGTTCGGTTCAATACTATCTAGTGTTATCTTAAAGTTCATAACTGTTTTATTTTATGTATTTATATATTTTGCAGATAGATTTGGTAAAGGTAATTTTTTTTTACATAAAATAATTTACTCAGCTGTTTTTTTATGAGATGCAAATCCCCAATAATTTTGGCTCTATATTGTTTTGTGTGGATAATCGTAAATAAAGCCCTCTGTGGCCTTATAATGCAGCAAAGTCTGTTGCGCTTATAATCAGAGGAAGAAGTTCCCGCAGAGGAATATCCGGAGAGCCTGCCTCGGAAAAAGAAAGAATTTATACATCTGAAAGGTCACCATGATTTACTTCCTCACGGCTAAACTCAGATTTGGTTTGTTTTTCATCCCTAAACAAGATATAAGGGTTTCTCCGGGGGAGACAAATCAGTCCGAAGTTCCTTTAATTCTTTTTCAGTGTGTAATCGCTTATGCCCAGCGCTTCGTAGGCTTGCAGCAGGGCGGTGTCGTTATCGGATATCATCAGTAATTTGTCATTTTTCTGCAGGATGGTATTGCCTTTGGGTATAAAATAATGGTTATCGCGCATGACCATAACAGCCAGCGTATGGTCGGGCAATACCAACTCCATCAGTTTATTACCATGCTTCAATACTTCCGAGGTAATCTCTATCTCGCTCATCGCGCTTTTTATGTCATCGGGCAGTTCGATGCCAAAAACATCTTTCCGTATGGGCTTTTCCGTCAGTCCCAACCAGTTGGCAACAGAGACGACCGTTGTACCCTGTACGATCAGGGAGAGGATGGTGATGAAGAATACAACATTGAAAATCATTCCGGCATGTGTCAGGTTCGCCGTCAGCGGATAAATCGCAAAGATAATGGGAACTGCTCCACGCAGGCCGACCCACGATATATAGAGTTTGCCCTTGAACGAGAAGTTTTTAAACGGGATCAGACTGATAAATACGCTGAGCGGGCGGGCTACAATGATAATAAAAGCGCCGATACCCAAAGCAATCCCGGCTACCGGCAGTAATTCGTGAGGATTAACCAATAAGCCCAGCATCAGGAACATCGCTATCTGAAACAGCCAGGTAAACCCGTCGAAAAACATGCCCGTCCGTTTCTTATGAACGATTTTCGAATTTCCGACAATCAGTCCGGCTACATAAACGCCCAGGTAGCCGTTTCCTTTACAGAGCGTCGTAATTGCAAAAATAAAGATGGCGCCCGCCAGCAGGAGGATCGGATAATAGGATTCGTTATGCACATTGATCTTATTGATCAGTAATACCAGCACTTTGCCAAGCAGATAGCCGCCCAGGGCGCCTACCGTCAGTCCGATAATCAATGAGAGAATCGCATAGCCTATGCTCATATTTCCCTCCTGTATATAAGCGATGAGCATGATGGTCAGCAGATAAGCCATAGGGTCGTTGCTGCCGCTTTCCAATTCGAGCGCCGAATGGAGACGCTCTTTCAGATGCACCTTCCTGCCACGCAGGATGGCAAAGACCGAAGCCGAATCGGTAGAGGACATCACTGCCGTCAGCAGAAGCGCCTCGGCAAGGGTCAGTATCTCTTTGCCTGTCACCCAATAAAAAAGATAATATGTAAAAATCCCCCCCAGAATGGCTGTAAGCAAAACACCCAGCGTAGCCAGCACAAGCCCCTGCGCCATGACAGGGCGTACTTCGGAGAGCTTCGTATCCATCCCACCGGAGAACAGGATAATGGTAAGCGCCACCATCCCTATGAACTGAGCGATATCGGAATTACTGAACTGGATGCCCAGACCGTCGCTGCCGAACAACATCCCTACACCTAAAAAGATAAGCAGTGAGGGCAAGCCAAAACGATAACCCGCTTTGCTGGCAAAAATACTAAAAAATAGAATGACAGAGGCTATCAACAATACAGCCTCTGAATGCTGAAACAGTAGATGTGAATTTTCAGGCATAAACCAATTATTACTTTAATTGTTGTTATTCAAGGGCAAAGTAAGCAAAAATAATCAATTACACAAAACGACTTTACAATAAACTTCAATTTTTTTAAAAATCCGGCCTCATTCGTGCGTTTAGCCGTTCCATATATTCATAATCCGTAACGTCTGTTTTGCAAGGAACCAGAGAGGCATACCCGGCATCGAGCGCCTGTGTATCGTTGTCGGGATGTGAGGGCTGCCGGTTATACAGGGAGCCGGTAAGCCAATAGACAGGCATGCCTGCGGGATTTTCCATGCGCATGTATTCGTTGATAAAACGCCCTTCCGCCTGGCGGCATACCCGGATGCCTTTTACCTGCGGCAGATTCGGGACGTTCAGGTTGAGATAAATCCCTTCCGGAAGGCCTTCTTCCAGCATACAGAGCGCCACTTGCCTCCCCAGACGGCAGGACTCGCCGAAGCCGGAGCCATCCGTATAATCCACCAGAGAAATGCCGAGAGAGGGTATGCCTAAGATACAACCTTCTACCGCAGCTCCCAGCGTCCCGGAATAATGCACGCAGACCGACATATTCCCGCCATGATTAATGCCCGACACCAGCAGGTCGGGCTTCCGGCCGATGATATCGTTGACAGCCAGTTTGACACAGTCAACCGGCGTACCGGTACAGCTGTAAACCCTCCTCCCCGCCTCTTCTTCCAGCAAAGAGCAGGAGAGGGGAATCAAAGACGTAATCGCCCCCGACATTCCCGAACGAGGACCGTCCGGAGCGAAAACAACGATGTCTCCCAAATCCCTCAAACAGGCAGCTAACTCATTTATCCCTCTGGCATTTACACCATCATCATTCGTAATCAAAATAAGCGGTCTATTCTTCATCTTTTTTTCAATATTGGTTTGAATGGGTAAAGATACTAAGAATGACGGGAATAAAAAATTAAGAATTAAGAATTAAGTCCGGTGTCGGGGCAATCCGGAATCAGCTGTCAAGGTAGGGGAGGAAGCCCTTGTGTCTTGCCGAATATTTTTTCCAGAAATGCCGGTGATGCCTGAGCGTGAGATTTTCACAGTCGGCGGCATCCATATGCCGGCAGCGGGCGTATTCCCGTGCGAGAAACCGGAGCATTTCTTCACTGCCCCATAATCGTTGGAGGTTTTTGCATCCTTTCTCCATTCCGACGGGGCAGAACTTCATCCGGTTGATATCGACTAAGTAAAAGCGGTAGTCGTTCCCGTCGCGGAGATATAAGATATTGCCGGGCGAGAAATCCTTGTGAAAGATCTGGTGTTGGTGTATCTCAGCCGTAAAGCGGGCAAAGGCGCGCAGCAGGTCTTCTCGTCCGCTCAGCGTTCCGGTACGGAGTTCGCGCAGCATTCCATCGTATTCCAGATGGGCAGAGAGGTAATAGGAGCCTCGGAGCAATCCGAAACGCTTCTGTTCGATATAGGCGATGGGGGTCGGGGTAAGGATGTTTTCTGCCCGTAATTTCAATCCGTATTCGTAGGAGCGCCGGGCTTTGGAGGGCCTGAAAAAGCCATACACTATCCCGTTGAGGAAGCAAGGGAGGCGAAAGGATTTCACGTTGACGGAGATTCCCTTTTCTTCAAATACCTTGATCGTATTTCTTCCTGCATAAACGAGGCTGCCTTCTTTCCCGAAGATGCGGGGGAGTTGCCGGACGAACGGTTCCAGGTGGCGGTATGCCGGGTTAATGACGATTTTCATGAGCGGCTAAGGTCTTTTCTATTTTTCTTACAATCTGTTCCGGGGTGATTTGCGTCATACAGGCATGGTCTCCGCGGTAGCAGGGTTTTTGTCCGTAGATAGAGCAGGGTCGGCAGGGCATGTCGGCCTGGATGGCGTTTCCGGGCGACTGGCGATAGCCGTAGAAGCCGCTGTAAGGGTGGGTGGCTCCCCAGACAGAGACGACGTTTATACCGGTAAGCGAAGCAAAGTGCATATTGGCGGAGTCCATACAGAGCAGCAGGTCTAAATGGCTCATTAGAGACAGCTCGTCGCCGAGGGAACAACGGCCTGCCACGCTTTGCACATGAGGGTAGCGGGAGGCCCATTCTTCCAGGATTTCCTGTTCCCGGCCTCTGCCTCCGAACAGAAAAAGCCGGATACCTTCGCGCCCGGCCAGGATAGCCACCACCTGCTCCATGCGTTCGGGCGGATAGACCTTGCCGCGGTGTTTGGCAAAAGGAGCAATTCCGATCCATTTGCCTTCTTTAGGCCCTGTCAGCTTTTCTGTCGCGGAAAGCCGGGCGACATATTGCCCGCCGAAAAGGAACCGGAAGGTATCGGAATAGTTCAGCCCGGCTGCCCGGAATACATCGGCATAGCGGTCGGTGACGGAGCGCAGGGGTTTCAGCTCTTTATGCCTTCTGCTCGTCAGGCGGGCGCGCTCTTTCCGGGCTTTGTCAATCACAAAGACCTTCTTCCCTCTCAGGCGGAACAAGGTACGGATAAGGAAGGTACGCACCACGCTATGCAAATCCAGCACGATATCAAAATCGTAGGTGGCATACGCCCGGGCAAAACGCAATAAGCCGCCCAGCGACTTTTCCGCCCCAAAGGTATTAATACCCGTTATCTCTACATTGGCCGGGCGGCTGATAAAGACGGGGATCAGGAATACCTGGGTGAGAACGGTAAATTTATCGTCCGGATTCGCCCGCGCCGCCGAGTAGATGACCGGAATGGTCATGGCTACATCCCCGATAGCCGAAAGCCTTATGATCAGTATATTCGCCATTATTTTTTGCCGTAAAGAACAGGGTTCAGCGCAGGGTCGTTGTACATCTTCATCTGCTTATACACTTTCATATACTTCTTCCCTTCTGCAATCTCGTCCAACAGGCGGTCGAGCGCCACGGAAAGGTCTTCTTTCTGTTCCCTCAATATGCTGAGTTTGCTCCCGCAGGCCTCCCGGTGAGCCGCTTCCGTATCCCGACGGAGCACTTCCTGCTGCATGTGGTATATCTTCAATGCCAGGATAGACAGGCGATCGACTGCCCAGGCGGGACTTTCCGTATTAATCGAAGCGTCTTCCGACAGACACGTATCCTTATACTTATCCAGAAAATAGCTGTCGATCCGCTCCACTAAGTCGGTCCGCTCCTGATTGGATTTATCTATCCGCCTTTTGATGGCGAGCGCTTCCACCGGGTCGATGGAGGGATGGCGGATGAGGTCTTCCAAATGCCACTGCACAGCATCAATCCAGTTTTTCAGATAGAGATAATATTCGATAGTTCCTCCCTTGTGAGGGTTACAGACAGGTGCATCCACATGGTCTGTCACATGATAATCACTGGTGGCCTGTTCAAATATCGAAAAGCATAAAGCACTGAAATTCATAGCATTCTTTTCTTATGGGTGGATATTATGTGCAAATTTACGTAAAAAAGCAGGATTTGCCGGCTTTTTTCGGGCAGATACGTTTGCTATTCATTCATTTTTCTGAGATGGGCGGCGACTTCTTCCATCAGCCATTTAGGGGTGGAGGTAGCGCCGCATACGCCTATCCGCCGGAGGTGGGCCGGAAGGGGCGCAGTGATTTCGGAAGCATGGGAGATAAAGACGCTGTTCGGGTTGGCCTTGAGGCATTCTTCAAAGAGTATCTTGCCATTGGAACTTTTCTCGCCGGCCACAAAATACACCTTGTCATGGCGCGAAGCGAAGGCTTTGATGCCGGGCAGGCGATTGGCTACCTGCCGGCAGATGGTGTCGAAATACTCGAATTTCACCTGGGGCTCTATCCGTTGGCGGATCGCCTCCACAATTTCGAGGAAACCCTCCAGCGACTTCGTTGTCTGGGAAAAGAGAAGGATGTGGCGGGTGAAATCCAGCTTGTCCAGGTCGTCCTTTTTCTCGATCACGATAGCCGTTCCTTCCGTTTGCCCCACCAGTCCGTTGACCTCGGCATGTCCTTTTTTTCCATAGATAACCAGCTGGGTATTATCTCCCTGTGTCTCCCGGAAGCATTTATGTATTTTTTGCTGGAGGCGGAGGACTACGGGGCAGGTAGCGTCGATAATGGTGATGCCGTTTGCCCAGGCAAATTCGTAGGTAGCCGGCGGTTCGCCATGTGCGCGCAGCAGCACTTTCGTATCGCGGAGCCGGGTAAACTCTTCATGCCCGATGGTACGTAGCCCCAGCCCTTTGAGTCGCTCCACTTCCAGACTGTTGTGTACAATATCCCCCAGGCAGTACAGCACATCGGTATGATGCAATTCTTTCTCGGCGCTTTGTATGGCATTCACTACGCCGAAGCAAAAACCGGAATTTTTGTCTATTTCTACCTCTATCATGTGTTTATTGTCTTCAGGTATTGCTCCATCAGCCAGACTTTCTGTTCTGCCGGGCTCATTGCCGAGTTATCCAGCAGCAAAGCGTCTCCGGCCTGTCTGAGCGGGCCTTCTCTGCGGGTCGAATCGATGAGGTCACGCTTTTTTACATTCTCCAGCACCTCTTCAAAAGAGGCCGTTTCGCCCTTGGCCCTCATCTCGTCTAAGCGTCGTTGGGCGCGTACTTCGGGGCTTGCGGTGACAAATATCTTGAGTTCGGCTTCGGGGAAGACTACCGTCCCGATATCCCTCCCGTCCATCACGATCCCTTTCTCTTTCCCCATCTCCTGCTGCCTGGCTACCAAATCCCTGCGGACAAAAGGCAGTGCAGCGAGGGGGCTTACCCAGGCAGCCACGTCCATTCCCCGTATTTCCTTTTCTACATTTACCCCATTCAGCCAGGTATCGGTGCGCCCGGTCTGTTCGTTCATCCGGAACGAGATATGAATACCGGGCAAGGCGGCGCGCAGCTTGTCTTCCTCTATCCGTCCACCGGCAAAAAGTCCCTGCCGGAGGGCGTATAAAGTAAGCGCCCGGTACATAGCCCCGGTGTCGATATACGTATAACCTATCTCTCTCGCCAGTTCCCTGGCCATCGTGCTCTTCCCTCCCGAAGAGTGTCCGTCAATTGCTATCACTATTTTTTTCATGATTCAAAACTCAATTAGCGCCCGTCAAGGCAGATGCAAATATAGGGATTAGGAATGAAGAATTATGAATTATGAAATATGAATTAAGTAATCGTCCCTCCGGATTCACAAGGACGGCCCGTAATGACGATGCGACAATTTTAAATACACTCAATATCTGATACAAAGAGATAAGTTTTATCTTTGTAAAAATTTTATCAAGCATGCAAAAGAGACATTTTTTCAATACAACAGGTCCCTGCAATCCGACAGACCATTATATGCTTCCTCCGGCAGACCGCCTGGTGGGCGCCCAGCTGCACCGCTACATCAAAGACAAGCTTTACTGGGTGCTGCACGCACCGAGACAAACCGGGAAGACGACCTTCTTGATAAGCTGGATGCAGGAGATCAATGCCGGCAGTGAAGCCATTGCGTGCTACGTCAGCATAGAACGATGTCAGGGAGTGACGGAAACCGGACGGGCGATGCCTGCCATCTGCCATGCGATCAAGGAGTATGCCGGTATCGCCCGATTACCTGTACCGGAGGTAACAACAGATAATGCCAGTAGTATGCTGAGCAATATCTTAATATGTTGGGCCAAATTAGTAGCTCCGCAACCGCTGGTCGTCTTGTTTGATGAAGTAGATGTACTGGAAGGCGAAGCCCTGATCAGCTTTCTGCAACAGTTACGCGGAGGATTCGCATCCCGTGATACAGGTACCTTCCCCGTATCCATCGCGCTGGTCGGGATGCGGGACCTGAAAGACTACACCACAGCAGCCAAAGACGGTAAGGCGCCTAACCCCGGTTCTCCTTTTAATATTAAAGCAGATTCCGCCTCGCTATCCAATTTCAGTAAAGAAGATATCGCCAAGCTCTTTGCCCAGCGCACCCGGGAAACCGGCCAGCCAATCACAGCAGAGGCCCTGGAGTATGTGTACGAGCAATCCAAAGGGCAGCCCTGGATTGTCAATTCCCTGTTTCTGCGGGCAACGATGCGGATTCTGGACGAGGAAAGTACGGAAACCGTAACAATAGACCATATCCGGGAAGCGCGCGAACAGATGATTATGGCAAGGGAAACTCACCTCGACGCCCTGGCGTACCGTCTGGAAGACCCACGGGTAAAAAGTATTATAGAAACCCTGATGACCGGGGAATCCGACCCCAGGCTTGCCGAAAGCGAGACCTTCCGCATCTGCCTCGACCTCGGATTAGTCGCTATCGAAAGAGGCACACCACAGATAGCCAATCCCATCTACCGGGAAGTCATCGCCCGGCAGATGACGTACAGCATACAATTAGCCATCCCCCAGCCTGCCTGGCAGTGGCAGAAAACGGACGGCACGCTGGATATGGACCGGCTGCTCCGGGAGTTTCAGAAGTTCTGGCGCCGCCACTCGGAAGTATGGGAACAGAAATCCAATTATACCGAAGCTTTTCCACACCTGCTGCTCATGGCCTTTCTGCAAAGGGTGACCAACGGCGGCGGACAGATAGAGCGTGAATACGCCGCCGGCAGAGGACGGATGGACCTGGCTGTGGAATTTAGCGGCGTATGTTACATTATCGAAGTAAAAGTGGTGTACTATTACGATACTCCGGCTCTGGTCAGAGAAGAAGGCCTGGAACAGATACTCGGATACCGCGACAGGATAGACGCATCGGCACCGGCCTGGTTAGTGATATTCGATCGGCGCCCCCAAGCAAAGGAACGGCCCTGGGAAGAACGAATCACCTGGACAACAGATGAAGAAAAACGGGTAACGATTCTGGAATGTTAGCGCCAGACAACGACGCAGATTACGGTAAAGCATAACCTGCGTCGTTTGATGTGTAAAATTTGGAACAGACTTTTGGCTTATCGTTGCTTAAGTTCTATCGTTAATTCCTGGCTTGTGTCCATATCTATTTCCATCGTCCGGGACTGGTAGGAGATGAAATCAACGGATACGGTATGTCTCCCTTTGTTTAATTCGGAAACCAGAAAATTGCCGGTAAGGTCGGAATAGTATTTTATTCCATCCACAGTGACCGTGGCTCCGGAAATGGCTTCGCGGCAAATGGGATCGTATATCCGGCCCTTCAGTGAATAAGAGGCAACAGGCTGGCCGCCGGCTGTATCTTTGTCTTTATCATCGCTTGCCCCTGCCTCGCATACAAGAAATAATGCTATCCCTAAAAATAATGCTATCCTTTTCATTTTACTCTTTATATTTAGTTGTTCTTTGCTGCAAATATCTCCTTATTGCATTACAATCCGGTTACAAATCCTTTACTTTCTTGTGAATTGTGAAAACAGGGCATTAAAACGAGGGATACATTTCTTCCGACAACAGCTTGCCATCGTCGGCCCAGCTGCGCCAGAGGCCCGTTCGTCGTCCTTTGGAGTAGAACATTTCGAAGCGCAGGACGCCTTTGTCGTTCCATACCCTCCAGGGGCCGTCTTTTTTGCCGTCTTTATACGAAGCGATGCTCAGCAGGTCTCCGCCCGGATGATAGGTGCGCCATTCTCCATGAAACACTCCTTTGTAATAAGCGCGGACTTCGGCTATCTTTCCGTTTGGATAATAAACCACATACGTGCCTTCGGGTCTGCCGTCTTTCAGGTGAAGCTCCATTTTCAGCGAACCGTCGTCAAAATGTTCGGTATAAGAGCCTGTATAGAGCTGAGTCTGCGTTTCGTCGGTATAATAGCGTCCATCGCTCAACACCAGATTCTGTGCACGAAGCAGCAGGCCTGAGCCTGCTGCCAGTAAGAATATCAAAAGAATTTTAATCTTCATGTATCAATAATCCGTGTTATCAGGATCAAAGTTAGCCCAGCCGCTTGTCCAGTCGCTGGCTCCGTTGAAGGCGCCTTTATAGGTCACTTTTTCAAAGAACGAATCACCGAGGGGGGCATCGGTAAAGTCGGCTCCGTTTATCTGCGAGGCTACGACGGAAGCGTAATCGCCATTCGTGGCGATAAGGTCGTTCGTCGATGCCAGGGATTTATTGCCCAATCCTTCCGTCAGGAAATAGGTCTCGCTGCCTTCATTCTGGAAATCCTTCCACATACCTGCGAATATCACATGTTTAACCACGGCTCCTTCATTGGCTTTATCCAGGTTCAGACCATAAGGCCATCCCGTAAAGATGGAGTTATATACGTTGAGCGAGGAGTTGCGGCGGATGTGCATGGATGCCTGGAACGGACCGCCTTTGGCTCCGTTGGCGGCATCTTCGGTATTGTAGAGGATATCATCCTGCGCTTTGTCTGCCGAAGCGCCGTAGAGCGGGCCTATCAGGGTTACGTTCGAGAATATGGGCGTTGTCAGCGGCGTGTTTCCCGATCCCTGAGCATCGTTATCAGATTCGAAGCCATTGGATTTGGATGTATCGGCATGTCTGGGGTCGCGTACGCCCAGCAGGAACTGCAGTTTGCCCGAGAAGCCGTAGTCGGTGTCGAATTCGTCGTCCCAGCCTTTGTAAGCGATCAGGTGTTTGGCGCTGACCGTTCCGCCGAACCACTCGAACGAATCGTCTCCGCAATAGGATACCTGTACGTACTCAATGGTTGTTCCGCTCCCTACGCCTCCGAATGTCAGGCCATTGATTTCTTTATTCGGTTCAAAGGGATAACCGGCAAATTCGATGCGTACGTATTTGATGATACCGGAATTATCGGCCGGGTCGTTACCGCCGTAGCGCGAGCGGGGGCCACCTTCTATCTGCGGTTCGGAGGTGTTGTTCGTCGGGGCCTTGCCGCAGAGAACCAGCCCACCCCAATCGCCGTAGCTGCGCGCGCCTTTGGGTTGGTCGGATGTGAAAACAATGGGCTTGCCGGCTGTTCCTTCGGCGATGATCTTACCGCCGCGCTCTACGATGAGTGAACCCATCGAAGCTTTCTCGCCCTTAATCACCGTACCCGGTTCGATGGTAAGCGTTACGCCTTCAACCACATATACGAATCCTCTCAGGGTATGCGTATCGATGGCGCGTAGCGTAAGGTTGGAGGTAATCTCTCCTTCCAGAACGACAGCTTTTGCCGGCGGTATGCCTTCCTTAACCGTTACTGCGCAAGTAGTTGTAAAGTTTCCATCTTCCGTCTTTACTGTAATGTCCGCATTTCCTACAGCTACGGCAGTGACTACCCCTCCCTGACTAACCGTTGCGACGGCATCGGCCGAGGACGACCAGCTTACATTCTTATTGTCCGCTCCGGCAGGAGCTACGGTAGCGACTAAGGTAAGCGTTCCGCCCGGCTCCAGTTCCGCCGACGTTTTATCAAGCGTAATACCTGTTACTCTAACGACTGTAGGCTCATCGTCCTTGTCGTCACACGAAAACGTGGTAAATGCCGTAATCATACAAAGCATGGCTACCATTTCTTTTAATACGAATTTGTTCATAAGTAATAATATAAATGTTAGTAAACTAAAACTTCAAAGAGATTCCTGCATTTACCGTCATTCCAGGACGGTAGCTGCGGATCAGTTGTTCCACCTCGCGCTTTTCACCCGATGCGGGGTCTGTCAGTCTGAGGAATTGCTTATATTCTGTTTTCGCATTGAACAGATCTTTCACTCCTGCTTTTATCTCGATGCAGCGACCGAGCTTTTTCGAGAAACTCAGGTCGAGCGAGTTGCGCGGCATCTCATAGATGTCGGGGATATCGTCGTTCGGGTTCTGCATGGGTACGCCTACACTTTCGATGCGTTTGCCGATGCGGTTGTATAGCAGTGAGGCCGAGAGTCCTTTTTCATCCTGCTGATAGAAAAGTCCGGTATTGATAAGGTAAGGCGATTGTCCCTGCATGGGGCGGTCGCGTTCGAAGGAACCTTCTGCAAAATGCACCCGGCTGTAGATATAAGCGCCGTTGAACACTAAGCTCAGCCCTTTCAACCCGGCAAAATCAAGTTGTTTCTTCACATCGGCTTCTATGCCAAAGGCCTCAGCCTGGCGGGCATTGTGGAAGGTATATTGCAGGCCCGAACCCGCTTCGTTGTAGGTCTGCTCAATCGGATCGTCAAAACGCTTATAGAAAACGCCTACCGTAAGGGTCTCTGCCGGAGAGGGATAAAACTCATAGCGCAGGTCGAGGTTGCCGATATAGGCATTCTTCAGGCCAGGCATACCAGACAGATTGGCGTTCAGACCGAAATCGTAATACACATAAGGGACTATCTCGCGAAACTCCGGGCGGTTGACCGAACGCCCGTAAGCCAGCCTCAGCAGATGCTTCTCGCTGAAATGATAAGCCATATTGACAGAGGGAAAATAGTCGGCGACGGCCTCATCTATGCTGACAGGCTTTACTCCGTCGGATTCGTATCCGTTCAGTCTCAGTCCGTAATACTCCATGCGGAGGCCTACATTGATATTCAGTTTCCGGCTGTAACTCAGTCGGGCCGAGAGGTAAGCGGCTCCCAAGCGGCGGCTCGAATCGTACGCGTCGCTTTTGTTGGTGCTTTCTTTCATGTATATTTTATCGGCAGCGATAGATTCATCGGAAAAGACAGAGGTATAATCCCAGTCGGCATAACGATTGTAACCGGTACCTAACAAATTATAGACAAAACGCCGGGCGGCAAAATCTCTGTCTTTATATTCCCCGTATATACCGGCATGAAGCGCCGGCGAAAACAGGTCGGAGACCTTGAATGTATGTTCATAATGAGTAGAAAAGGAAAAGCTATGGTCGTCCAGCTCCTGGTAATACCGGGTAGGGTCGGACACATAATAGCGCGATTCACCACCGCTTGTACGCAACATCGACTTTACATCTTTGCGGTCGGGTTCGTTATAGTTGGCATACGCATAGCCGGCTGTCCACTCTGCTTTATTCACCTCTTCCCTGAAGTGGTGGCTGCCGCTCAGTTGTCCGGAATAGGTCGTGCGGGAAGTATAGATCGACTCCCAGCGGCGGATTTCCTCATCAGAATAGTAATCGGTCCCTTGTCTTTGGGATAGGGAGGCCGTTCCCCGCTGGTTGAAGAAATTACGCAGTTCCAGTTTGTTTTTGTCCGTCACGAGCGAGGCGTTGAACAAGGCGCCGAGCTTGACGGTATGCCGGTATTGCACATCGTCGTAGCGGAAGCGGTACGACGGCCGATCGTTTTTCATATCATACGAGAGGTAATTGTTATTCACCGTTTCAAAGTAGTCGTATCCCGTGCTGTAATTGAGATTGGCTATATTGTTTATTTTTGCGTTTCCCAGGTCGAGGGAGCGATTCAGGGTGAGCGCCAGCTTTTGTTCGGGCAGGGCGGTGAAGTTCTTTACGTTCCAGCCCTGATTGGTACGGCGGGTAACGATGGCGGCATCGGCTGTCGACACCTCGTTCAGATGCGAAGGCATATCGGAAGGAAGCATACGCGAAGCCGCGCCGAAACCGGCGTAATCAGCCGCCTTTCCTCCGGCCAGATGGAAGCTCCGGAAAGAAGCTCCGGAGTTGTAACCGGTTTGCCAGGCAAGCTGGAAAGTGTTTCCTTCGGGAATGTTTTTGGTAGATATCCGTACGAAGCCTCCTGAGAAATCGGCGGGCAACTCGGCCGAAGGGCTTTTAAATACCAGCAGATTATCAATCAGAGAAGCAGGCAGTACGTCGAAAGAGAAGGCCCGGCTGTCGGTTTCGCCCGAGGGCGTGGTCGCTTCGTTCAGCCACACATTATTATAGCGTTGCGCCAAACCGCGTACCACGATAAAGCGTTCGTCCAGAATGGTGACGCCGGGAATGCGGCGGAGCACCTCGGCGGCATCGTTGTCCTGGCTCCTGCTTATCTGTTGGGCCGAGATGCCGCTGGCCACCGGCAGGCTGTTGCGCACCGTACTCAGCACCGCCATTTCGGTACCTAAGCGGCGTTGGGCTACAACCGTGACGTTCTGCAACTGCAAGCCGGCATCCTCCAGGGCGATGGCAACCAGGGTTTCTTCCCCCGCGGATACCTTTATGTCGGACACGATCTTTGTCTGGTAGGATACGTAGGAAGCAGAAAGGACATAAACACCGGGACGGACATCTTCGATACGGAAATTCCCATCCATATCCGTAACAGCCCCCACGGTCGTCCCACGGATAACGACAGCCGCCCCGATAAGCGGCTCCTTATAGGTTGCGTCTGTAATATTTCCACAGATAATGCCTGTCTGAGCAAAGACCGGGAAGGAGAGGAAAGCGCCCGGCAAAAGGAGAAGAAAGCGGAGAACACTGTATAATAAATCTTTATTTATCATCGGAATCAAGTATCTTATTTATCGTTTGAACCGACGGCAAAACTAAGCGTGTATTGTTTCATTCCGGTGTCAGACCTGTCACAATCGCCGTAACAGGCATTACGTTTTGGTTACCGGAGTTTGTGGCATTAAGCGAACGGGGATTCCGTTTCAGGCGCGGGAGGCGTGGGGGTATGGTATATTTTATATCCCAGGGCTGCCATGCAGATGCTCATCAGCGGACTGAGGAGGTTGAAGAAACAATAAGGCAGGTACGTGAATGTAGAGACGCCCAGGATGGTAGATTGCGTCATCCCGCAGGTGTTCCACGGTATCAGCGGCGAAGTGACGGTGACCGCATCTTCGGTGGTACGGCTCAACAGGCGGTTTTCGTATCCCTTATCCCGGTAGATACGTTTGAACATACTGCCGGTAAGCATGATGGAGATGTACTGGTCGGCTGTCGTCACATTGAAGAACAGGCCGGAGACGACCGTTGAAGCGACCACGCCGGTTGTCCGCTTCATGAAACGAAGGAAAAGGGAGATAATGCTGTCTAACATACCCGCTGCCGACATGGCCCCGCCAAAGCTCATGGCGCAGAGGATAAGCCAGATGGTATTCATCATACCGCCCATGCCCCGGGTGGCGACCAGTTCGTTCAGCGCAGCATTGCCCGTTTCAATATGCGTACTGCCGTAAAAGGTGATAAGCAGGCCTTTAAACTGGGAGCCTATGTCTCCGGCTTCGGTTCCGGCAACGCTGCTTAACAGATGAGGCTGGAAAAATAAGGCGAATAGCCCTGCCAGGGCTGCTGCGAGAAATAAGGTAATCAAAGCCGGCACCTTCCGCGCAATCAGGATACCCGTGACAGCCGGTACCAGCAGGAGCCAGGGAGAGATACGAAACGACTCTTTCAGCGAAACGGCATAGCCCGTCATCTGTTCCGTAGCCGGTGTATCGTGAAGAAAGCCCGCTATGAGGAAGAGGATCAGGGTGATTGTCATCGAAGGGATGGTCGTGATCATCAGGTAGCGGATGTGGGTAAATATGGGGGTGTCGGTTACGGAAGAAGCCAGCACGGTGGTGTCGGAAAGCGGGGATATCTTGTCGCCGAAATACGCGCCCGAAATGATGGCGCCTGCTATCCAACCTTCGGCATAGCCTTGTGCCTGCCCGATCCCCAGCAGGGCGATGCCAATCG
The DNA here is from genome assembly GCA_031269535.1 of Tannerellaceae bacterium. GTDB lineage: Bacteria > Bacteroidota > Bacteroidia > Bacteroidales > Tannerellaceae > DFXE01. The sequence continues at coordinate 15,971 of JAISZA010000075.1, forward strand.
TCGCAATGGTTGTCCACGAACTCCCTGTTATCACGGAGACAATGGAGCAGATCAGGCAGGTAGAAACCAGATATACACTGGGATGAATGAGCTGCATACCATAATATATCAGGGTAGGCACTACGCCGCTGAGCATCCAGCTGCCCGACAGGGCGCCAATCAGAAGCAGGATAAGCAGGGCCGTAGCCACACTTGTGATATTGCCGGCAATGGCTTTCTCTATCGTCTTCCACTTCACCTTGCAATGAAACATAGCAAGGAGGCAGCAAACGGCAGTAGATGTCAGCAGCACAACCTGACTACCTCCGCTCAGCGCATCGCTGCCAAAGAGGCGTATCGTAAAAAACAACAAACCGACCAATACGAAAACCGGTACCAGGGATAATAAAACAGACGGTCGTCTGAGAGGATAATCTTCCATAGATGTATATTATTTGCAGGGAGCAAATTTACACAATATCATTGAAAAAAAAGAGTTATCCGGGTGCAATTCAAATTGTCGCATCGTCATTACGGGCCGTCATTGCGAACCCGGAGGGTGAAGCAATCCAGAGCGGGCACCCTGGATTGCTTCGTACCTCGCAATGACGGCGGAAGTGGATTGCTTCGTACCTCGCAAGGACGATAAAAATCCATTGAATCTGCGACCATTTGAATTGCACCCGGCGGCTTAACG
>JAISZA010000112.1 GCA_031269535.1 Tannerellaceae bacterium
TTCCCGTCAGCCTCCCCAAAAAAACTTTCAATTTTTAATTTTTAATTTTTAATTCCCCCCTCACCCTCGTCATTGTTCACAGGATTATATCTATTTTTGTCGCGGTTAGACTCAGAAACGATATGAAAACAAATTATGAACTGCGTTATGCAGCGCATCCTGAAGATGCAAAACGATATGATACAGCGAGACTTCGCCGTGATTTCCTGATTGAAAATCTTTTTGTTCCCGATGAAGTGAACATCGTGTATTCGATGTACGACCGCATGATTGTGGGAGGAGCTATGGCGGCAGAAGAAATACTTCGGCTGGAACCTATCCCTCCCCTGAAACAACCTTTCTTCCTGCGTAACCGGGAAATAGGTATCTGGCACGTAGGGGGAGGCGCCGGGATCGTCCGGGTCGGAACCCAGTCGTATGAGCTGAATTATAAGGAAGCGCTCTATCTGGGATCGGGAGACCGGGAAGTCTGCTTCGAGAGCAAAGACCCCTCCTCCCCTACCCTCTTCTACTTCAATTCGACAACGGCCCACCGCAACTATCCCGATAAGCGAATAACAAAAGCCGAGGCTATCGTAGCCGAACTGGGCGCCCTTGAAAGCTCGAATCGCCGCAATGTAAACAAGATGATCGTAAGCCAGGTACTCCCTACCTGCCAGTTGCAGATGGGAATGACCGAACTGGCTCCGGGGAGCGTATGGAACACCATGCCGGTGCATACCCATAGCCGCCGCATGGAGGCGTACTTCTACTTCGAAGTGCCCGAAGGAGAGGCCGTCTGCCACTTCATGGGAGAAGCCTGCGAGACACGTCATCTCTGGATGAAAGGCAGGCAGGCTGTCTTGTCGCCCGAATGGTCTATCCACGCCGCTACGGCAACCTCTCATTACTCCTTTATCTGGGGAATGGGCGGCGAAAACCTCGACTACAGCGACCAGGATTTCTACAAAACAGATGAACTGAAATAAAAAAATCCTTTAATTCCATCATTATGAAACACATTCTCAATTCAGCCTTATGCCTCGTAGCCTGCCTCTGCAGCCTGGAGGCTCAGAACCAGCAACAGCCGGTGAGCAGTCTGCTGGAAATCATCGACCTTGCTTCCGGCCGGCGGAGCGTCGTCAAAGAATTTCCCTTCCACATCGAAGCGCCCAACTGGACGGTGGACGGCCAGTGGCTGATCTACAACAGCGGAGGGAAGCTCTACAAAATCTCTCCCGAGACGCCCGGTGAGCCGCAGCTGATCCCTACCGGCGCTGCTTCGAGCTGCAATAACGACCACGTGCTCTCGGCCGACGGCAAGCAGATAGCCATCAGCAGCGGCTCGCAGGACGATAGGCGTTCGCGCATCTGGACCCTCCCCATCGAAGGAGGTGAGCCTGTACTCATCACTCCCCTGGCACCCAGCTACCTGCACGGATGGAGCCCCGACCTGACAACACTCGCCTATTGTGCCGAACGAAACGGCAATTACGACGTCTATACCATCCCTGCCACCGGAGGCGAAGAGAAACGCCTCACCACAGCCGAAGGACTGGACGACGGACCGGAATATTCGCCCGACGGCCGATATATCTGGTTCAACTCCGTACGTAGCGGACTGATGCAGGTATGGCGCATGAAAGCCGACGGAAGCGAACAAACACAAATGACCTCCGACGACAACCGGAATTCCTGGTTCCCCCATGTATCGCCCGACGGCCAAACCGTCGTTTACATCTCGTATGCGAAAGGAGAGGTTGCCCCCGGCGCCCATCCCGCCAATAAGAATGTAGAACTGGCAATCATCCCGGCCGAAGGCGGCAAACCCAAAGTCGTCGCCCGACTCTTCGGCGGACAAGGCACCATCAATGTCAATTCGTGGGCGCCCGACAGCAAACGCTTCGCTTTCGTAAGCTACCGCGTGGGGAATTAAGAAACTTTTAATTCTTAATTCATAATTCTAAATTCTTAACTCATAATTCTAAAGTAAGTTTCATGGCAAAAAGGAAAAAACAAATACGGCTTCTTTTCGTGGCTTGCTGCATCGCAGGCTGTCTTCAGGCTCAAGAGAAAAAATTTACCATCAGCGGGAATATAAAAGACGGAAGTAACGGAGAAGACCTTATCGGGGCGGAAGTTGTTATCGCAGGAACGCGAACCGGTACGGTCTCAAACGCTTACGGATACTATTCCCTGAGCCTGCCTCCGGGAGATTATACGCTTGTTTTTTCCTATATCGGCTATACCGGAAAAGAAATGAACATTGCTTTGGCTGCCGATCAGAGACTGAATGTCGGCCTGTCGGCAGCCAGCCGCGAGCTGTCGGAAATAATCGTCTCGGCCGAACGGAAGAATGCGCATGTGGTCAAAACGGAGATGAGTACCGAACGACTCTCCGCCCAATCCATCAAAGCCGTTCCTGCGCTGATGGGAGAAGTGGATGTCATCAAGGCTATCCAGCTCCTGCCCGGCGTACAATCGACTTCCGAAGGCTCTTCGGGCTTCAGCGTACGCGGCGGGGGGCACGACCAGAACCTCCTGCTGCTCGACGAAGCGACCGTCTATAACGGCTCCCATCTGATGGGCTTCTTCTCCGTATTCAACAACGATGCCATCAAAGACGTTACACTCTATAAAGGAGATATCCCCGCTTCCTTCGGCGGACGACTCTCGTCGCTGCTCGATATCCGTACCAGAGACGGGAATAACCAACGCTATAGCGCTACGGGAGGGATCGGACTGATCTCCAGCCGGCTCACCGTCGAAGGCCCTCTGGGCAGCAAGGCCTCGGCTATTGTCTCGGCCAGACGGACGTATGCCGACCTCTTCCTTGTCTTCACCCGCGATGAGGATCTGAAGAACTCCACGCTCTACTTCTATGATATGAATGCCAAGCTGAACTTCCGCATCGACGATAACAACCGCCTCTTCCTGGCCGGCTACTCCGGGCGTGATAGATTCGGTACGGATATCGCCGGTATGGCCTTCGGGAACCAAACGGCGACCGTGCGCTGGAACCATATCTTCTCGCCACGGCTCTTTTCCAATTTTACGCTGATCGGCAGCTTTTACGATTATTACCTGAGGAGCGACATCAGCTCACAGCTCAATCAGGAGCTGAAATCGGGCCTGGAAGATTATGGCTTCAAAGCCGACTTCTCCTACCATCCCAACCCTTCGCATAATCTGAAATTCGGATACAACTTCATCTACCATACCTTCCTGCCCGGCGAAGGTGGAGGCATAGGGGAAGAATCGATCGTCGGCCGCGTCGCACTGCCCAAAGAATATGCCATGGAAAATGCAGTCTATCTGACTCACGAAACGGGGATCGCCGGCAAGCTGAAGCTAAAATACGGGCTGCGCCTCTCCAGCTTTCAGAACATCGACGACGGCAAGCCCTCCAGCTTCCTCTGGCAGGCAGAGCCACGGGCCGGACTTACCTATATCTTCAACGACAACTACTCGGTGAAGGCTACGTATTCGCGCACGGTTCAATACATCCAGCTGGCCTCGAACTCCTCTTCCGGCTCGCCGCTGGATATGTGGTTCCAGGCCTCGGAGCAGGTGAAACCCCAGCTGTGCGACCAGTGGGCTACCGGCTATTTCCGTAACTTCGCCGACAACGAATACGAGTTTTCTGCCGAAGTTTACTATAAGCATCTGCAGAACGTAGTAGATTTCAAAGACCATGCCAATCTGATGATCAATGAACATCTGGAGCAGGAATTACGCTTCGGCAAAGGATATGCCTACGGGCTGGAACTGATGCTCCGCAAAACCGGAGGCCCGTTGAGCGGCTGGCTCAGCTATACGCTCTCGAAGAGCCGCCGCAGGATAAACGATATCAATGAAGGAAACTGGTATCGCTCGCCTTACGACAAACCGCACAATATATCCATTGTAGGCAGCTACGAGCTGTCGCCGAAACTGTCGGTTTCGGCCAACTGGGTGTATGCCGACGGCACGCCCGTCACCTACCCCACAGGGCGCTTCCAGGTAGAAGATACCTACGTCCCCATTTATTCCGGGCGCAACGAATACCGCTATCCGGCCTATCACCGCCTCGACCTCTCGATCACCTGGCAGTTATCCAAACCCAGCCAGGCCTTCCGGCACGAATTAAACTTCTCGCTCTACAACGCCTACGGACGCAAGAACGTATGGACCATCCTCTTCAGGCAGGAAGAGGCTCAGCCTGATATTTCGTATGCCGAAAAAATATATTTATTCACTTATATCCCCTCCCTCACATGGAACTTCACGTTTTAAGCCACCGGACTACTTTCTGCGCCGCTGCGGCGCTTGCCTGCGCCTTCCTCTTCGCCTGGTCTGCCTGCGAAGAACGGATTCATATCGATACCGGGACATCGGCTCCGCATCTGGTTGTTTACGGCTATATCACGACCGATACCCTGCGCCACACCATCCGGATCACCCGCTCATCGGATTATTTCTCGTCTGACAAGCCGGAGGGTATCTCCGGCGCTGTAGTCAGTATCCGCCATAAAGAAGAGGTTTTTCCCTTGAGAGAGTCGGAGCTGAATCCGGGCTTGTATCAGACGGAAGCGAATGTGGCAGGCCAGGTAGGCGAGACTTATACCCTGCATCTGGCGCTGGATTTCGATGGAGACGGGCAAACAGAGATATTCGAAGCGGAGTCTGTCCTCCCCCCGGCTTCGCACCTGGACTCGATGACTGTGGTGCCTTCCGTCTTCTCTGAGCAATTCCTGGAAGTGCAGATATGGGGCCGGCTCCCTGAGCAGGACGAGAACTACTTCAGCTTCCACCTCTACCGCAACGGGCAGCTGGTGAACGACTCCCTGCGCGGCTTTTCGATAAACAACGATGAATTTCTGAATAAAAAAGACATCACGGGCCTGGCCGTCTTCTATCTGAATCAGAACAGGGAATCGAACAAGCTGACTTCAGGCGACGCCCTCACCTTCCGGATCGAAGGGATCACGCACGAATATGCTACGTTCATCCTCAATGCCCAGGCGGAGAACAGAGGCTCTATTCCGCTGTTCAGCGCTCCCCCGGCCAATGTCGGAACCAATATCCGCAGTCTCTCGCCGGCCTCCGGCGTCCGGGTATCCGGCTTCTTCACGGCTTTCTCTCAAAACCGCATCTCCATGATCTATCCCTGACCGCTACAACTTATTGACAAACGAACGTTGTCTTTCGAAGAACTGGATTCGCTGCCTTTCTCCGCTTACCGAGATCAGGGTCGAATATTTTTTCAGTGATTGTATCCAGTCGCGCTGATATTCAAAGACGTTCCAGTCGGCGGTATAAATGGAATTGATCTCATACAGGCGGACAAAGCTAAATCTGTACGCATGGGTGCACAGATAGCTGTAAGTGGCTTCGAAGTTGATATTGGAGATGTAGAAGTTGACCTCCCGCCCGTCGCCATGCCTACCCTTGGCGGCCAGGTTTTCCAGAATATCGATCAGCGAGAGGAAGTCTTCCTTCAGCAGGGCTTTCTCCTGGTCGGTAATCGCATTGATATCATAAAAATACCGGAGGTCATTGACCAGCGAAAGAAACATCATCTCGTCCCAGATAAAACAGGAATATGCCAGCGATTTGGTTACTTCAATAAAGCGCGACTGCATCCTGCGGATATCTCCGGGCACTTTCAGCTCTCCGTAATATTTAACCAGCCCGCCCTTCTGATAGATTCTTTTGAATAACATGAACCTCAGCAGGTGGTCGTGATCCATATAAAAAGCATGAGGAATCGTGTTCGATGCAGTGTACCACTCGGTGGAAGGATCGTCTTTCAGTGCACTGCAATTTTCTATAAAACTATTCATGCTGTGGCAATAGGCCTCAAGGGGGGCTTCATGTTCCATCAGATACATATTGAACGAAGCCCGTTTATTGACAGGCAGCGACGTCAGATGGTCTAAAGACAGACCCTGGGCCTTCGATATCAGCAAGGCCTCGGCAAAAGTAAACGGCACTTCACTACGCAGGCGGCGATAGACCGCTTCTTTGCCTATCTTTAAAATATCCATCAATACATTAGGAAGATTTGCCTTTTCCGGCAGACTTTCTTTTATTGCCTCTATCAGATCCGTATTTAACGATTTTGTATTCATAGCAGAATTATTTGGAATTTCTATATATGTATAACGGAAAAACGGTATGATTTGTTCCGGATATAGCAATAAAAAAACTTAAAATCATTCTCCCCGGACAGAGTCCGATATGTTATAATTTTCATCTCACTATTTTAAACCGCGCAAAGTATGACAAATCCAGGCTTTAAGGATTTTTCGCGCATCCATTGATATTATTTAATACAAAAACAACCGCTGACAGTGTTTTACTGCCTACCTTGCCGCCTGTTTTTGCAAAAATCGGGTATATGGTTAAAAGGCTGCTGTTTCTCTTGGTATTTTGTACGCAATATACGTATTCTCAATGGACAAAGGAAGACTCTCTCTGGCTTCAGGATGTGCTGTCCGGACGAAGTGAGTTGCATCTGAATCCCGAAACATGGAAGGCCATCGAATCGGGTACATTGATCAATACAGAGCACAACGCATCGCGCAAAGGGGAATTAAACCCCTTTTCGCTTCGGTCTTTTATCACAAAAGACTTTTCGGAATACCTGAGACCTCTTGAGAATGAAAAGAGTATCAATCCTTTTTCGATACCTCCCGCTGTCTTTATCCGGCAAGGCCTGGACAAGTGGCCGCTTCCTGAGGATAAGATCAACAAAGCGGCCTTCCTCACTCCGCAGCACATAAAAGACCGCGCGGCGCATCCATCGGGAAAATCCTTCGGCGATGTCTTGAACTACCTCTTCATACCGAGCGAACGCGCCAAAATCAGAAATCGTGAAAAAGCGAATGCCTGGAAGACGTATTGACGAAAATCCTCCCGGCTCCGCTGATTTTTTTCAGCAATTCAGCGAGGGAAAAAGGATAGTTGTTCTTTATCTCTTTTTCTGGGTGCATTTGACTACGTCGAACTCACGTTTTACATCTACCAGAATCAGTTAATGCTTATTTACATGCGTATAAACGGGATGTAATCTTCGCTATTCTCCTGAAGAGGGTTGCGGCCTGATGTCGTATAACGTAAGGGAGAACTTGTAGTAGATGTTTTCAATACGTATTTGTTTATGCCATGTTCTTGAGAATATGCCCAGTCTCATGTCGCGGATATCTTCCCGGGAGATTTCCTTCTTCTGCAGGAAATCGGGGCCTAATACGCCGACGCAATAATTGATGAAATCAATCAGCTCTGCCGTTAGCTTCGTTTCGTTGCCGGTAAAAAGCAAATCGTAGTTCCCATTCTCGTATTTGAAGATGTCGAGATGGTCGAATGTGGATAGTTCCGTCTGACTGAGTTCAAGTGTGAATTTTTCGACAGATTGGCCGTTTTCGTGTTCGCATCTTTCAACGAACACAGGTTTATGCGTGAAAATATGGTAGATTTTCACATTGAAGAAATCACAGGCGTCGTCTTTGTGTGTCTTTTTATTTTCGGATAATGTCTGGTCTGTCTTGTTTTCCTGCCTGGTTATATGTTGAGAAACGGGCGCTTGTAAGATAGTTACATTCTGCTGCTTTTGTTGTTGTTGCCATTGCTTGCTGACCTCTTCCTGCTTCCGGACATTCTCATTATCCTGTTTGATAAACTTAAAAAATCCCATACGGAGCTATTTATTACTAATTTAGTCACAAAGATAGCGATTATTGACTGATTGGCATCATATACGTTGCATAAATTTTCCCCGGCCGGCTGAGAGGGAAATGAATTAAATTGCAGAAAAGAATGTAAATACCGTGTACAGGGTATTTCAGAATAGGGAGTAATCTGTAATTTTGCTGTTTTAATAACAAATATATCTTGATACAACATGAGCAATTTAAAATTTGAGACACTACAGGTACACGCAGGGCAGGTGGTCGATCCGACGACCCGGTCGAGAGCTGTCCCTATTTATCAGACAACTTCTTACGTTTTTGAAGACGCGAAAGACGGAGCCGACTTATTCGGATTGAGGAAATTCGGGAATATTTATACCCGCATCATGAACCCCACAACCGACGTGTTTGAGAAAAGGATTGCTGCTCTGGAAGGGGGCGCCTCCGCTTTAGCTACCTCTTCCGGACAGTCGGCGCAATTCATTGCCTTGAATAATATCCTCTCGGCAGGCGATAATTTTGTTTCTACTTCGCATCTCTATGGTGGGACGTATAACCAGTTTAAGAGCCAGTTTAAACGTCTGGGAGTGGAAGTGCGTTTCACGCCCAACGACGATCCCGAAGAGTTTGAAAAGCTGATCGACGACAAGACCAAAGCGCTTTATCTGGAGACAATCGGCAATCCGGACCTGAATATTCCCGATTTCGATGCAATCGCAGCCCTTGCCGACAGCCATGATATTCCTTTAGTTGTAGATAATACGTTCGGAGCCGGAGGATATTTGTTCCGTCCGATAGAGCATGGCGCTACCATCGTGGTCGAAAGTGCTACCAAATGGATTGGCGGACACGGCACTTCGATAGGAGGAGTGATTGTCGATAGCGGTACGTTCAACTGGGGCAACGGTAAGTTCCCTGAGTTTACCAATCCATCGGATAGCTATCATGGACTGATTTTCTGGGACGTCTTCGGAGCCAACGGGCCTTTCGGTAATATTGCCTTTACACTCAGGGCGCGTGTGGAAGGGCTGCGCGACTGGGGGAATGCGCCCAGCCCGTTCAACTCTTTCCTCCTGCTGCAAGGGATTGAAACCCTGTCGCTGAGGGTCGAACGCCATGTGTCAAACGCATTGGCAGTTGCCGAATGGCTGGAGACACATCCCAAGGTGGAATACGTAAACTATCCCGGCCTGAAGAGCAATCCGTATTACGAACTGGGAAAGAAATATCTGCCTAAAGGAGCAGGCAGCGTTTTGTCTTTCAAGTTGAAAGGCGACACGGCTCTGGCCGATAAGTTTATAGATAGTTTGTCTCTTTTCAGCCACTTAGCGAATGTAGGCGATGCCAAATCGCTTATTATTCATCCGGCGGCTACCACGCACGAGCAGTTGTCGGAAGAAGACAAAATTGCTTCCGGGGCTTTTCCAGGGCTTTTACGTCTGTCGGTAGGGATCGAAAATATAGACGACATAAAAGACGACCTTGCACAGGCATTTGACAAACTTTAGGATATTCAGATAATTACCGTCACGACGCGCCGGTAACATATCCTTATTATCTTACCTTTGCTCTTTTCCCTGGGATGTGACATAATATCGTATGAGAACAATTATTTTAGCAGATAATCAGGATATAACAAAGACCGGGATCAGCTATTTATGTAGCCGTTTGCCCGGGGTAAGGTCCATGCAGCAGGCGGGGAACAAGAAGGCTTTGATTCGATTGCTTTCGACTTCCCCGGATGCTGTAGTGATTCTGGATTATACACTTTTTGATCTTTCGGGCGTGGAAGAATTATTGATTCTGAACGACCGTTTCCATCCCGACTGGGTTCTGTTCAGTGAAGATTTAAGCGCTGATTTTGTGCAGCGCGTAAGCTCGAACAACGAATCCTTTTCGATTATCCTGAAAGATTGTTCTTTAGAGGAGATCGAAACGGCATTGCGGCTTGCCGTACTGCGGTCGGAGCGCTATCTTTGCCAGCGCGTCACGAATCTGCTGGTAAGCAGGAAACGCAATCCGGCAGAGTCCGACGATCGTCCCATACTCACCTCCACAGAGTGGGAAATACTGAAACTGATTGCTTTAGGGAAAACAACCAAAGAAATCGCTGAAGAGCGCTTTTCGAGTACGCATACCATTACCACCCACCGGAAAAATATCTTCCGTAAATTAGACGTCAACAACGTACACGAAGCCACCAAATATGCTTTACGCGCCGGCATCGTTGATCTGGCAGAGTATTATATCTGACCCGGAAACCGGAGCATGTATGGCGTTGTCAGGAAATAAACGTTATAAAAACCTGGATTGCTTCGCTCCGCTCGCAATGACGATCCTCCCGTCATTGCGAGCGGAGCGAAGCAATCCAGTAATGCCGGTAATGAAAAAATGTAACACTTATTTCCTGACAACGCTTATGTTATAAAGCATTTTTTGTTCAAATCCGACAAGAATTAAACAGAGCATAAAGCATTTATCAATTTGATTATACATGCCGGCAATAATGTCTGTCAGACAATAACTATTATTGTCCCCATAAAACTAATAATATTATAGAAATGAAAAACAAAAGAATTTGTTGTACTATTATTTCATTCCTGACAGTTGTACTTGCTTACGGGCAGAACACAGCAGTATCGGGTACGGTGACTGATACGCAGGGAGAACCACTTATTGGCGTAAGCGTCTTACAACAAGGAACTACAAACGGAACCGTGACCGGTCCGGACGGGAACTACCGGATTCAGGTTCCGCCCAATGCCATCATCCGGTTCTCCTACATCGGATATGTCGCGCAGGAAGTAAGCATCAATAACCGTTCGCAGATTGACGTCCGGCTGGAAGAAAATTCGGAAAGCCTGGATGAGGTTGTTGTTGTAGGCTATGGCGTACAGAGGAAGAGCGACCTGACCGGTGCTATCTCTTCTGTTAAGTCGGAAGACATTCAGGGGCGCTCTATTACCCGCGCCGAGCAAGCTCTGCAAGGGAAAACGGCCGGCGTACAGCTTATCACGACATCGGCGCAACCCGGTGCGTCGCCAAGCATTCGCGTGCGGGGGTATTCATCAAACGGAACTTCCGACCCTTTGTATGTGGTGGACGGATTAAGAATAGCGGATATCAGCTCGATCGACCCGAACAGCATCGCTTCAATCGAAGTTCTGAAAGATGCTGCCTCTGCCGCTATTTACGGAGCAGAAGCCGGTAACGGGGTCGTTCTCATTACGACCAAAACAGGGAAGACCGGCCTTAGTAATATCTCATACGAATATCAGTTTGTCTATAATCAGTTGGCACGCAGACCTAAACTTATAACTTCCGAAGAGGCGCTTCTGATGAGTAAAGAAGCCAGCCCGACGTTTACGGATGCCGACGTCCAAAATTTAATCACCACAGGCGTCTGGGACGGCAAAAGCACAACAGACTGGTATGATGCGACTTTTGAAGACTCGCCCACCCAGCGGCATACTGTAAATTTCCAGGGAGGCAACGAGAAAGGCTCTTTCTATCTCTCGCTGAATATGCTGAATGACGATGGGATTATAAAAGGGAATAAGGATTACTACAAGCGCATCGCTCCCATGCTTAATGCAGACTACAACATCAAGCCTTGGCTGAAGATAGGAACCACCAATACCTTTGAGAAATGGGAACGGAGGAACATCGCCGACGGAGGCACGCAAGCGGGTAATCCCAACGTTTACTCAAGTTTGATAGCAAAGGTGATGATCTTCAGTCCTTATTGGGCCGACACCTATGCTCCCGACGCCCTGCCTGCCTCCATGCAGAACCTGAAGGACGCCGGATGGACGCTGCTGACCGACGGGAACGGGCGCTATTACAGCGCCCTTGGCGGAGGAGACCTGGTGCACCCCCTCGTAACCCGCGATGCTACGGAAAACAAAAACTACGGCACCAACCTGCTGGGGACGCTCTTCGCCGACTTCAAGCCCTTCCGGGGATTCGTGCTGACTTCCAAACTCGGCTACCGCATAAGCAATGCCAATACGTACTCTTACAGCAACGACTATTACGGGGCAACCTCCGTGAGTAACAAGCTCAACTCGGCAACCCGCACCAACACCTCGGCGCTTTATTACCAGTGGGAGAACTTCGCAAATTACTCGGTGCAGTTCGACGACAAGCACGACCTCACCGTGATGGCGGGTACGGCCTTTTCGGAAAACGACCTGACGTACGTCTCCGGTTCCGTGGACAAGGTAATGAAGGATGACCCGCTTTTTGCCGATGTCTCCTATCCTGCCGGCGATGCCAATAAGAGCGCCGCGGGATATAATACAGTAAACCGTAAGTTGTCGTACTTTGCCCGTGCGGGGTACAACTACGGCAACAGGTATATGCTCCAGGCTTCGATGCGCGCCGACGCCGCCGACCTGTCTGTATTGCCTGAGGAGGGGCGATGGGGTTACTTCCCCGCCGTATCAGCCGGCTGGACGTTGTCGAACGAAGACTTCTTCCCCACGCAAGACGTCCTCAGCTTTGCCAAACTGCGCTTTAGCTGGGGGCAAAACGGGAGCACCAGCAACCTGGGCCGTTACATGTATTCGAGCGCCATCTCGAACAACAGCGCCGGGTATTCTTATTTCGCCCGTGATATCATATATAATATAGCCTCGTCGCCGGCACAGTTAAGTAATCCGAAGCTGAAATGGGAAACCTCCGAACAGTTAGACTTCGGCATCGACCTCAGGCTGTTCAATAGCCGGCTGTCTTTTACCTTCGATTGGTTCGACAAGAAGACGAAAGACTTGATAGTAACCGGCAGCAGCGTACCTTTTGAAGCCGGCAACACGGCGCCTCCCATTAATGCCGGGAACGTATCCAACAAAGGAGTCGAACTGGAGCTTGGCTGGCGCGGAAGCCTCGGGGATTTCTCTTACGGCGTAAACGCTAATTTTTCTTACCTGAAAAACAAAGTCACCTACCTCGACCCTTCCATTAGCGAAGGACGCATCGTCGGCGGAGCAGGCATTACATCCGGCGGTGGCGTCTCTGCCTTTGAAGTAGGAAAACCCGTCTGGTATTTCTGGGGCTATAAGGTCGATCATCTGGACGATAAGGGCAACCCTGTATTTGTCGATGTAGATGAAAACGGCCTCTTCGACAACCAGGATCGTATGGAAATCGGGAAGCCTATGCCTGACATTACCTACGGCCTTACCCTGAACGCCGCATGGAAAGGGCTTGATCTCTCCGTATTCGGTTCCGGAGCCTCCGGAAACAGTATCTTATCCGCCCTGGGATGGGGTACGATCACCTACAATATAAAGGAGATATTCGACCAACGCTGGACAACGGCCAATCCCAACGCCAAGTACGCCAAGCCCGGATGCCTTAGAGGCGATATTTACCGCTACTCCGACGCCTACGTTTTCGATGGCTCTTATTTCAAAATAAAACAGATACAGTTAGGTTATACCCTGCCTGAGGTGTGGACAAAGAAGATACAGGCCGGACAGTTGCGCTTGTATGCTTCCTTAGACGACTGGTTCGTCCTGACTCCTTATCCGGGACTCGACCCTGAAGTCTCGGCTAACTCTACCAGCGGCATGGGAATAGACTATGGGAATTATCCCAATACCAGAAAGACCGTTATAGGAATATCCGTAACATTTTAAAAACATTTAAAGACACATCCAATGAAAGCATATATCATTTCTACAACCCTGCTGCTGGCGGCGGCCATACTCATTTGCTCCTGCGAAGACAAGCTGGATATCCCCCAGAAGGGAGTGACTAACGTCGAAAACTTTTATCAGACCGATGAAGATGCGATGGAAGCAATTACGGCTGTTTACAACAACTGGAGGGCGACCTTTACCACCGGCTTCCTCTTCAAAAACCTCATGGCCGACGACCTGCATAAGGGAGGAGCCTGGCGGGATGATAACCTGGACTACGAGAACGTCTATGAATCCGTCCTGACTCCTGCAAACAGTTCACACGTGGAGACATATTTCTCAAACTTGTATTCAACCATTTATATGGCGAACCTGATAACCGACGGATTCACGGCAGAAAGCAGTATCAAATCCCGTGTGTTGGCCGAAGCTCGCTTCTTCAGGGCATATTGCTATTTTGAACTGGTGACCCTATGGGGAAGGGCGCCCCTGGTAACCACAGTGCTCAACCCCGGTGAATACAAGCAGCCCAATGCTGACATCGCTCAGCTATGGGCGCAGATTGAGCAAGACCTCACGGATGCCATCCATTCAAATGCCCTTCCCTCGAAAAAAGATGTGAACGACAATGAAATTAATATCCGTATCACCCTGGAGGCCGCTACGGCATATTTAGGAAAAGTCTATCTTTACGAAGGAAAAAACAGCGAAGCCATGAACACATTGGAAAAAGTCGTTAACTCGGGAAAATACGCACTGATTGATGATTTCGGTGCACTCTATCATATAGAAGCCGACAACTGCAAGGAGTATGTGATAGAAACAAACCGTCACTTCGATACCAACAACCTCTTTGCCCAGGGAGGTTTGCTCGGCGTATTAATCAACTGGACTTTCAACTCGTTCCTTACCGTCAAGGACCCGGGCCTGGCTCTGAGCTATTATGACTTCAAGATAGACCAGGGATTCGGATTCATGAATCCTACCCAAACCCTTCGCAACGCCTTCCTCAAAGAAGAAGGGGAAGAGGGCTACCGGCTCAACTTATCCATGAAGACATGGGAGCAGATCATGCCAATGGGTATGGACGTCATTGAAATGGGCGTATCCGGCAATGAAGGATTATGGCGCTGGAAATACCTGCCCAAACAGTCGGAAGAGTTTGTCATAGCCTGGGGAGGTAATTTCTCCAATACGCCCGTCTTGCGTTATGCCGATGTCTTGCTGATGCTGGCTGAAGCATGTGTGAAGACCCATAATCCCGATGCTTCCAAATACCTGAATATTGTGCGCACAAGGGCTAAACTCAGCCCGAAATCCAATATTACGATGGACGACGTCAAGCTGGAACGCCAACTCGAACTGGCCATGGAAGCACTCCGCTTCCAGGACCTGATCCGCTGGGGAGACGCCCCAATCGTACTTGCGGATAAAGGGAAGAAGCTGCCTACGTTCAGAATCACAGCCAGGACAGAGCAGGGCTTGCCCCTAAGATGGGAAGTAGAATATGCGGATAATGAAAAACCCGACGCCGGTTTCACCGTCGGGAGAGACGAATACCTGCCTTTCCCTCAGACGGAGATAAACGTGAATGATTGGCTGGAACAGAATCCCGGTTATTAATTATAAAACTATAATATCGTATGAAAACAACAATTGTATTATTGGCAATGCTGGCAACGGCCTGGAATGCTTCGGCACAATTCGGGCCGGCAGGGCCTCAGAGCAGGATTGAAACAAAAACCATGCACAGCAAAACACTGGATGCAGACCGTGATTACAACATCTTTCTGCCCATGAGTTATGAAACGGATACGCAGAAAAAGTATCCGATCCTCTATTTGCTGCACGGAATGATGGACACCAATATGGGCTGGACGGTGCGGGGGCACCTGAAAGATGTCATGGATCAACTGACCGCAAGCGGCGAAGCCTGCGAAATGATTATCGTTACGCCCAATGCCGGCGGAAACGTGTATGAAGGCGCCTGGAACGGCTATTTCGACATGCCGGGATGGAAATACGGAACTTTCTTTTTCACGGAATTTCTTCCCTATATCGAAAGTAATTACCGGGTAATAGGAGACAAACAACACCGGGCGGTGGCAGGCTTGTCGATGGGCGGCGGCGGAGCTACCCGTTACGGGCAATTGCATACGGAGCTGTTCTCCTCAGTGTATGCGATGAGCGCCCTGATGAATATCCCCGACGAAGGCGCTGCTCCGGCACAAAGCCCCGGCGACAAAATGGCTATCCTCACACAATCGGTAAAAGAAAATAATTGCATTAAACACGTAGAAGAGGCCGATGAGGCGCGTAAGCAACAACTACGGTCGGTGCATTGGTTTATCGACTGTGGAGACGACGACTTCCTGCTCGACCGTAATATCGAATTTACACAGGCCATGCGAAAAGCCGGCATCCCCTGCCAGTTCCGGGTCCGCGACGGAGGACATACCTTTGAGTACTGGCATTCGGCGCTCTATACCTGCCTCCCTTTCGTATCGCGTAATTTTGGAAAATAACAATTAAACTATCATACAATGAAAAAGATAAAATTAATAGGCCTCTTATGGATAAGCTGCTTTTATGCGTATAGCCAGGAAGTGTTCAAAAACGAAGAGCTGAGCATTTCACGCCTGGAAAAGAATGTCTATGTGGTTGAAACATCGGATAAGACGACCATGTATATCATTGAAGGCAATCATAAGTCTGTCTTGATTGATACCGGCACCAAATGCCGTGCGCTGGATAGCATCGTCGGGCTTATTACCCAAAAACCCCTGATGGTAATCGCTACACATGCCCACCCCGACCATATCGGGAATATCGGTTATTTCAGGGAAATATACATTCATCCTGCCGATAATGAACTGCTGAAATCCTATAATTACAAAGGCAAAGTGAATTATCTCTATGTCGGAGATGTGATTGATCTGGGCGGAACCCGGCTGGAGGTTGATCTGATGCCGGGGCATACGCCGGGCTCCATCATCCTGATCGACCGTGCGGAAGCCATTGCTTACACCGGCGATGCTTTTGGCTCCGGACAGGTATGGATGCAACTGAAGCCCCATATACCGATGGCGATGTATTACGAGTCGTGCAAACGTATGCTGACATGGATGGATAAAGGGATTACGAAAATATACTGCGGCCATTATCCGCATGTGAAAAGAGCTTTAGACAAAGCGTATATGCTCACGATGACCGCCCTGGCCAGGCGCTTGGGCGAAGAGGATACAGAAGGTGCAGTGCCCGCCCCCTATGCAAAGGTAGGCGCTATGGGCGCCACTAATCCCATGATGCTGAGCGATGGGGCGGTAGCGATTGTTTACGATCCGGAACATATCAACTAATCCGGAAATACACCCTGTGAACAGCCCGGAGAGGCCGCACCGGGCTGTTCACATCTTAAAATATCTTCCTGTAATGGTGGCAATAAGGCTGTGTCCCCTTGTGTTCGTAATACTGCTGATGATAATCTTCGGCTATCCAGAAGGCAGATGCCGGTCGTAAGCTTGTGGCTACCTGATAGGCTTGCTTTTCCAGATGGGCGATCCAGGTCTCCGCTATTTCTTTTTCTTCTTCCTGGGTATAAAAAATGCAGGACAAATATTGTGAACCGATGTCGGGCCCCTGCCCGTCGGTTTGTGTAAAATCGTGTGTTTCAAAAAACAATTTCACCAGCTGTTCATAGCTTGTTTCTGCCGTATCATATTCCACTTCGACACATTCCAGATGGCCGGTCGAGCCGGTTCTGACTTGCGGATAGGTCGGATTATCCGGATGTCCGCCCATAAACCCCACGGTTGTTCTTTTTACGCCCGCGGCTTTCATAAACCAATATTCAGTGCCCCAGAAACAGCCGGAAGCAAAATACGCTTTGCGTATATTTTCGTTCTTATTCATATTCTTATCAGTAAGCTTTTCTTCGGTTTTCAATCAGCTGTCAAAATTAATCAAAAAAACAAATCTCCTGACTATCTCGATTTTCAATTCAAATTGTCGCCCCGTCATTGCGGGCCGTCATTGCGAACCCAGAGGGTGAAGCAATCCAGATCGGGGGCGCCCTGGATTGCTTCGTACCTCGCAATGACGACGGAAATCCACTGAATCTGCGACCATTTGAATTGAAAATCGACGTAGTCAAATGCACCCTTCAGCCCTTTTCGCTGTCAGGATGAGTCGGACGGGGGTATGTCTTGTCCGTTCCGGCTCGTTTTATTTTTATCTGTAGGGAAAATCCGGAAGTTTTTCCGGGCTGAAAGCCCAGAAAAACCCAGCCCAGGGCAACGCCCTGGGTATAAAACGGAATAATCCGGCGGGCGCCCGGAAAGGGCAGCCTAATGATGCCCGCAGATAATCTCCGGCTGCCTATGCTGCCTACGGAACCTATATTGTTTTTGTATTGGGTGCATTTGACTACGTCGATTTTCAATTCAAATGGTCGCATCGTCATTACGGGCCGTCATTGCGAGGTACGAAGCAATCCAGACCGGGCACACCCTGGATTGCTTCGTACCTCGCAATGACGATAGAAATCCATTGAATCTGCGACAATTTGAATTGCCCCCCCGTTCGCGGCTTCTTTTTTGATATTCGTAATAATCTTATTAACTTTGAACTTTGTAAAATGCAGTAAGAATATGAAAAAAGCAGTACTGATAATCCTGTTTATATCCATCGTAGCGGAGGGATGCATAAGTTACGTCCCGGGTAATCCCGAAAGCAATACCCCGAAACACTATATAACAGTGGGCTATTTGCCGGCATGGAAAATGCCATACAATCTGCAATGGCAAAAAATCACACATGCGAA
>JAISZA010000190.1 GCA_031269535.1 Tannerellaceae bacterium
CTGAAACAGCTGTCCGGATTTATATCCGGAAGTCTCACTCGTATAGTTGGGACGTACTTCTCCTCCGGCCTCTCCCGCAAGGCAGGGGAGGAAAGGGGGCCGCTCCGCAGGGAAAGGGCCGGGGGAGAGGTGAAGGATGAAAAGCCCGTCCTTCACACCTTAATTTTATATCACTCAGAGAGTTATACCCTCGGTGAAGGAGTGAAGGATTTTTCGTGAAAAGTCTCGGGGGGATTGTGTGTCGTCCTGCTCCCGTCTGGAATAAATCCGATCCCGTCCGAGATAAATTTGCTCCCGTCCGGGAATAAACCGGACGGGAGTGAACTATATACAGGTTTCGGGGGGGGAAAGGCCCTATATACTTTGGGGAGTGAAAGTAGTCTTTATTTTTTGTTTTGCCTTTTACGCTCGGTTTCGTCGAGGATGATTTTGCGCATACGGGTATAAGAGGGGGTTATCTCTACATACTCATCGATCTTGATGTATTCAAGCGAGTCTTCCAGACTGAAGATAAGGGGAGGAGCAAGGGCTACCTTCTCGTCGGAACCCGAAGCCCGCATATTGGTGAGCTTCTTCGACTTCGTGACGTTTACGACCAGATCGCCCTCTTTGGTATGCTCGCCTACGACCTGTCCGGCATAGACTTCCTCCTGGGGAGAGATAAAGAAACGCCCGCGCGACTGCAGGTTGTTGAGGGCGTAGGCAAAAGCCGTTCCCGTCTCCATGACAATGATGGAGCCGTTCAGGCGGCGTTCTATTTCGCCTTTCCAAGGTTGGTATTCAAGGAAGCGGTGGGCGATGATGGCTTCGCCGGCCGAGGCTGTCAATACCGCATTGTTCAGCCCGATAATGCCTCGCGAGGGGATGATAAATTCCAGGTGCATCCGTCCGTTCTTGCTTTCCATCATCGTCATCTCTCCCTTGCGCCTCGTCACGATGTCGATGATGCGGCTGGAGGTTTCGTCCGGCAGGTTGATGCTGAGTTGTTCCACCGGTTCGCATCTGAGACCGTTTATCTCTTTAATAATGACCTGTGGCTGCCCGACCTGCAGCTCGTAGCCTTCGCGTCTCATGGTTTCAATCAGTACCGAGAGATGAAGCACTCCCCGTCCGTACACCAGCCAGGCATCGGCCGAATCGGTAGGGAGTACCCTCAGTGCCAGATTTTTATCCAGTTCTTTCTGCAGGCGTTCATACAGATGGCGTGAGGTTACGTATTTGCCGTCTCTGCCGAAGAAAGGCGAATTATTGATGGTAAAGAGCATCGACATGGTCGGCTCGTCGATGGCGATAGCGGGCAGAGGCTCAGGGGCGTTCACATCACATACCGTTTCTCCTATTTCAAAGCCTTCGACGCCTATCAAGGCGCAGATATCCCCCGATCGTACGGAAGGCACCCGTGTACGCCCCAGTCCTTCAAACACATTCACTTCCTTTATCCTCGATTTTATCTCCGAGCCATCGCGTTTGCAAAGTATGATATCCTGTCCTTCCCTCAATTCGCCACGGTGTACGCGCCCTACGGCTATGCGTCCTACATACCGTGAATAGTCGAGCGAGGTAATCTGCATCTGCGAAGCGCCTTCCAGCTCTTCCGGTTCCGGTATGTAGCGGATGATAGCGTCTAATATGGGATAGATATGATCGGTTGGCTTCTGCCAGTCGTCCGACATCCATCCCTGTTTGGCCGATCCGTAAATGGTCGGGAAATCCAATTGTTCTTCCGTAGCGTCGAGGCTGAACATGAGATCGAACACCATCTCCTGCACTTCCGAGGGGCGGCAGTTGGGTTTATCTACTTTATTGATCACTACAATAGGCTTCAATCCTATCTGAATTGCTTTCTGCAGCACGAAGCGTGTCTGCGGCATCGGGCCTTCAAAGGCATCGACGAGCAGCAGGCAGCCGTCGGCCATATTCAATACGCGCTCTACTTCGCCCCCGAAATCGGCATGTCCGGGTGTATCTATAATATTTATTTTATACCCTTTATATTGTATGGATACGTTTTTGGCCAGGATGGTAATTCCCCGTTCGCGTTCCAGGTCATTACTGTCTAAGAACTGGTCGAGTTGGTCGTGTCCTTCCCTGAAAAGTTTCCCGGCCAGTAACATTTTATCCACGAGCGTTGTCTTTCCGTGGTCCACATGTGCGATAATCGCGATATTCCTAATCTTTTGCATTGAGACTAAATTTGTGCCTGCAAAAGTACAACAAAAATCCAAGCCTTCACAAAAAACAGCCGTGTAAACGTGTAAACCCAAGGCAAAGGCATCTGTTCCGGAAAAAACAGGTAAAAGTATTGCCGGTCAAAAAGTAATACGTATCTTTGCACCCACTTAGATAATATAGTATTCATTTATTAAAGTAAAAAGAATCATGTATTTGGATTCAGAAAAAAAACAAGAAATCTTTGGGAAGTACGGAAAGTCTAACACTGACACGGGTTCTCCTGAGAGCCAGATCGCATTGTTTTCATACCGTATCTCTCATTTGACTCAGCATTTGAAGTCAAATCACAAAGATTATAACACTGAGAGAGCGCTCAAGATGCTGGTAGGTAAACGTCGTCGTTTATTGGATTACTTAATCAAAAACGATATCGAAAGATACCGCCACATTATCAAAGAACTCGGCATCAGAAAGTAAAACACCGTGTGAAAGATTAAAAAAAGAGGATGTGCCCGAAAGCAACATCCTCTTTTCGTTTTTGCGCTCATCACGGGTTCCGGAGTGAGCATAATGAAATAATAATTTAAAACATTAATCCGGGATATGGAAATAAACAGGCCGTATTTATGCCCTATTTATATCATATTGATGCAAATTTATTGTTTTTCGTATCAACCAGGGTTTCCTGAACTCCCGCAGAATTGATTTTTCAGAAGCGAACTGCACCCTGATGCGAAAAACCGGCAGAAATCCGAGGTTCAGGCATGGCAGTTTTCCCCCTCCGCTTACCTTTTTCCGACAGTCAGGCAATCCAAATGGATTGTTTTCTGTTTTCTTTTATTCTTATTCAGACAAAGTCTATTGTCTGAGCCATTATCCGCTCTATTTAAACGATACTTATCATGAATCAATTGTATATTGAAACAAAAGCAGACAATACGCATCTTCCTGGGGCCGGTAAATAAAACAAACGTCTGCTCCTCTTCCGAATCATATAAACATTCTCTCTCCGGATAATAAATTTTTATCAGTAAGGGAATTATCAGTAAATAGAATCGAACAGACTCCGGGCCGTACGATTGTTTTTGTTTTTAATAATCATTTTAATTAATTAAAACAGCATTCTTTTTTACCATTGAACAGACATCGGATCCGATTATGTCATTGCATGAATGGCGGAAGCTGTTATGCGATTATCTGAATTGTTTATTTAATTCCTCGTCAGTGAGTATCGATACGATCAACTTTCCTTCGGGAGAATAGGTGGAAGAGGAAGAAGCAAATAAAGAGGCAATCAACGAATTCATTTCTTCAACAGAGAGGTTTTTACCAGCAGGAATAGCCATTGCTTTAGCCAATGAAAGGGCTATGGCTTCACAGATTTCTTCATGCGCCCGACAGCCTGTATCAATCGCGTGATTAACAGCATCTTTTACTAATACGGCAGGGTTTGGTTTTTCGAGTCCGGCAGGAACTCCGTTAATGGCGTAGCTATTATTTCCCAGGTCGCTGATATCGAAGCCTACATAATAAAGTTCCTCCAGAATGGATGGCAACATAAGGGCTTCGGAGGGCGTAAATTCCACTATTTCAGGAAAAAGTATCTGCTGTGAGACTCCTTTATGGCGCCGGATATTGGAAAGGTATTGATCGAATAATATGCGTATATGCGCCCGGTGTTGATCGACTATCGCCAATCCGGATTTTAAAGAAGTAATAATATACCGCCCCTTGTATTGATAACATGCATTGAAAAGCTCTTCAGCAGCCTCATCCTGAGAGTGTTTTATCTCCGATTGCACCGGCTGTTCCTTTTCTTCTTCAAAGCCTTTATAGAGTTTAGACCAATCAAATTCCAGGTTTTTACGCGGAGAAGAAGCCGTGTTCTGAAAAGGATTATAGGTAGGATCAATCTGAACCTGAGGCATTTTCAGAGGCCTGTGATTATTTTCCGAACTATAGACAGGAATATCTATACTACCTTCTGTATCAAAGTCGATAGAAGGTACAGCATTTGATTTAGACAGGGATTCGCGTATGCCAGCCAGCAAGATTTGCCAGACTGAGGACTCATTCTCAAATTTAATTTCTGTCTTTGTCGGATGTATATTGACATCAATCGAGGCGGGGTCGATGGTAAAATAGATGAAATAATCAGGCATTTCGCCGGCAGGAACCAGGCGATCGTAGGCCTGCATAAGGGCTTTATGAAAATACGAATGCTTCATAAACCGCCCATTTACAAAGAAAAACTGTAATGCTCCGCGCTTCCTGGCAGAATCGGGACGCCCCGTAAAGCCCGTAATCGTGAGTATGGAGCTTTTCACATCAACAGGGAGTAATTTCGGATTGAATGCTTTCCCGCATACCTTGATAATGCGTTGCCGAAGCCCTGAGGCGGGAAGATTAAACAGCTCTGTCTCATCCCGGTAGAGCGACAAATGAATCTGAGGATTAACCAAGGCGATACGCTCAAATTCGTTCAGGATATGGCGGAACTCCACTTCGTTTGATTTCAGGAATTTGCGTCGCGCCGGTATATTAAAAAAGAGATTTTTCACGGAAAAGACACTTCCTTCGTCACAGGCATCCGCTTCTATTTCCTGTAATTCAGAGCCTGAGAGAGCGAGGCGGGTTCCTAATTCTGCACCTTTAAGGCGCGTACGCAGTTCAACCTGAGCCACTGCCGCAATGGATGCCAGCGCCTCGCCCCGGAAACCCATCGTACGGAGAGCAAATAAATCGGCGGCAGTTGAAATTTTAGACGTAGCATGTCGTTCGAAAGCCATCCGGGCGTCTGTTTCCGACATGCCTTTGCCATCATCAATTACCTGAATCAATGTTCTCCCTGCATCTTTGATATAAATCCGGATATGCGTCGCACCAGCATCAATCGCATTCTCTGTCAATTCTTTAACAACCGATGCCGGACGTTGTATTACTTCACCTGCAGCAATTTGATTGGCAATACTATCCGGTAACAAATGAATAATATCACTCATCTCCAGAAGAAAAACCACAATGCCACCAGAAGAAGGCTCAGGATGATAGCCAGGCGCACATTTTTATACTGGCGCGAACGGCTGTCATCGCCTCTCAAACGGCTTTTCCTTAAATGAGTCGTTCCCTCGATAAAAGAGCCTTTGATCAGGGGTTTATACTCCTCCTCCGCTACTTTCATGCCTAACTCACGCTTTACCTTCCGTTTACGCTCTTCCAAAGCCTCTTTCCGGACATCATAATAAAGAGGCTTATAGTTGAATTGCCGGGGCTTACGCACATTATAAAATGAAAAGATTCCCATATCAATTAAAAATTTAGAGATAAATACAAGCGCTAATGTACGAATTTATTGCTTCTCCTGGGTGAGTCACCGGTATTTCTTTTTACTTTCCGATAGATATCGTTTTTATCCATAGGCCTCAGATAATCAAACCAATAAAAATCTTTTAACGTCTTTTGGTCAGGAAGCAGATCGGGGATAGGTATCAGACTGCCTTCCGAGTTCGGCCATAGTTTAAGGCGTTCCAGCTTATTCTCTTCCAGCCAGATGCTCAGATAGGCGCTTCTGGTTTGATTCAATCCGATCATACTCCCATTGTCTATCGGATAAAATATAGACTCTGCGTTTCCGCTGACATCAATGCGGCGCATGGCGCTTCCCTCAAAATAAGCTATCATATCGTTACCTTTCAGCTGATTATAATAAGTAGTGTCGAGAAACTGCGTTGCAAATGCAAACTGTATGATATGCGCATGATCGATTGTACTGTCGTTCAGATAAACCAGGATGGTATCGCCATAGAGCTGATATTCCTCATTCCAGACTACCGGATCAGTGTACATATACAATATAGAGTCGAGGGTATTGAAAAGCATCGAATCGCATACCCCCTGTAAATCTATCCGGTAAAAACGAACGCCATAATAAGCTTTAAGCTCCCTGTAGGAAGATTCTATTGTCGTCATTTGCAGTGTATCAGCATATAAATACAAGGTATCTCCCTGGGAGTATTCTCTGAAACGGGCGCTATCCGTAGCCAAGGCAAATTCCGTCTTCTCATTGTAGTAGCCATATTGGCCTTCCAGTATGATCATCTGCGAGGTATCACGTAAGGACATATTCCCAAAAACCTCGGAAAAGCCGCTGTTTTTATCATAACTTATCGAATCGCCTATCAGTATCCGGTTGCCCGAAACGAGCTGTGAACGGTCTAATAATAACGAAATATTGGTTTCCGTGTTATACCATCCTCTGGAAGAATTAACCGTTCCGCTATCCGACTCAATGACGGAAGGCCCCAGAATCGTAGCTATTTTGCTATCGGTATTGTAATGAAGCGTATCCGAATACAAGATAAACTGAGGATTAACGAGTTTCACACTATCATTAAAAACAGCCAGTTTGGTATCCGGCGAATATTTTCCAAAAGAAGAAGACAATTTATTTTCTTCATCGACAACCAAGCCTCCGTCAAAATAATAGCCTATATTTTCCGGACGGCTGTAATTCAGGCTATCGGTAAACAGTGTCACCTGATTATTCTCCATTCTGACGTTTTTACGCAGGCGTGCCAATTGAGTATTGCCATCGTAATACAGCCAATCTCCATAAATAAACAAGGTATCACCCTGCTCCATCCGCACATTGCTGAAGGCTTCGAGAGAGTTTGTCAATTCGAAGAAGTAGGCGCTGTCGCAATACATATACGAACTGTCGTGCCGAAACACAACATCCCCTATCAGCACTTTATTATCAGGATTAATCTCTTTATTAAAAGACAAGGTATTCGCATGCTCCAGATAGACCTTGGTTTTCCCGGTAGCAACGGAATCCTGCGCCTGCACAGGGTTGCAAAAGAAAAGCAGATTACATATCAGCGCAAACGCAATGTCCTTTATTCTCATTTTATTCTCACTCTTTAATCCAGCCCGGATAGCGGAAATCACAATTACGCCAGCCTTCACTAATACGTATATATGTATTTTTCTGCTTCTTAGCAATCCATTCGTTCAGCAGGTCTTCTCTTTTACGGGATTCGACCATATTTTTAAGAGTCAGATAGTCGTCTGTCATATTGGCTTTATGAGCTTCTGTTCTTGCTTTCAGTTTTACAATGGCGACTACTTCTTTCTGCTTAGTTGTCAGCATGGTAAAGGGTTTCGAGATTTCGCCCACCTTCATATCATAAACCATTCTTCCTATTTCGGGCGGCAGTTCCTGCAATTCAAATTTAGAGGTACCGGCGTTATTGCTTTCATAATTCTGGTTCACCATCAGGCCTTTATTATTCCGGGTATCCTTATCGTAGGAGACATAAGTGGCCGCTTCTTCAAATGCGAATTTATTTGTCTGTATATCATTATACAAAGAATCCAGCCGAACCGTTGCTTCGACTATTTCTTTTTCAGAGACTTTGGGTCTGAGCAGGATATGGCGACAGTTGATCCGGTCGCCCCGTTTTTCTATCAGCTGAATGATATGAAAACCATATTCTGTTTCAACGATATTAGAGACCCGTTTGGGGTCGGTCAGATTAAACGCCACATTAGCAAATTCGGCAAGCAGGGATGTTTTCCCCATAAAGCCCAATTCCCCTCCTCTCGTTGCCGATTCTTTATCTTCCGAATACAAACGGGCCAGGGAAGAAAAGGTATATTGCCCACTGTTAATCTGCTCGGTAAATTCGCGCAAACGAGCCTTAATTGCATCCGTTTCTTCAAGCGGGATTTTTGGTTCCAGAGTAATAATTTGAACTTCAACGGTCGTTGAAATATTCGGCAAACTGTCTTTCGGTATCTGATTATAGTACTTCCGCACATCCGAAGGAGTGAGTTTAATCTCGCCCACCAGGTGGTTTTGCATCTGCATCACAATCTGTTGCTCGCGGATCAGTTCTTTTCTCTGTTCTTTAATCTGGGAATATTTCATATTAAAATATTCCTCCATTTTCTCTCTCGACCCTATCTGATTGACAGCAAAATTCATCCATTGCTCTACCCGCTGGAGTATCTGAGTTTCGCTCGCATCTATACTGTCGATTTTTGCCTGATGCAGATAAAGTTTCTGAATGGCTATCTGTTCCGGAATCACACAATAGGGGTCTCCGTCGAGCCGTTGGTCTTCATTTTGCATAAATAAACGTTGTGTTTCAATATCCGAACGCAAAATAGCCTCATCTCCCACCACCCATACAATTTCATCTATCACATTCTCTTGTGCCGTCGCACCAAGAGAACAACAAGCCAGAAAAAATACAACACCAATCTTTTTCATTATGCCACTCTTTTTATAGGTTTTATGATTTTTCTTTACTGAATACGACATCGCCTTTCTTAATCGCATCCTGATAGAGTTCTTCTTCAAAGTTTCTTAAAAACTCCATTTTCCGCTGATTAATCAGCATTTCGATGACCTGAGGCTCTGCGTATTCGTAAGGAGCCAGACTTCCTACCGGAAGGTATTCTTTGATATTCAATAAATAACAATAACTGCTGTCTGATAGTTCTACCGTTTTATTATTCCTCAGAAAGTTATTTGTATTCGTTACCTGCATGGGGATATTCGCCATTACTTCGTCGAAGCTTACCCATCTGTCGTAAAAGTAGTCGTACGAAATTGCATTCTGTACACTGTACTTCTCAATTTTCTCCAACGATTCTACAGAGCTTGAGCTATACCATGTTTTCACATCCGACAATCCCGGAGCATTGAGGGGAATTTTCAGGAAGAGTCCTTTGATAAGTCCCTTATCCAATATGAACTTCTTCTGATTCTCTTCATAGTAGTTTATCCTGTCTGCCACTCTGATATCCGCAGAGAGTTTTTCTTTTATCAATCGTTCCTGATACCGGTAGCGAAACAATGAATGACGGTATTCTTCAACGAATTGTTCTATTTCCGTTTTTTCGTCTTCCAGGTTACGCAAAGCCACTTCATAGACCAGTGCGTCTTTCACCCATTTTTTTATAAAATTCTCAGCGATTAATAAACTGTCGGCAGAGGAGGAACCTTTGGGTATGATACGAAGCACTTCCGCCCGGCTCAGTGTTTTATCTCTCACTTTTGCCAACACATCGGTGTCGAGTATCTGTGTTCTTTTACACGAGCACAAGATTAGTCCAACGGCCGCCGTCAGGATAATGCTCTCCTTCCTCATCGTTGCTTTCCGGTTAGTTTGGTCAGGAGTTTTGAATTGATCGTAACCGGGTATTTTGCATTCAGTTCTTTTAGCCATTCCGTTTCCAGAGCTGCCTGTTCTCCGACAGGTTTACTCCATATTTTCTCATTGCTCAACTCGAAAAGTAATATACCATCCTTGTACTCCTGAGTCAAGTGAGGAATCTCCGGATACTTAGTCTCCAGATTCTCCCGTTCGAACATCGTTGCTATATCCCTCACAAAAAGGTTGAATACCTCCTGCATGAAATCTTGGGAATAGGTCTTCGCCGAAAAAGGATTACGTTGCAGATAATAGGCAAATTCTTTCTGAGGGAAATCTTCGCCGTTCAGACGAATCAGGGTTTTATCCATATCTTTCGCTTTCTCCCAGAACTCGCTGCTCTTTGGGAAATAGTCATCACATAATTTTTCCAGGTCGGCATAAGCATCCGCATAAAAGGTATAATTGTATTCTTTCTTCAGATAATTATCAAATGCTCTGTACAATTCAAAATTCAATTCTGTTTTTCCCATATCATTTATAATATTATCTTTCACGGCATCAAACGCAGGTCTTTCTTTTTTCTCTATCAGTTTAAAGATATAAGCAGCCTGCGCACTATAGAGAGGCCGGCTTATATCGCCGGGTTCCGAAAGCGCAAGCACTGCATCTTCAATAGAGGAGAGAAGCTCGCCTGGGACATACCTGGGTAAAACCCCATCGCCAACCGTATCAACAGAATAAGTTCTCACTAAAGAGGTAAAATCTTCTCCCGCGGAAGCCTTTTCATAAACTTCATTGATGAGCTTTTCCACTACTTCTTTGCTGCGTGTGACCGAATCAATGGTATAAGGAATATTGATATAAGCAAGCTGGATATATCCGAAATTCGGACGTCGCGTATGTACCTTAATCAAGGAGAAGCCTTCCGAGGTTCGTACCGGTAAAGACACTTTTCCTGCAGGCATAGAATAAGCAACATCTTCAAAAACTTTTAATTTCTGCAGTGGAAGAAATCTTGGAATATATTCATATCTGACAGTTATACTGTCAGATACAGAAGGATTCTGTCGCTCTTGCGTATTCCTGGATAAACTCATTCCCAGGGTATCGAAATCTTCTCCCCGGCAAATACGGTTATAGACTTCTATCGCTTGCCTGTAAAGGCTGACAGTATCTTTCGTCACACATTGCTCTTCCGTAAAAGGGAATAATATATGGCTCATAACAAGCGCCTCGCTTTCCCTTTCATAAATAACCCGGGCTGCCTCTTCTTCTCCTTTTCTGTCCGACATATAACCGGCAATCAGTTGGCTTTTGTAGGTCTCCAATTCTCTTTCAAAAGCGGGAGATTGGTTTAAGCCCAGATTTTCAGCCTCCAGTACTTTCAGTTTAAAGTTCTTAAACATTTCAACATACTGGTTTACCGACTTCTTGTCTGAGAAGTTCACCTCATTATTTTTACGGGCAATATACATGAACTCCGCCAGAGGCACTTCTTTATCACCTACTACCATTATCACAGAATCGGGCAAGTCTTTTGCTTTCCCTGTAAAACAAACAAAGGCACACAATGCCATTACGATCTTTTTAATCCGGAATTGTTTCTTCATATTACAAACATATTACAAATATCATCTGAGAGTATAAACGGGGAATATGCTTAAAAAGTATGTTCCAGATATGTTTTTTACCTTATCAATTAGCCATTTCGGAAAGGAACTTTATGCGAACCAGGCGAATCTCTTCTTCTGTATAATCGCTGCCCAACTCTGCGATGGCATCTTCCAGATCATCTGTCTCCGAGTCTTTAAAATACTCATAAATATCTTCAATATGATCTTCGTCCATGACATCATTCAGAAAATAATCAATATTGATGCGCGTACCCGAATAAACAATGGCTTCTATTTCATCCAGCAATTCGGGAAATTCCAGTCCTTTGGTCAGGGCTATATCGTCTAAGGCCACTTTTCGGTCGATACTCTGTACTATCCATACTTTCAGTTTCGACTTATTAGCCACCGTACGCACGCGCAAGTCTTCAGGGCGTTCGATCTCATTCTCTTCCACATGTTTGCGGATAAGCATAATAAATTCTTCGCCGTAGCGTTTGGCTTTTCCTGCTCCTACTCCGGGTATATTCTGCAATTCTTCCAGTGTAACCGGATAGGTAGTTGCCATTGCTTCAAGAGAAGGGTCCTGGAAAATCACAAAAGGCGGCACTTCCAGACGTTTGGAAAGTTTTTTGCGAAGGTCTTTCATCATCGAGTAGAGAACGGGATCTACAGCGCACGCAGCTCCCCCTCGTACCGGAGCGTCTTCGTCGTCTTCGTCGAACTCAATATCTTTTATTATTTTAAACGATTCCGGATTCTCGATAAAATTTCTTCCTTTTCCTGTGATTTTAAGTAAGCCGTAATTCTCAATCTCTTTTGTCAGATAGCCGGCTATGAGTGCCTGACGGATCACAGCGCTCCATGTTTTCTCGCTTTCATCCTGTCCGGAGCCAAAGATATCCGATAGTTCGTTGTGTTTATACGATTGTATTTCGGCTGTTTCGTTTCCTATTAATATATTGACAATATATTCCGCTTTAAACTTTTCTTTCAAGACACTTATTACTTCAAGTACAGCGCTCAACAACTCTTTTGCTTCCACTTGTTTCCTGGGGTTCAAACAATTATCACAATTCCCACAATTATCTTCCAGATACTCCTCACCAAAATAATGCAACAAGACTTTCCTACGGCATAAAGCTGTTTCTGCGTATGCAGCCGTTTCCAATAATAATTGTTTTCCTATTTCTTGCTCTGCAACAGGTTTACCTTGCATGAACTTTTCCAGCTTTTGCAGGTCTTTATAGGCATAAAAGGCAACACATTGTCCTTCGCCGCCATCCCGGCCCGATCGTCCTGTTTCCTGATAATATCCTTCCAGGCTTTTCGGTATATCATAATGGATTACATAGCGGACATCCGGTTTATCTATTCCCATTCCGAAAGCGATAGTAGCAACAATCACATCCACCTGCTCCATCAGAAAAGCATCCTGATTCATTGTGCGTTGCTGCGAATCCATACCTGCATGATAGGATAAAGCTTTGATACCATTTGCTTTGAGTATATCGGCAAATTCTTCTACTTTTTTCCGGCTCAAGCAATAAATAATACCTGATTTGCCTTCCTTTGCTTTGATATACTTGATAATCTCTCTGTCCACATCCGGTCCTTTGGATCTGACTTCATAGTATAAATTCGGGCGGTTGAAAGATGACTTAAAAACAATGGCGTCGGTCATTCCTAAGTTTTTCTGAATATCATGCTGCACTTTGGGTGTAGCCGTAGCAGTCAAAGCTATCAGTGGACGTTTACCTATTTCACTTATTATCGGACGAATGCGGCGATATTCCGGACGAAAATCATGGCCCCATTCCGAGATACAATGCGCTTCATCCACCGCATAAAAAGAAATCTTTATCTGGCGCAGAAAATCCACATTTTCTTCTTTTGTCAGAGATTCCGGAGCGACATACAAAAGTTTGGTACGCCCCGATAAGAGGTCTTCTTTCACCTGGTCGATCGCTGCTTTGTTCAAAGAAGAATTAAGGAAATGAGCGATCCCATCTTCTTCGCTGAACGTCCGCATAGCGTCCACCTGATTCTTCATCAGCGCAATCAGAGGAGATATCACTATAGCCGTTCCTTCCATCAGGAGAGAAGGCAACTGATAGCATAAAGATTTTCCACCTCCTGTAGGCATTAACACAAAGGTGTCATTACCTGCCAGTACATTTTCTATTATTGCTTTCTGATTTCCCTTAAAGGTATCAAACCCAAAATGTATTTTTAGTTTTTCAGTCAGAATATCCTTTTTTGTCATACGTGGTAACTATTAATAGGCCTATCTTCAAGCAATCTGTAAGCGATTCGTATCCGACTTGTCAAATTTTTCTTTTGCATACGCTAAGGTGACCTGAAGTTTCTTTTCATTTTCAGAAGGCATACTATACATGGCATCCATCATAATAGCCTCAACGATTGAGCGTAAACCACGGGCTCCCAGTTTAAACTCCAGCGCCTTATCAACGATAAATTCATACACATCTTCATCAAACAAAAGTTTGATTCCATCCATTTCAAATAACTTAAGGTATTGTTTGACAATTGAATTTTTCGGTTCAGTAAGAATATTGCGGAGCGTGTTCCGATCCAGGGGGCTCAGATAAGTCAGGATCGGGAGCCGTCCGATAATTTCAGGGATCAGTCCATACGATTTCAAATCGGTGGGGGTGATATATTTCAGCATATTATCCCGGTCTAAGAGGTTCTTTTCTTTACCGGCCACATAGCCTACCACACGGGTATTAAGGCGCTGGGCTATTTTCTTCTCAATCCCGTCGAAGGCTCCCCCACAGATAAACAAGATATTTTTGGTATCTACTGCGATCATCTTCTGTTCGGGATGTTTTCGTCCTCCCTGGGGGGGTACGTTTACAATCGAGCCTTCCAGCAGTTTCAGCAAACCCTGCTGAACTCCTTCGCCGCTTACGTCGCGAGTAATGGAAGGATTATCGCTTTTACGTGCAATCTTGTCTATCTCATCAATAAAGACGATGCCTCGCTGGGCCATATCGACATGGTAATCGGCAGCCTGGAGCAGACGGGTCAGGATACTTTCGATATCTTCGCCTACATAACCGGCTTCGGTAAGAACAGTCGCATCCACAATGGCAAAGGGTACCCGGAGCAATCTGGCAATCGTACGCGCCAGCAATGTTTTTCCCGTACCGGTAGCGCCTACCATGATGATATTCGATTTTTCTATTTCCACATCATCGGATGTCACTTTCTGCAGCAGACGTTTATAATGATTATAAACCGCAACCGATAAATAGCGTTTGGCATCATCCTGTCCGATAACATATTGGTCAAGGAATTTTTTTATATCTTCCGGTTTGGGTAGTTCTTTCTGATTCAATCCGAAAGGGTTTTTACTCTGTGCTCCCTGTTCCATCACGATTTCGTAAGCCTGCACAGCACATATATCACAGATAGCACCTGATATTCCATTAATAAGCATATTTACGTCGCGGCTGCCTCTTCCGCAAAATGTACAGATATCTCCTGTTTTGGCCATATGAATATGGTTTTTATTTTTTTTGTTCAATTATTATTTACGTATTAAAATCTCATCAATCATACCATATTCTCGGGCTTCTTCCGCATTCATCCAGAAATCCCTGTCACCATCTTTTTCTACTCTTTCGTAAGGCTGCCCCGAATGCTCCGAAATAATCGTATAGACTTCTTTTTTAATCTTTACTATTTCGCGGGCTACGATTTCGATATCCGAGGCCTGTCCTTGTGTGCCTCCCAGGGGCTGGTGTATCATCACGCGCGAATGTTTCAAAGCAAATCGTTTTCCTTTTGTTCCGGCAACTAATAGTATAGAGGCCATCGAAGCCGCTATTCCCGTACATATAGTCGATATCTCGCTACTCACATAGTGCATGGTATCATAGACTCCATATCCGGCATAGACCGAACCGCCCGGCGAGTTGATATAGATAGAGATATCTTTCCCCGGATCAGTTGAATCCAAAAATAATAACTGGGCCTGAATGATATTAGCTACCTGATCATCAATAGCTGTCCCCAGAAAGATGATCCGATCCATCATCAAACGGGAAAAAACATCCATCGCCTGTACATTTAACTGACGTTCCTCAAGGATATACGGAGTAAGGCTGCTGCTTATATGAATATAGCTATCCAGCGCATTACTGTTTACACCTGCATGTTTCGTTGCATATTTCCTGAAATCTTCCATTGTTTAAATCTTCAATAATTTAGTACCGTAAAAGACATAAATAAAGGACTCCCCTCTTTTTCTTAAACGGATAACAAAGTTATAAATAAAATTCTGAAAGAAACAATTAATTTGCAATCCGCTCATACTTTTTTAAAGAGAAATCCTTTTTCCATGCAATAACCCGCTATTTATACCGGTTGTTCCTGTTCTTCTATCTGAAAGAGGTCCCCAAATTCCTTTATTGAAACTTCTTTAATGTCTAAAGTGACTGTTTTCTTCAGCCAGTTCACAAGTTTGTCTTCTATCGCACGGTCAGCGATATTTCTCAAGGCATTTTTGTCTTGCAACATATTTTTGGCGTAAGTGGATACCTGCTCGTCGGTGACAGACAGCATACCGTACTGTACCAGGCGGGCTCTCACTATTTTCTGCGCAATGGCTTCCACGTCTTTATCTTCTATTTCAATATTGTTCTTCTTTACAATACTTTCCTTTATCAGGTGGAATTTCAGGTCTTCGCTTATCTTCGGATACTTTTCTTCTACCTGTTCCATTGTCTTGTAATCGTCATGTGTGAGCAGTATCCAGCGCTTCAGTATATCGTCGGCAAAGTCTATGCGGCCTGCTTTATCCAGCAGGAAAGGACGTATATCGGTAAGAAATTTATAATCGCTCTGGGGAAAGTATTGTTCGCCTATGGATTCTCTTACTTTTCCGCGGAATGATTCTTCGTCTGTCACAGTGCCTTCTCCGCAGATTTTATCATACAATGCCTGATCCAATGCAGCCTCTTCATAATGCGCGATTTCGGTAATCTCAAGACTGAAATCACTGGTAATCCCTGCTACCTCCGCTTTGTCTTTCTGCAGGAAAGTAGCTATTTCCATTTCCACTCCCTTGTATGCTTTCTGAGGATTGAAGGTAAGCACCGAATCCTTTTTCGCACCGATGAATGCAGCTTTCGCTTCCTCATCTTTGATATACATAGGCATCAATACGGCTTCTTCCACCACAATCCCCTCTTCTTTGGGGAGGCCGTTCTCCAGCTCGGTCACTTTCGCCTTTATCATATCTTTCTCATCCGTCACTTCTTCCGCATCAGAGTTATAAGAACCAAAAGTCGCCCGGTAAGACTCAATCTGCTTATTCAGCACTTCATCGTCAACAATCACCCGGTAGTAGTCTAAATGGTCTCCGGAGCTTAGCTTTATATGAATATCCGGAGCAAGAGCCAGATCAAAACAAAACTCAAATTCTTCCTGTGTGTCGAAATCAAATGCCTGCTGCTCTGTCTCATTAGGCAGAGGATCGCCCAATATGTCGATATTGTTTTCCTGGATATGCTTTAAAAGCGTTTCGGAAACAAGTTTATTCATTTCTTCGGCCAACACATGTTTCCCATACATCTTATTTATAATTCCCATGGGTACCATTCCTTTACGGAAACCCGGCATATTCGCATTCCTGCGAAAGTGCCGTAAACCCGCTTCTACTTGTACGGCACAATCCTCTTTTGCCATTTTTATTTTCAGGATACCACTCACTGCATCCTGTTTACTGAACGATATATTCATTCCGAATGATTTAAAATATTATTATCGTTTTTAATTTTAGCCTGCAAAATTAGACTTATTCTTTTAATATCGCAAATCGTAAAGTAAAAAAAACACCTGTTTTCGGAGTTACAAGTTCACACTGACGGAAAAAACAGGAGCAACTGTTTCAAAGCTCCCATGAAACTAATAAATTTGTCCCTGGAAAATTTTCCTTGTCCGGCTGTAGAACCCGAGGTTTTACAGCTGTGAGACCTCAGGTTTCACAATTGTGAGACTTCTGGTTTCACAGCTGTGGAAGTGAATGTAAACAATATTCCGTCTGTTAGTGCACTACGAATAAACAATCAGTTAGTTAGTTACTGAGTTACAACTATATTAATATTGAACATATATTTTATTTCCGTTGCGGGAAACATGATAGGCCTTTAGTTGTTCGCGGCCCGGCCCTTCTACCGGATTCCCGATGCCGTTTAACAGTTCATACCGACTCCCGCATTGGGGGCAAACAGCATACAGATGGTCGTCGCTCACGCTTACAGTCGTCGTCCGGCTGGCTTCATACGGGCAGGCGGCATCAAAGGCGTAAAAAGCATCCATGCCTGCGCTATTCAGTCCATGATAAACCAGTATGCCTCCGAAACCTGTCCGTTCGACATCTTGGTTGATGTTGCCGGGAGTATAAATCTTATAGGCCGGCACAGGGATCAGGTCTTTATCTTCAAAAACTAAATCCAGTTCCAGATAGACCGGATAATCCGGGATGCTGGAGACATAGGCTTTACTACAAGAGCTTAGCAGGAAAAGCAGCAGGCAGGCAAAGGAGGCGAAGGAGGAGTATTTCATCAGGATGCATTTATCAGTTTCTGTTCGGCTTCGGCTACTTTCTCAAAAGCGAAACCATCTATTACCTGCCTCATCAGGTCGGCAATCGCTTCGTTACACAGATTGCCAATGCTTCCTTCGTGTGTATGTCTGACGTCTTTATCAGGAGTAAAGCGTCCGGCTTCGATGTCGAGACCGACCTGTTTATACGCATCCCGGAAGGGAAGACCGGAAAGCGCCAGGCGGTTGACTTCTTCTACACTGAACATCGGCGTGTATTTCTCGTCGTTCAGAATATGTTCGTTCACTTCCACTTCCTTCATCATATAGGTTGTCATGCGGAGGCAGTCTTTCAATTCGTCGAAGGAGGGGAGAAAAACTTCTTTTATAATCTGCATGTCACGGAAGTAACCCGAAGGAAGATTGTTACAGATCAAGGCAATCTGCTGGGGCAGTCCCTGTATTTTATTGCATTTGGCGCGGGTCAGTTCGAAGACGTCGGGATTCTTTTTATGCGGCATGATGCTGGAGCCGGTAGTAAAACGTTCGGGCAGTCTGATAAAACCAAAGTTCTGACTATTGAACAGGCAGGCGTCGAAAGCTAATCTGGAAACTGTGGCGGCAATCCCCGCCAGGGCAAAAGCCACCGTCCGCTCCATCTTCCCCCGCCCCATCTGGGCATAGACTACATTATAATTCATGGAGTCAAACCCTAAAAGTTCGGTTGTCAACCGGCGGTTCAAAGGGAAAGACGAGCCGTATCCGGCGGCAGAGCCTAAGGGATTACGATTGCATATCTTGTAGGCAGCCTGCATCAGCAGGAGGTCGTCGGCCAGACTTTCCGCATACGCTCCAAACCATAAACCGAAAGAAGAAGGCATAGCTACCTGCAGGTGGGTGTATCCGGGCAGCAAAACGTCTTTATAGCGGTTGCTCTGACTGAGCAGCACATCAGACAAGCCGGATGTCAAGGCTACAATCTCCCGTATCTGAGCACGGGTAAACAGTTTCAGGTCTAAGAGTATCTGGTCATTGCGCGAACGCCCGCTATGGATTTTCTTGCCTGTATCGCCTAAGGTACGGGTAAGCATGAGCTCTACCTGCGAATGGACATCTTCTACTCCTTCTTCTATCACAAAGCGTCCCTCGCCGGCAAGCGTGTAGATTTGTTTCAGTCCGGCAAGCAGGAGCCTGAGTTCTTCCCGGGTCAGCAATCCGATACTTTCCAGCATCGTGATATGCGCCATCGATCCCAGTACATCATACGTAGCCAGGTAGAGGTCCATCTCCCGGTCTTTCCCTACCGTAAAAGTCTCTACCTCCTGATCGACCCTGACATGCTTCTCCCAAAGTTTCTGCGTCATTCTATCGTTATATATAATATATGTATAGTATAGTGTTCGTGTTTAATAAGGCAAGGATGCCAGTAGGGTTGATATCTTCTCTATCGCATCCTGCAAAGGTTTTGAGACCATGGGTTTGATAAAAGGGTTCAACTCGGCACGGACGGTCAGTTTCATACGGGTGTCATTTTCGGCTACCTGTTTGAGCTGTATCCACAGATCCAGGGGAACAGGAGAATGGACAGCCGTAAATTTTATCGTCTTATTCGGCTCTCTGTCAATGATCCGGAAGCTTATTTTACCTACAGGGTCAACAGAGAAGCTACAGGAATCGCTGTCAGATACAAAATCTTTCAGTTTATCCTGCGGGATACGGTCTTTGATTCTTTCCAGATTGGAAAGGTCGGATAACATTCCGAAAATCCGTTCGTCGTTATAAGGAACGGCTTTTATGTCGCTAACAAATTCTGTCATCTGTCACTGTCTATCAGGGGTGAGGGTTCCAATTAGCCGGGTCTTTTCTCCATTCCTGCAAGGTCGCTATATCCGAGCGACTGATATAATCGGTACGCACAGCTTCTTCGATGACGGCATCGTAATTACTCAAGGTCGTAAGCTTAACGTTAGCATCTTTGAAGTGTTTGTCGGCTATGGGAAAACCATGCGTGAAAATAGCCACCATCCCGACGACTTCGCAACCAAAATTACGCACAGCCTGAACAGCTTTCAGGCTACTGCCTCCGGTAGAGACAAGGTCTTCCAGTACCACTACTTTTGAACCGGGCTTCAGCTCTCCTTCAATCAGATTTTCCAGGCCATGGTCTTTGGGAGTGGCGCGGATATAGACAAAGGGCAGCCCCAGCAGATCAGCGACCAACGCTCCCTGGGCAATGGCGCCGGTAGCCACTCCGGCGATAGCCTCCGCATCTTCATAGTTCTCACTGACCACACGAGCCAGTTCTAATTTGATAAAGTTACGGATAGCAGGATAAGAAAGCGTTTTCCTGTTGTCGCAGTAAATAGGCGACTTCCAGCCGGAAGCCCAGGTGAACGGATTGGCGGGTTGCAACTTAACGGCTTTTACCTTCAATAGTTTTTCAGCTATTAATCTTTCCAGTGTTTTCATATAAATATATCCTAATGATTTATTTTTATCATCAATTGCAAAAGTAGGTAATTCGTAACGAATCCCCTAATATATTTTCCATAAAATTACATCCGGGCCGAATGAGGCGTTGGAGAATCAACAGTGCCTTCCTTGTTCTTTACATGAAAAAGAAATAAGTAATGGACGGCGGAACCGTACGACCAACCAATAAGACCGTATTTGTCGGCCTGTTAATCCAATCCGGATTTATGAAAAAAATTCAAAGGAATATCAAAACCATACAAAAAACGGTCAAATAAATCAAGGTATTAAAAAAAATTATACCTTTACGGCGATTAGCTTATTGTTTAAATATTTAATGTTAACTTAACAAACGTTTTACTTATGCAGTTGTTATATGTTCAGGAACACCTTACCTGTAAAAACTACGTCTCCGATTTCCACATCGGATTTAGTTATTACGAAGTGAAAGAAGGCGAGAGCCTACGTTCCACCGAAAAGTATTTTAATTATTTCATTTTTCTGCTCGAAGGAGAAGTTATGATATCCTGCAATGAATTCAGAAATCATTTATGCAGAGGGGGGGAAATGATCTTTATCGCTCAAGACTCCGAGTCGGTAGCAGAAACCCTTACCGAGGTAAAGTATGTACTGCTGAGTTTTGATAATCAATTCACGCTATGCGACCAGCTGGCATTGGAATCGCTACAGAACAACGACAAGAAACCCTCCATCTTCAATAAAATAGATATAAGGCCCCCTTTGCGTCTGGTATTAGACAGTGTCCTTTTCTATCTGGAGCATAAAATACAGTGCAGGCATCTGCACGCTATCAAGCAGAAAGAGCTGTTCCTGATTTTCAG
Source organism: Tannerellaceae bacterium (assembly GCA_031269535.1). Lineage (GTDB taxonomy): Bacteria > Bacteroidota > Bacteroidia > Bacteroidales > Tannerellaceae > DFXE01. Next base: position 20,842 of record JAISZA010000190.1, read on the forward strand.
AGCATTTTACACCAAGGAAGAAATGGCACGCTTTCTGTCTCCCATGCTGAACAGGAATATGGATTTCAAGGCTTTCGTATTACAGCATTACCAGGAAGTAAAGACGGTGGAAGAGCTGGCCAATATGTGTAAAATATCCGTACGCTCGTTCAACAGAAAGTTCAACGAGTATTTCGGCGATTCGCCCTATAGCTGGATGCTGAAGCAGAAATCACGCCATATAAAAACCCGTCTGGCAGATGGGAAAACAACCTTTGGCTCGATTATCAAAGAATACGGATTCAGCTCGCCGGCTCATTTTACGACTTATTGTAAAAAGCAGTTTGGAGAAAGCCCATCAAAGCTGAGAAAGCAGCTATTGTCGGAATCTTATTGATTGGCAGATTGAATTTTTCTTACTCTCCCCGCTTCCAGGCGGTAGAGTTCCCCGCTCTCGGGGCAGAAAGCATTACCTTCTCCATCAAATTCCAGGCGATGGCCATACTCACTCACCCAGCCTATTTGTCGGGCGGGATTTCCCACAACCAGCGCATACGGAGGAATATCTCTGGTGACAACTGTGCCTGCACCGATCAAGGCATAAGCACCAAGGGTATGCCCACAGATAATTGTTGCATTCGCTCCAATGCTTGCACCTTTTTCCACGTATGTCTTTTCATATTTATGCTTCCGCGAAAGGGCGCTTCGCGGATTGCTGATGTTGGTAAATACGCAGCCAGGTCCCAGAAATACTTCGTCTTCGCAGATTACACCTGTATAGATGGAAACATTATTCTGTACTTTCACCTGGTTGCCCAATACCACGCCGGGTGATACGACTACATTTTGTCCGAGACTACAGTCCCTGCCTATCGAACAGCCACTCATGATATGAGAGAAATGCCAGATGCGCGTACCTTCTCCGATAAGGCTTCCTGGGTCGATCACAGCTGTTTCATGTGCCTGATACGCTGTTGGCAATATGGGAATATCCGGGTTTTCGGGCATCTTGCGACAGTTTTATTTTTCAAACGATAATTCCCTGCTTTTATTTTAGTGCGGTTAAAACTTGTTTTTCCGGGGCTGAATAGTTACAATCTATTTATATAGAAGAAAGATTGCCGGTTTTTTGTTCAGGTCAGGCGCTTTGCCTGCCCAGTCTTTTACCGGCCTTGTCCGGATTGTCTCGCCCTCGCAGGTAAGGTCTGAAGCGATGCAAAGCCTGGTCGATGGGCGGCAGGTGCGTATCAGTTCGTCCACTAACTTATTATTCCGGTAAGGAGTTTCGATAAAAAGCTGCGTCTGGTCTTCCGAATACACACGGTTTTCCAGCCTTTTTATTGCAGAAGCCCGTCCGGCGGCATCGACCGGCAGGTAGCCGTTGAAAGCAAAACTCTGCCCGTTGAAGCCCGAAGCCATCAGCGAGAGCAAGATAGACGAAGGCCCCACTAAAGGAACTACCGGGTATTTCTTACGCTGGGCAATAGCAACTATGTCGGCTCCCGGATCGGCAATGGCCGGGCAACCGGCTTCGGAAATCACCCCGACAGATTCTCCCCGGCTTAAGGGGTTCAGATAGCCGGCCAGATCGTCGGGCGAAGTATGCTTGTTCAGCTCATAGAATATCAGAGCGTCTATCCCGATCGAAGGGTCTGTTTTCTTCAGGAAACGCCGTGCCGAACGCACATCTTCTACAATAAAATGTCTGATCCGAAGGATCATTTCGCGATTGTATTCCGGAAGCACTCTCCCGTGCTCCGTATCCCCCAATGTAACCGGTATAAGAAAAAGTGATGCTTGCATACGCAAATGTACAAAAAAGAGCGCGCAAATTGTCGTACATACTACGTATATTTACCGGATAACAAATGAAATAAATAAGGGATAATAGTTTCAGACATAATTCCCCATAGACTTTTAACAAAAAATCCTTCACTCCTTCACAAGGGGTATAAGACTTTGGGTGGCACTTCATTAAGTGTGTGAAGGATGAAGGCCGCATCCTTCACATCTTACTGCATGATCCGTACGAAAATCAGCTGACGGTTTTTGTCTGAAACAGCGGTTCCGGTTTACATCCGGAAGTCTCACTCGTATAGTTGGGACGTTACCTCTCCCCCGGCCCCCCCCCACAAGGGAGGGGCCGGGGAGAGGTGAAGGATGAAAACCCCGTCCTTCACATCTTAATTTTGTATCAATCAAAGATTTATACCCTCTGTAAAGGAGTGAAGGATTTTTCGTTAAAAGTCTATGGGGAATGTAATGGGTTCTGAAGTGAAAGTCTATATTTATTTCGCATCCATTAAAACACATTGCAGCTCGTCACGTCGCAAATTTCCAAAAATCAGCAACATCCAATTTCTTAAATTCCGATTTGTGTACTACAAATTTTCGTTTGTAGTAAGGACTCGATTTGTAGTGCAGGCGGTCGTAAATTTCTCGGACTTTCCGGCTTGGGTCGGAGGTTCGGATGCTGACGATGACCTCGTCGTAGCGGTTTTGAGAAACGGTCGTAACCGCCTTTTGTATATTAACCGATTGTGTAAATATTTAATCAACAGATAATTAGTAAGGATGGAGCATTTCATCGCTACTTCATTTACGTCATGGTTAACAAGGGTATCCCGCAGATCGGGAGTGAGTGTCCTGATGCTTTTTCCTTTGCCTGATAAAATCAGAAGGTGATATATTGAACTGTTTCTGAAAACTTGTTGTGAAATAGGAGGGTGATGAAAATCCAGTAAGATAGGAGATTTCGTTAATCTTATGTTCACCTTGCCACAGCATCTCCGCCGCTTTTTTAAGCCTGTACAGACGGATGTATTCGTTCGGTCCTGAATCGACAATCGATTTCAACTTCCGATAGAGAGTCGAAGTACTCATGTTCATCATGTTTGCCAATACTTCCACACTCAGCATGGGGTCAGACAGACGCTCTGATATGATAGCGTGCAGTTTTTTCATGAACTGCTCATCGGTGCTGTTAATTGTGATGGACTTGTAGTTAGAGAGCGGCGAGCAAACGAAGTTTTTGCATGCCAGTTCCCTGTTTTTGAATATGTTCGAGATATGGCTTTTTAGTAGATTCAATTCAAAAGGTTTCTCGATATATCCGTCGGCACCCGACTCTAATCCGGTAATACGTAACTGCAACCCGGCAGCAGCAGTGAGCAGGATGACAGGGATATGACTGTAGGCAACGGTCGATTTAATGTAGTTGCACAGTTCGCATCCATCCATAACAGGCATGATTACATCACTGATTATCAAATTGATATAGTGTTCTTGTAACACCTCAACTGCTTCCTTGCCACTATATGCCACGAAGGTATTGTATTGCGTTGACAGTTCGGCAGCTAAATACTGCGCCAGTTCTTTTTCATCATCTACAATCAACAACGATTGCTGAAAAGTATTGTCTTTTCCTTGTTTATCTGTTTTCATCCATTCTTCGATAATGGGTTGAGTTTTGAAAATGACTTCCTTATTGTTGAGAGGAAGTTTCAATACAAACGAGTTGTGTAACAGCTCATTCGTGTCTAAATACAGTTTGCCTTGATGAAGTTCGGCGAGAGAACGCGACAAGGATAGCCCGATACCTACTCCCTTGCCGATTGTGATGTTTGGCTCCATATTTAATTTGAAAAAAGGAGTGAAGATTTTCTCCGCATACTGTTCGGGTATGCGTGTTCCATTGCTGTTGAAACGTATTCCCAACATGGATGTTGCTTCGGCTTCGTTTGGAAGTTCCAGATAGATGTCGATGGTGTCGTGTGTGTATTTCAGGGCATTGGTCAAGAGATTGCTTAATATCTTTATAATCATTTCACGGTCGATAACGACCAGATACGTATCCACCTGCGCATGATATACCATGCGAATATTTTGCTCTTGTGTGAAGGGTTGGAAGCGTTCGATGGTTTCGTTTAATAGTGTACAAATATCTGTTCGGACGAACATAATCTGCTGCATGTTCATCTCTGTGCGACGCAAATCAAGTAATTGATCCGTTAGTGCAAGAAGACGGTGTACATTCTTTTCAATTATTTCCAGATTATCTGAAATGATTTGTGAGAAGCCTCCGAACTTGATAATCTTCTCAAGTGGAATTTTGATGAGTGTTAATGGTGTGCGAATTTCATGCGTGATGCTAGTGAAGAAGTTAATCTGCGACGTATAGATTTCTTTTTCCTTCTGACTTTCCAATTCCCTTATGAGATTTTGATCTTTGCGTGCTTTGTGCTGTTTATATGCCCTGAAAAGCATATAGAGTAACATGGCACCAATGACTCCATAGCTACAGTAGGCCCATGTGGAAAGAAAGATGTGTGGCTGGATGTCAATGATGATATGGGCTTCCTGACTCCACGTTCCGTCGGTATGTTGCTTGGCCACTTTCAGTAAATAGTGGCCAGGTAACACATTGGTGTACCAGATGTTTCGGATAGTAGTCAGGTAAGACCAGTTGGTATCGTATCCTTCAAGGATAAACCGATAGTTGGAACGAATCGGATATGTGAAATGGGGAGCGGCAAACTCTACTCGGAAAGAAGCATTGTTATAGGCCAGTGTGATGTGCCGTGTCGTGAGTATAGACTTTCCCGGCTCACTTATGCTTTGTTCATCGTGCGTGGTGTGAAAACCTGTGATATAGACAGTTGGATTATACGTGCTTGGGCATATTTCTGCCGGATAGAAAGCGATCAGTCCACGGAGGCTTCCCAGATAGATTTTTCCCGTCTGGTCTTTATACACCGAATTATAACTAAAATGATTGTCAATCAATCCGTCTTCTTTGCGATAAACGCTTAAGGTTTTGGCTTGTGGATCGAATTTGACCAGGCCACCTGTTGATGAAATCCATAAATAGCCTTGGGTATCTTCACAAATGGAACTGATTATGCCTGATGGGAAACTTTCTTTGACTGAATAACTACTGAACGTATCATCTTCATTGAGCAGACACAGGCCACCGCCTTCGGTACCTATCCATAGTTGTCTGGCTGAGCTTTCAAAAATCGTGGTAATATAATTGGAGCTTAAACTCTCAGAATTGTCCGTACAGTGGATATAATGGGTCACTTGATTGGATGAAGGATCGTAGCCGAAGACGCCATCGGAATAACTTCCTACCCATATCCGGTCTTTGCTGTCTTCGTATATGTAATGAATAAACCGACCGTTTGCCAGCTCATCCATATAAACTAATTGCTTCGTATGCGGTGTGTAGCAATACACGCCTCGTGCGGTACCTATATAAACTTTTTCATCGCGTGTTTTCAATAATGTGATGATGGGAGTCTTATGTAATTGACTCTTGAAAAGGGGGTGGGTGATTTTCGTCTTTACATCCATCGCGAAAAGTCCGTCTGTATAGGTTCCTATCCAAATCTGATCGTTGTACGCAAGGAGCGCTTGCGTATTGTAAGTGAAACCGGAGTGTGTGCACACCTGGTTCTGTGGATTTAACCAGGAAATTCCTTGATCTTCGGAGCCGATGTATATTTGCCCGTTTTTGTCGCTGCAAATGGCACGTATAACGTTGCCCTGAATGTGTCGTCCTGGCTGTAGAGAGGGTATATACTTGTCGAATGAAGCATGGTTGATGGGAAGGTAATTGATTCCTCCATAAAAAGTTCCGAACCACACGCCTCCCTCTTTATCCTCACAAATCGTACGGATGCCATTATCCGTTAAAGAATACGGATTCGTCCCCATGTTTTGGATGGGGCCAGATAGTCCTTTGCTGAAACTATATGTGTATAACCCTGTATCTGTTCCTACCCAGAGCTCGCCGTTTTTTGCCATCCAAATATCTCGAATGACAAGTTTATTTCCTTCGTTATCAGTTGTGAATAAGACCTTCGTCTGTTTGGCAACGGGATCGAAGAGACGAATACCATTGCGAATAGTAGCAATTATATAGCCTCTTTTCTTGTCATGAATCATCTTGCGCAAGGTCAGCGTCTCGTGGTTTTCTCCAGCAGTGGTTATGCTGTAAGAATTAAATGTTTGCGTACTTTCGTTGTATTGAAAAACAAAGCCGGACATGGATGCCATCCATACGGAGCTATCGGCTGCAGCCGTGATAGCATTAGGCCTGAAATCCCCTTGAGCGGTGAATGCACTTAAATGTTTCTTTATTTTGTCATATGCATACACGTTGCTTGCGGTAGTAAACCATACATGATTTTTATGATCTACCGCTATATACCGGATATTTTCATCAGGCATATGCGCTAGGTGATGAAAAGTATCAGTGCTTGGATCGTAGTAACAAATGCCCCTCGTAGTTCCCACCCAGATGCAACTATCATGGTCTTCACAAAGTGAGGTGATAGAGCCACTTATAATCTGTGTTTTGTGCACCTCGTTTTGCGGGCGGAAGATTCGGAAGTGAATACCGTCGAAGCGATTTAGTCCATCCTTGGTACCAAACCACATAAACCCCCGGCTGTCTTGCAGAGAGGCCGTTACCGTGTTATGCGACAAGCCTTCTTCGTTACGGAAATGACGAAAGTAGCATTGTCCGGCGAATAGATTATGATGCACGAATAGAATTAATGTAAGCATTAAAATGATTCTCATACGATAGTTCTTACAAGATAACGGCTTCGAGCTTTCCAAGTTCTTGGCTATTTACTGATTTTTCCTTTCAGTAGCGTCAGCGAGTGGGCCGGAAACGTGTATGTCAGGTTCTGTCTCTTGGCCGAAACGTTCGGTTTTTTCGTGGTTTGCACATTCGTCTTCCCAAAGTCGTTCACGGCCTTAATGTCCATGCCATTTACCTCATACGCTTCGAAGGATGAACCAAAAGCACCTTCCTGACAGATGATATCTGTCGTGATGCCCTTTTCGAGGTGGCGATTGACCACGCAGATGCTCACGGTTTCGCCGTCGAGCGCGGCCGAAACATCCAGATAGGGTACATCCGATTGTTGTGTCATCGTTTCGCCCATGCCAATGTTGAATCGCCCAGTGTTGTACGTATCGCAATCTGTGGATACATCCAACGATGTTCCTTTCATGTGATTGGCAAAGAGTTGCAAAGGATAGAAGATGGTTTGTTTGAACATTCCCTTTTCATTCGTGAAAATAGGAGCAATTACATTTACCAACTGAGCCATATTGGCCATCTTAACGAAATCGGCATTGCGAACGAATACATTCAGGAAGCCGGAGATGACCAGCGCATCTTCCAGATTGTAATGTTCCTCCAGTGCATGTGTACCAACGGCATGAGTCCCTTCACGGGCGCGATACCAAACATTGTATTCATCCCAAGCGATGTAAATGGGCGGACGGCTGCCACGGTTGGCATGTTGCATCTCACGCAGAATCATTCCTTTGACCACTTGTGTGCGTTGCTCCATGACTTGCGGTGTAGAGAGGAAATTGTAGTAATTATTGTCAATATTCCCCACATAAATGTGCAGGGCGATGTAATCAATCTCATCTCTCAATTGATTGAGAATCGTTGCATTCCAATAATCAGGATCCGCATTCGGGCGATAGTTTGATGATCCGGAAGCAATCAGTTGGATATCGGGCGAGGTTAGTTTCATCAATTTGGCTGCTTCTTTTGCCTTCTTGCTGTAATCTTCGGCATTCAGGTGTCCCATTTGCCAATGGCCGTCCATTTCATTGCCCAATCCCCAGTACTTAATGTTGTGAGGTTGCTCGAAACCATGTTTACGTCGCAATTCGGCATAAAAAGGGCCTTTTTCAACGTTACAGTACTCCACCCAGCGTTGTGCTTCTTCAATCGTGCCGGTTCCGAGGTTGACAGCGAAGTAAGGCTCTGTGCCGATTGCCTTGGCATACTTTACAAATTCATTCGTACCGAATTCGTTCGTCTCAAGGCGTTCCCAGGCCAATTCCATACGTGGAATACGCTCTGAGCCTACGCCATCCAGCCAATGATAATTAGATACAAAGTTACCACCCGGATAACGTGTGACAGGAACGTTCAACTCCTTCACTGCCTCCATCACATCTTTGCGGAAGCCATTTTCATCCGATAGAGGAGAGCCTGGCACGTAAATACCACCATAAACGCAACGTCCAAGGTGCTCCACAAAGTTACCATAGATATTTGGGTCGATTGGACCGATGATACGGTCCACATCAATTTTAATACGTGCATTTTGTGCCATAAGCACCATTGGGAAACCTAACAGACACAAAGCCACAAGGCTTTTCTGTGCGATTGCGATTAAAATACTTTTTTTCATACGTAATGTGTTATTTAATATCAACTTCATAGATGGTAATGCTATAGGGAGCCACTTTTATCTCCGGAAGCCATTTCATCTGGCTTTCCCTGACGGTAATAATGGGCGCTTCGCCTGGGCGGTTTTCGTTTGTCACCGAATCCGTTGCCAGTACTCGAACAGTTGCTTGTGTACTTACTTTCGTTTTACCCAGGTCGAACTTCGCCGATTGAGTGGTTTCTGTCGGATTGACGATGGAAATAGTTAGCTTTGTCCTGGCTTCGTTCATAGTCGCCAAAACATCTAACGGATACGTAGGAACGCCTGCGACATCAGTGGGTATGTCAACACCAATGGTACCTTTGAGTGCCGGTACGGGAGAATAACCACCGACCGCGACGGGAATGATACCCATGTATTCGCGGTACAGTTTGAAGAGCATGCCTTTCGACGACATCGAAGCTGCCACATCGTTAGCTGTGTAGAGAGAGGTGAAGCCCGTGAAAGCTCCCATCATAATGTAGTCGGAATGACGAAACAGCTCGTTCAGCGAGAATGCAATGCCAAGTGTATTACCAAATCCGCGACCACCACCGGCAACCCATTCGTCAACCCAACAATCCAGATTCTTTTCTTTCATACCTGGAATACGTTTCTCATATTCTTGTACGGCTTCTACCATGCCTTTGATGCGGCTGGGTGTGCGGCGAATTTGTTCGAGTAGCGGAGTATTTTGATCATTCACCCATTCTTGCCTGGTGCCATCAAAATAGCCATTGAATACGGAATAGATGTGTTCGGCTAAATAATCAATGTTGGGCAACGAACCTTTCAGCAGGTTACCCGACCAGTCGTCAGGCGACATGTATTCGTAAGGTAGTTTAGCATATAACGGTTGGCGATGATGGCGAGCGGTGGTACTTGCTTCGTAAATGCTAGCCCCCGATGCCACGAATTTAATCGTTGAATCCACGGCGCGCATATCCTCTGCAAAGAAGTTGTGCTTGAGTGAATAGTGTTCGATTGACATGTGTCCCAGCTGCCATTGGCCATACATCTCATTACCAATTCCCCAATACGTGACATGGTAAGGTTGTGTATGTCCGTTGTTGGCACGCCATTTTCCCATTGGCGTATTCGGCGCACCATTGCAATACTCTACCCATTGAGCGGCACTGAATGAATCACCCAAACCAATATTTACGCAAATGTAAGGCTCTACATGGATGAGGTGGCACATGATGATGAATTCATCTGTACCAACGTCGTTTGACTCAACAGTGTTCCATGCGTAGTCGTATCTGGGTGGTCGCTCATCGGGGTCGCCGATGCCGTGACGCCAATCGTAATTGGCTACGAAGTTGCCCCCCGGCCAACGATAAATACCCGAATTCATTTGTTTCAAAATGTTGATCATATCTTTACGAAATCCATGTATGGAGTTGTCGGCCGGCATCATGGATACGGCTCCAATACCGAAAGTACCCTTATTTTTGGTGACAATCTCAATGTATCCATTGTTGGTATCACCTCCTGCCGTAAATTCAAGGGGATATTTTTCGTAGGCAGACGTCAGGCTTTCGATGGTAATGGTTTGTCTTTCTGCGGGTGTCGTACCCCAAATCAAACTCACTTCTACTCTCATCAATGGGTCGCCATACAATACTACACGTCCCGAATATGTTTTCCCTTTGCGCAACCACATGCCGGCTTGTTTGATACCGGTAGGCGTTGAACCCGGGGCAATCACCTTGGGAGAGTGCTTGCCTACATAGATGTAGCAACTATCCATCACGATGTTCTCTTCACCGCCGACGGGTCTCCATCGGTTTTGATGTCTTTTGGTGTTTCTGGGTACTAATTGCTCGCTGTTATTGACCGGATAGAAGAATTTACGGTCACTCAACATTTCAGCCCAGATGCCATTTTCGAACATATTTGATAGTAATTCGGTGAACATCCCATACATGAAAGGATGTATGGGATCCCTGGTTTGGCTCACATCAATGGTGACCACCACCGGAGCTGGCGTCGTCTGTGCATTCAGCATAGTCGTAACCAGCGCAACCAGAAAACTTGCCAATAAATGACGTGTTCCCATAATTTAGAGTTTTACTACTGGCCATTCATCTTCCCAACTGATGGAACGAATAAGCAGTTTCGATGCACCTGTTTCCTTGTCATAAGCGTGGGTGACGAAATAATCCCTTCCATCTATAGTATAGGCTGAGTTGTGTCCGACACCTGCCCATTTCACACCATCACCCTGAGCTACGATTGAACCTCCACCTTCGTTCATCGACTTTCCTTCTTTATCAAAATAAGGTCCTTCAACGCGTTCGGCACGTCCGACTACGACTTTATAATCGCTGTCCTTACCACGGCAGCAATAATCGAATGAAACAAAGAGATAGTACCATTTGCCATGTTTATAGATGAAGGGAGCTTCTACTGCACCATCTCCGGGATCGGTGTCATCCAGTTCAAACGTACGCAGACGACGGGACAAGGTGTACCATACTTCGGGTTTTGCAACTGCCATCATGTCGTCGGTCAGTTTCATCATCTTCATGCCGCCCCAAAAGGAACCGAAATTCATCCAGGGTGTATGGTTTTCGTCAACTATCACGTTAGGATCGATGGCATTCCAAAAGTCGCGGTTAGGAACGGACTGCACAATCATACCACAATCTGTCCATTTGTGATTAGGACTTTGGGGGTCTAGCGTAGGGCTGGTCGCATGTCCGATAACGGAAGTATTCTTTCCAAATGCAGAACTAGCATAGAAAAGATGCCATTTACCCTGATGGTAGATTATATCAGGTGCCCAAAAACTCCCACGCGATCCGGGCAGGACTTCTGCTATCCATGCTGGTGGCTCGGCAAATACAGGGGGAAGTGCTTCCCATGTTTTCAAGTCTTTAGTAGCCAAGCGCGATACACCGCGACCGGTGGTGAAGACGTAGTATGTGTCGCCTTCCTTTGCCATGACGGGGTCGTGTGCGGCAGGCGAAGTGGGGTCGAAGGGTGGGGCTTGCCTGCGGCTCTGTGGCTGATTAGTGGACTGGGTTTGAGCTAAAGCGCTACCCACGGAGGCTGCACCTAATGCTAATGCTAATAATAAAGATAATCGTTTCATAAGCGTAATTATAATATACATTTAATTTATGGCAATGAGTGACTATTTGATATCTGATGAGGTGGATACTACAAACAGTCACTCTGATTAATTCTATTCCGTATCAATATCCTTCATTTTGATTTAAGTTCGGATTGTTATCTACTTCACTTTCCGGTTTGGGCAACCATTCCTTACCATTGGTAAAGGATACTTCATACTTTCTTACACGATCCTTCACAGATTGAGTAAAGGCGGCATCTGTTCCCAGGCCCCAACGGCGAAGGTCGAAGAAACGGTCGTATTCGAAGCAAATTTCTTTTTCGCGTTCAATGCGTAACCGATCAATGAAGGCATTTTGGCTATTCAAACAATCTTTGTGAACACTTTGGACAAGCGGATAGAGATTAACTCGTTCGCGCACCATGTCAACGTACCTGGCTGCTTCGGGAATACCGGAGGCGCCATCGGCCTCGACTAAACACTCGGCATAACTCATGAGGATTTCACCGTAGCGCAAAATACGAGTATTGATAGGCGTGAACCATTTAGTGCTCGATTGATAATAGCCTGTGGTATATTTGCGACACCAAGGGTCTTTCCAAATATTAGAATCCCATTCCGTTCGAGTCTGAAACACTACTTCGCCCGGAAAATCGGTGAATAAATCGGGATATACCAGATTGTTGCACAAACGAATGTCATAACTGCCATTCTTATCTTTTTCATCCTTATACATATTTACCAGCCAGGGATAAGCGCTATAGTCTCCCCAACCATAAGGCGTACCGGACATGAACTTTTCACGATAACAACCATGTTGTGTGAGGGCTCCATCATTAGAGTTACCAAAATATCCACCCATATTGGTATTTATATCCAAGTGCTGAATTTCCCAAATAGATTCAGTGTTATTTTCGGTATCGTGACGAAAATTGTCCATATAGTTGGCTACAAGCGAGAACTTATTGCTTTTAACTACAACTGCAAATGATTCCTTTGCTTTCGCCCATTGTCCGGAGTTCATGTATAGCTTGCCCAGAAAGGCGTATGCAAAATACTTGTTGACACGTCCCGGCTCTCCTGCATAGGATTCCGGTAAATTCTCTGCGGCAAATTTCAAATCTGCTTCAATGAAAACTACTAATTCATCGAATGGTGTTTCGGCAGCCTGGTCTTGGGGAGCAGAAATCCAATCTACGAGCGGGACGTTTTTCCACAGCATGGTGAGGTAGTAATAATGCATGCCTCGCAAGGCACGGGCCTGTGCTAACACGTCGATCTTTTCAGTGACGTTGTTCCATTCCACTTCTTCTGCATGAATAATAACTTGATTGGCACGGAACACTGCTTGATAGAGATAATCCCAACCACGTGCATTCCATCGTTGGTCATAATTCCCATAAACCAGATTTACAAAAGCAGAGAGCACATTGTCGGGCGACTGTGAGAAAAATTCGTCGGATTGACCGGAAATCAAGAAGGCATTAAACGAATTGTAGAACGAATTGTAGAGTACATGGTAAGCTCCTGTCAAGCCTAGCTTAACATCATCCTGAGTATTCCATGAATTAGTAGATACCAGGGAATTCGGATTGTTCAGCTCCAGTAAGTTTTCACTGCAAGAGGAGAAAAGAACAGCCGATAGCAGTGATATAATAATAAACTTTTTCATTGTTTTTCTGTATTAGAAAGTTAGATTGAGTGAAAAAATAAACGATCTCGGTGAGGGATACGAGGAGTAGTCCACGCCAGGCTCGAACAAACTGCCTCGGAAGTCGGGGTCGTAGCTCGAATATTTCGTAATCGTAAGTAAATTCTGAGCGGTGACACCAACACGTATATTATCGACGATACCTTTGCTGAATGCAGGCTGTTTCCAATTGTAAGCGACAGAAATAGTGTTGAATCGGAAGAATGAGCCGTCTTCTAACCAGCGGTCAATGTAGTCGAAGCAGTTGCGCATATCCCCATAAAGTGGGCGCGGATTTACCGAATTTTTATTGGTTGGTGTCCAATAATCGTAATTAACGGGGGCGCTGTTACAATCGTTGAACGATTGCATATAACGACGTGTATCATTGTAAATCTGTACACCTAAATTACCATAACCGGCCAATGCAAACTCCCAATTCAGGTAGGTTGCAGAAATATTCAAACCTACTTCGATGTCGGGCCACGGACTGCCACAAATTACTTGATCCCCCGTGGTAATGGTGCCATCGTCATTGGCGTCAATGTAACGAATATCTCCGGGTTTGGCATTTGGCTGAATGACTTGGCCCTTCGAGTTCTTATGATCCAAGACCTCTTGTTCGGATTGGAAAAGACCATCTGTTTTGATAAGGTAGAACATACCAATAGGCTCACCTACACGGGTCACTGCATGTGTGGTGTATTGCTCCGTTTTTCCATAACCAAATTCCAGTAACTTGTTGTCCGAATGGCTAACATTGGCGGAAACTGAATAGTTGAAATCCTTATTCACGCGTTCTCTCCACGTAGCAGTCAGTTCAAAACCTTTGTTTTCGATGGAGGCGGCATTCACGTAAGGGTTGCCACCTGCATTACCGGTAGTCATCAGAATCGGCAACGGAGTAAGCACATCATGTGAAGTAGAGATATAGTATTCAGCCGTAACCTGCAGGCGATTACGCAAGAACCCCATATCGACACCAAAATTCTTCTGCTCAAGTGTTTCCCATGATAAATCGGCATTGGCAAGCTGGGCTACAATTTGTCCCTGTGTAGGAGTGCTGTTGTTGAACAAGTATTGCGGGTAACTATTGACGTAACTCTGGTAATCGTAGTAACCTACATTTTGGCTACCCAAATTCCCCCAGTTGGCACGCAGCTTGAGGTCGTCAATCCATCCTACGTTAAAGAATTCTTCCCGGCTGATACGCCAACCGATAGATGCCGAAGGGAAGGTACCCCAACGAAAATCTTTTCCAAAGCGGGAAGTACCATCGCGACGTGCTGTCAAACTCAATAGATATTTGCCATCGTAATCATAATTAATACGTCCGAGATAGGAAATCAGTGCTGCCTCATTTAATGTTCCGGATGCAGACGGATTGGAAGTACCTGCCGATACGGTAGTCAGGAAACTACCGGATGCCCTTACCAAATTCTGTTGCGAGGCCGAGTAATCGTTGCTGATCGTCTGTTGATAAGTAGTACCCATCACCGCGTCAATATTATGTTTTCCTAAACGCTTGGTGAAGGAAAGAGTATTTTCTACCAGATAATCAATCGTCCGGTTGCCACTATTGGTTGCAGACGAAGGCCCATCCGAGTTGTTCATGGCTGTGGCATAGCCCGTGCGCCATATATTGTTCTGCCTATCACGGATATCCATCCCGAGATTGAGGCGATACTTCAACCATGTGAAAATCATGGCTTCGGCAAATGCTGTACCTCTGACATAAATTACTTCGTTTTTCGAAAGACCGTTGTTGGCATTCGCAATGGGATTCTGACCGAGTGCGCGTGCATTACCCAAGCTACCCCGACCGTAACCGTCGGTTGTAGCAAATTCACTGTCGTCATAGACGGGAATCGTTGGTATCATACGAACGATTTGAAATACATTACCTCCAGTATTTTTGATTGTAGTAGTACCCAATTGGACGCTTTCGCCGACATTGAAGATTCCAAGCTTGGCACTGCTGTTCAGACGTACTGTCAAGCGACTCATGTGGCGGGCAAGTGTCGTACCCGTGTCGTCTAAATAATTAAAGGAAGTACGGTAGGTGCCATTTTTCGTACCACCGGAGAAACTGAAGTCATAGTTCTGCGAAACACCAGTCTTGAAGAATTCTTCTTGCCAGTCGGTATCGTTGTTCCAATGGTCCATACGACTCACGCCTTCTATACCGTCGGCTATGGCGTTATCGGCAGCATCGTCATAGTATTTTTTCCACTGGTCGGCACGTGCGTAATTGAGACGAGGCAAATTCTGAATCGCAATCTGTGAAGAAAAATTGTATCGCGTCTTTCCTTCCTGTCCACGTTTGGTGGTGACGATGATCACGCCGTTGGCTGCACGTGAGCCATAGATGGCGGCTGCCGATGCGTCTTTCAGAATCTGAATAGATTCGATATCATTCACGTTGAAGTGAACGTCGTTGGATGTCGGCATACCGTCAATGACATAGAGTGGGTCATTGTTTGTAAGGTTGGCGACGCCACGAATTTTAATGTCAGGTGTGCTGCCGATTTCACCAGTTGAGCGTACTGTCACACCGGCTGCTGTACCCTGGAGGACATCACCGATAGATACGTTACTCTTGTTTTTAAATTCGTCTGGTTTTACAACCGAAACGGCACCGGTTAAGTCGGCTTTCTTCACCGAACCATACCCAATGACAACTGTTTCTTCGAGCAAGAGGACCTCTTCATTCATCACCACATTGATCGTGGTACGTCCATTCACTTGAACTTCTTGTGTAATGTAGCCCACATAAGAAAAGCGAAGGGAGGCATTGTCCGGCACATTTTGGATCACATAAGTACCTTCCAGATTTGTAATCATACCATTCACCGTTCCAACAACCGATACATTGGCGCCGATAATCGGCTCGCCCGTTTGGTCTGTTACCGTACCTCGCACAATAATATTCTGTGCCAACGAGAAAGTCGTGCTAAGCACAATAGCCAAAATCCATAGAGTAATTTGTTTTACCAAATGTGTCGTCCGAAAAAAAATCAATAAGAAACTTACTTCATTATTCATAATAGTTAAATTATTAATTCATTTAAAAAACATGACAAATGTATTCGGTCATGTTTTAATACTCTTTTGTTTATCCGTCAATATCTGTCAATTTTCAATCATCAATCTCAGTACCATGAGTGATTTTCGCTCAGTGAATGAAAAGTGAAAGGGCATGAATGAATACTGACCAACAGAAAGCAACATGAAAGAAAAGTCATGCGGACAGAGATGCCCGATTTGAGTATATACATAAGAAAGTCGGGTAATATATGAGTGAAAAACAACCTGTTATTTCTATTGACACAAAAACACGAACTGGCAGGAAACTTTGACAGTAACGGAGTTGAGTGGCATCCGAAAGGAGAAGCGACAAGTGTAAACGCATACGATTATCTGACGAAAACAATCGGCATGTCTGCCCTATACGGAGTATTTGATATTTAGATATGAAATTTTACCTGAATAGGACACTACTGACCGACGTCCATGCCGGTAGCACTAAATTTGCCACCATAAGCGTTGTCGTTAGACAGTGGCTGTATGGTAACGATGGACAGGCCGTATAATTTCTACAGGCAGTTTGCGGAGTGGACACAGGAGGGTGTGTTTTTGTTACCCGTCAGAAGAAAAACGCAAAACCGGAAGTCATTGAAATGCTTTACGATAGCTCATTTACTGCTCAATGTAATCCGTCGCTTATCACAAACGAAAAAAAGCATTTTCAATAATAGCGGCATTGATACGCATCCATTTGATAAGTCATTCGGATTTGTCGTGGGTAGTAACCGAAGGACGGCGGGTGTATGCCAAACGAACAGTGAGTGAAAACCCTGCTGCCATACAACTGGCACTTTTTTAGGGAATGGTAAGTTTTGATGAAAAAGCTAAATGGATGAATATCAATATATAAACAAACGAAAACTCGTAAATTTTCCAAGTTTGTCGGTCAGTAGTGTTTGTGAATATCCTGACCTCAGACACGCTTATTCATTAACACATTCCCTTAGAATGATATACAATAAAGCAACTATTTATGAACATTATGATGAGATTCTAAATTTCTTTGTCAATCGTTCAACAAATGCTTCAGCAGAATCTTTTAATGCCAAGATAAAAGCATTCGGAGCTTCTCTAAAGGGAGTGGTGGATATTAAATTTTTCTTATTCAGATTAGCTAAGATATATGCATAAACACATGCTTTTACTGGTGAGCCCTATTGGTTTTGAAGCGGAAGTATATCTGAGAGGAAGAGTAACGGTCCTGTACTCTGGGATGATGGAACGATTATACCTTATTTATTTCGCATCCCTAAAGAAAAGAATCCCGATCCCGGACGCAGACAAAGACAAATCGCCCGACAAAACAACTGGGGAATACCATTTATCGAGGATAAAACCTTATTCGTCGATAAATGCC
>JAISZA010000195.1 GCA_031269535.1 Tannerellaceae bacterium
CCGACCCTCAAAACCGAAAAAAACTCCTTTAATAAATGGAGTTTTCTAACTTATGCCGGCAAAGATAGGGCTTTTTGCCAGCATATTTTTGTTGTCTATAAGTTCAAAAATATGTTTTACAACATAAAAACCTTGTCAAGAACCAGGGAGTTTAACTTGTCGATGCGGGAATAATCAGGTTTGATATAAATAGATGTAACGCGGTGTGCTGAAACATGGTTCAGGGCAAAAGCAACATCATCCATTGACGCGCCGCATTCGTTAAGCGCTATCGTCGCCCATGAATGACGAAATGAGTAGGGTGTGATTTTTTCTTCAATGCAGGCTTTTTCACATATCCGCTTACATGCCTTTCCGGTTACGCTTGCAAAGTCCATCGCGGTAGCATATCTTTCAGAAAAGCACAAAAGCCGTTTTTCTCCTTTATATTTCTCGAAAAGAGGAAGTATTATTTCAGGTATTTTAATCTCCGTATATGACCCGGTGAGGCTTTTATCGCGCGTCTTTTTCCGACGGTAATGAAGTATTCCATCTTTTAGTGCATCGGCCGGCAAATCGTACAAATCGGCCGTATTGATTCCCGCAAGGCAGAATATCATCCGGCATACGTCGCGTGCCATTTCTTCACGCATGAAAAGACCGGGTATTTCGGCATTAAAAAAGGTGCGTATTGTCTCAATACGGATGCTTCGTTTTTCCGACTGTCTGGCTTTGGGTATTGTTATCTTAGCAAACGGGTTCCGTTTTATCCTGCTAATCTCCCGGTCTTCGTCGTTATATTTGAGCATGGCGGCATTAAATATTGCTTTTATGCAAACCGGATAAAGGCTGCGTTTACGGAAGCTGTCCATCATACCGTCGATCCATCCGCGAATCACATTCACCGTGATGTCGGAGAAAAGAATATTGGATTTATTCATATACTCATGAAGGCGTTTGACAGCCATTCGGTAACTCAAAGCAGAGTTTGTACGGTCGCTGGAAAACATCTTGGATATGTGGTCGTTTGCAAATTTGGTAAACGACAGCTCTTCAGCACATTCATACGTTAGGTATTCAACAATTTCCTGAACGCTCATCTCACGGCTGTCTATATCATTCAGGCGGCGGACGTATCCGGCTATCTCATTCATGCACTCGCGGGTAATAAGTTTATCGGACACTTCGGTTCTTTCTTTGCCGGTTTTTGTGTAAGTCTTTTTCAGTCCCTTGCCGGATACAACAAAGGAGGTTTTGATATACGCAGGTTTACTTTTATGGTTAACACAGATATAGACGGGATAGTATCCGTCATTCCGTTTTCCGCGTATTACGATTGAGAAGGTCGCCATAGCTGTAATCTGTTTGTAATTTTCCATGCAAATATAGCACGAAAAACCATGTTTTTATGGATAAAATTATGCTTAAAAACATCTTAAAAGCGCAAAAAAAGGCTGCTACTTTGATTGTAACAGCCTGGTGCTCATCTATCTTTGTGTCAGTGACCTGGGAGGGGCTCGAACCCTCGACCCAATGATTAAGAGTCATTTGCTCTACCAGCTGAGCTACCAAGTCGCTTTTTGTTTGCGGGTGCAAATATAGGAGTTTAATTTTGTCTCTGCAAAGTTTTTTTTATTTTTCAACAGAAAAGAAGTACATTTGCAACATCAGATGATTTTGAGATGACAAATAAAGCCAGCATTCTTTGGGCAGATGATGAAATAGACCTGCTGAAGCCTCATATCTTTTTTCTTGAAGATAAAGGATATGAAGTTAATGCAGTGGTCAGCGGACAGGATGCGATCGATCACTGCCGGGTACGGAATTTTGACATTATCTTTCTCGATGAAAATATGCCGGGGCTTAGCGGACTGGAAACCCTCTCGCTTATTAAAGAGATCAATCCCACAGTCCCCGTAGTGATGGTAACCAAAAGCGAGGAAGAGAGCATTATGAATCAGGCTATCGGAAATAAAATAGCCGATTATCTGATTAAACCGGTGAACCCCAATCAGCTATTGTTGTCGATTAAAAAGAATGTCCACCAGCATTCCATTATTTCAGAAGCAACGATGCAGAGCTACCAGCAGGAGTTCGCGCGTATCGGGGTGCAAATCAATGATTCTCTCACAACTGACGACTGGACAGAAGTATATAAAAAGATTGTTTACTGGGAACTGGAACTGGAAAGCGGGCAGACACAGATGAGCGACTTGCTGCGGATGCAGAAAAGAGAGGCTAATAACTCATTCGGCAAATTTGTGAGACGAAACTATATCGACTGGATACAAAATCCGGACAACCGGCCACTGATGAGCCCCGATTTGTTCAAAAAGCGTGTCTTCCCTCTGCTGGATAAAGACGAGAAGCTATTTTTCATCCTTATTGATAATTTCCGCCTCGATCAGTGGAGGGTTGTTAAAGAATTACTGGCCGATACGTTTACCTTCGACGAAAACCTCTATTACTCCATCCTGCCGACAGCTACACAATATGCCCGTAATGCGATATTTTCGGGGCTGATGCCGGCGCAGATCGAACAGCTCTTTCCCGAACTTTGGGTGGATGAAGAAAGCGAGGAAGGCAAAAACCTCAACGAAGCGCCACTCATACAGACACAGATAGACCGCTTCCGCAGAAAATATACTTTTTCATACACGAAGGCCAATGATTCGCAACACGGGGAACGACTGTTGAACAATATTGCCTCGCTTATGCAGAATCAGCTCAATGTCATTGTACTGAACTTTATTGATATGCTTTCGCACGCCCGCACAGAGATGAAGATGATCCGTGAACTGGCGCAATCGGAGGCA
Organism: Tannerellaceae bacterium; assembly: GCA_031269535.1. GTDB lineage: Bacteria > Bacteroidota > Bacteroidia > Bacteroidales > Tannerellaceae > DFXE01. Next base: position 2,796 of record JAISZA010000195.1, read on the forward strand.
GCTTACCGTAGCCTGACTAAATCGTGGTTTCAACATTCGTTCACGCTTGAATTATTCCATCGCATTGCCGATAAAGGATATAAAATAATCCTCACTACCGACCATGGAACCATCCGGGTGGACGATCCCGTCAGGGTGATAGGGGATAAGAATACCAATACCAACCTGCGCTATAAGGTAGGAAAGAACCTGAGTTACAATCCGAAGGATATATTCGAGATACGGGAACCGCTAAAGGCCGGCCTTCCTTCGCCCAACCTGAGCAGTAAATATATTTTTGCCCTGAGCGAGAGTTTCTTTGCCTATCCGAACAATTACAATTATTACGTCTCTTATTATAAAAGCACTTTTCAACATGGAGGTATCTCAATGGAGGAGATGCTCATACCTTTTATTACCCTGACCCCTAAATAATGGATGACAGAAGTACATATACGGATGGTGCAGAGGGGAGGGAAGGGGAGGCCCGGTTCCTGATCCTTCGTTCTCAGTTAAAGGAGGCAGCCGGCTGGTTCCTTACGAAGATGGGGCGGCACAGAGTATTTGCGTTCCATGGAGAGATGGGCGCGGGAAAAACGACTTTTATAAAAGCTGTCTGCCGGGAATTGGGGGTAAGAGAGGTTATCAACAGCCCTACTTTTGCTATTATTAATGAATACTGGAGTGAAACGAGCGGCGATCCGATCTATCATTTCGACTTCTACCGCATCCATTCTCCTGACGAAGCCGGAGATTTAGGGCTTCCGGACTATTTCTACAGTGGAGCGCTTTGCTTTATTGAATGGCCGGAAAAGATAGAAACCTGTTTACCCGAAGATGCGGTTCATGTTTTTATCTGTGAGAATAGGGATGGATCACGTACTCTTACTCTATACTGAATTATGAAAACATCTGAATATCTGGTATTAGCTATTTTTGTCGTAGCAGGACTTATTTCACTGATTGCAGCAATATTCAACTTCGATTGGTATTTTCAGAGCCGGAAAGCATCGACCTTTGTCAATTGGTTCGGGAGGAATGGGGCGCGTGTTTTTTACGGATTGCTGGGGCTGGCGTTGATTACTGCCGGTATTTTGTTTCTCCTGTATGGCTACCGCTGAGGGGTTGAAGGGACAGGCAGATCGCCTTGCTCCGGAACATTGTTTAATGCAGGCATGATTTCCTGTCCGTCTTCCACGATTATCCAGGCTTTTTCTGTTACATTCCAGGAAGAAACGGGGATATTCAGCATGGAGTGGTTCCAGTCGTATCCATTTTTTACCACCTTCCTGTTAACCCATTCACCTTCTTTGATGTAGGCATAGTTACGATTGAATACACCGGTAAAAGGCTGGAGGATACCTTGTATCTGCCCTGCAATGCGGAAGGTTCGCCCGATTCCTCCGTTCAGATACGAGAGGGCCACTAAACAGTTTCCGATCTGAGGTGTTTTGTTGGCCTCCTTCGATTTCTGTATCCGTCCGGCAATCCCCCCGGTGATAACGGGAAAAACCGTATCTCCCTGGTTGATGCTTCCCGCAACATAGCTATTCTGTATGATGGCGGAAATCGTATGATTCGTACCATTACCGATGGTTGCCAGCCAGCCGGTCAATCCACCGATAAATCCTTTCTTTGTCGTAATCTGTGCGTAGCTGTAACAATTGCGCATACTGAATGAGCCATAGCCGTATCCCTCTCCTGCGCCCTCGCCCGATGCCGAACCGGAAGCAAAGCCGGCCAGGCCTCCGGTTGCCGATACTGCCGTTGGGTCTGAAATATTCCCGCCTTTTACGGTTCCTTTGTTAGCCGAAGACTGTATGATGAAGGTTCCTGAGCCATAGCCGTTTCCGGGAGTGTTTTTACTTAATTTATCACCAAACCCATAGCCATCGCCATATCCGAAGATTCCGCCGGTATATGAAAAAGCCTGGGAGCCGGCGGCATCTCCTCCGCTTATCGTCCCGGTGTTCAGGCAATATTCTATGGTAAAGAGGCCCGAGCCGTTGCTGTTGCCATAGCTATCGCCCGAGCCGTAACCGAAGCCGAGAATCCCTCCGGTAGATGTGATGGCGTCTTTTCCGGTGGCAGCTCCGCCTGTAATATCTCCTTTGTTGATGCAGGAACGAAGGATGAAGGAACCTCCCGAAGAGGTCGCTCCGTCACAATATCCATGTCCGTGCCCTTTCCCGATAATGCCTCCGGTATAAGGGAAGTTCGTATGGTATCCGGCGACAACGGCGCTATTGCTGCAGTTCTCCATGAGGAGGAGGGCAGAACCGTCGCCATCGGAGAAAGCATAGCCTTCGCCGATCAATCCTCCTGTATAGGCCACTTCGGTATTGGCTCCGGTAATCTTTACATGCTTATTATGGCAATTACGGATAATGATGGAATCTTCTCCTTCGGATACACTGCATAAGGCATAGCCGGCCAGACTCCCGGTACGCGAAGTGGCTTCACGGCCTCCCCCGATGATCAGACCTCCGTCTATTGTGAGGTTTTCTATTTTAGCCCCATTGCCTAAGTATCCGAAAAGTCCGGCGGCGGCATATACATTATCTACATCTGTATTTCCGATATACAAATTACAAATGCTTTTCCCTTTACCGTCGAACACTCCTCTGAAAGGCTGGTGCGACTCACTTCCTATGGGAATCCAGTAATGCTTGCCCAGATCAATATCTTCCGTAAGAATGAAGTATTCTCCCTGAAAACTCTTCCCCGGCCACATATTTACCTGTTCGGCAAGAAAGGCAAATGCCGTGACCGACGAGATCTGATAAGGGTCGTCCTTCGTTCCCGAACCCTGAAAAGCAAATCCTCCCTCGTCGTTATACCAGTCACCCCGTTGCCCGTGCAATGGAATGGCAAATAGTAAAATAGTTACTATAAGGGCTGAAATTATCCGCATCATACGTTTTTCATTCCGCCAAAAGTAAACAATTCTCCTGAATGCACTGCTTTCCGTATCTTATTTTTATAGCTTCTAATTGAATGTATATAGCTTTTGTTTCGATATAATCGGTATTTTTGCAGAATGTGTTGCAAATATTGAGATGGATACTAAAGTTGAATATTAAATATATTTATGAAAACAAACAGAAGAGATTTTTTAAAGACATTAGGAGGGATAGCTGTTTTCACCATTGTGCCGAGGCATGTGATGGGAAAAGGCTTTGTAGCCCCCAGTGATCAGTTGACAAAAGGGATTATCGGAACCGGAGGGATGGGAAGAGGACATCTCGGTTACGCGGGTACACGTTTGGTAGCTGTCTGCGACGTGGATACGAACCATTTGGAGTTAGGGCAGAAGTTGGTGCAGGATAAGATTGCGGCTTATCATGATTTTCGCGATTTGATAGCCGACCCGAATGTGGATATTGTTCACATTGCTACCCCTCCTCATTGGCATGGGATTATGTCGGTTGAGGCAGCTAAAGCCGGGAAAGATATCTGGTGTGAAAAACCAATGACCCGTACCATTGGCGAAGGCAGGCGTGTGGCGGAAGTGGTGAAGCAATACGGGCGCATGTTTCGCCTGAATACCTGGTTCCGCTTTACCGATACGTTCTATGGATTAGGTACGCCGGTGAGGCCACTGAAGAAATTAGTCCAGAGTGGGCTTTTAGGCTGGCCGCTGAAAGTGACTATCAGTAAGCATACCGGCTTCGACTGGAAATTCTATTGGGTTGGAAAGGAGTATCTCGAACCGCAGACGATTCCTTCCGGACTGGATTACGATTTATGGTTAGGCCCCGCTCCTTATAAGCCCTATAACGAACACCGTACGCATCAGACGTTCCGTGGTTACTGGGATTACGATGGCGGAGGCCTGGGGGATATGGGCCAGCATTATATCGACCCGGTACAATATTTTCTGGGTAAAGACCATACAAGCCCGGTGAAAGTGGAGGTCGATGCTCCGCAGCAGCATCCGGACGCCGTAGGTACCTGGCGTTCGATTACTTATACCTACGAAGACGGCTGCCAAATTGTCCTTTGGGGAGGCGATTATGGCGACCCAGCCACTCCGTACATCTCCGGCCCGAATGGCAATGTGTATAAAAACTTTGTATGTGATATTCCTGATTGGGAGAAGAAACTGGCTGATTATCCCGAACCGGAGCCGCAGCTTACAGACTTTATCGGGTGTGTGAAAACACGCCAGCCTTTTGCCCTGAACGAGCAGAATGGATTCCGCTCTGCCACGATAGTGAATATGGGAGCGGTAGCCCTGCGCCTGAACCGCACACTCCATTTTGACCCCGTGAAACTTGAGTTTATCAACGACGAGGCTGCGAACCGCTTGTCAGACCAGCCGATGCGTTCGCCATGGAATATTTAGCCTGTACAATTAATAGTAAAACATACAATTATGAAGAGAATATATACATTGATTACAGTCGTCTTTCTCCTGTTTGTAAATCTGCTGACGGCAGCGCAGGAAAATCGTAGCGTTCAGACCATCGTTGCCGACGTTTTGGCTCAAATGCCTGCAAATAAGCAGGCAGACTATAATAAACAAATCGCTGATCTTTCTTCAACGGGCGAAGAAGGTATCTTTACATTAGTAAAAATGATTCATGCTCCCGGAAGAGGAGACAATTCGAAGGTGGATTATGCCCTTAGCGGACTGTCTCATTATGTGATGGGGAAAGGAGATGAAAGCCTCCGCTCAGCAACAGCCGGAGCGTATGTAAAAGCCCTGGGTATGGTTGATGAAACAGAAGCAAAAATTTTTATCATCAAACAATTGCAGATAGTAGGGAAGGATGAGAGCGTCGCTGCACTGGCCCCTTACCTGAATGAGGAAAGCCTGAGCGACCCTGCCGCAAGGGCTTTGGCTTCCATACGTACGGAAAAAGCCGGACAGGCCCTGAAATCGGCCCTGCTCCGGAGAATGGGAACATCCAAAACACAGCGTGACATACTACTCGCAATAGGAGAAGCTCGCGTAGCCGGTGCCGAAGACCTGTTAAAAGGAATGATTGCCGGAGGCGACGAAAACCTGCAAAAAGAGGTATTATATGCGCTGAGCCGCACCGGAAGCAAGGCATCTTTGAAAGATTTATCTGCGGCTGCTGAAAAAGCGGGTTATGCTTTAGACAAAACAGGTGCAAACGAAGCCTATATCACACTCCTGAAGCGTATAGCCGCACAAGGTGATACGCAGGAAGCTGTAAAAGAAGCAAATGACTTACTAAAAAAGGCAACAAAAGCAGGAAAAACCCATACAAGGAATGCCGCCCTGCAAATCCTGTTGTCGGTAGAGAAAGAAAAAGGCCTGAAGCGGGTACAGGCTGCTTTGAAAGACCCTGCACGGGAATACAGGAGTGCCGCTTTAACTTATACCTCTTGCTTTGCCGGCCAGGAAATCTATGCCGAACTGATCAAAACAATGATGAAAGCCGGCCCGGAAGTAAAAGCGGACATCCTGAACTGGCTGGGGAGCGAAAGCCAGGACCCTGAGAAAAATGCCCTGATCAGGAATCTCAATATCCGTTTCGACCTGCCTGCCGGACAGGTATTGATAGACCAGCTGAAAAATAAAAGCCCGGAAGTAAAGCAGGCGGCAGCAGGAGCTTTGGTCAGGATAGGAGAACCCTCTGCCATCCCGGCATTAGCCTGGTTGCTGACCCAGTCGGAAGAAGATATTGCCTTGGGACAAGAGGCGTTGACTTCTTTCAGGGGAAATGTGGTACCGGAAGTCGTACGAGTTATTTCCAGGGCGCCGGCTGAGGGAAAGATTGCCGCTGCCGGGATATTGGCTGCGCGTAAAGCCTCAACCCATATCAATACAGTGCTCGACTTAATAAAATCAGATTCTCCGGATGTGAAGAAAGCTGCTTATACCGCACTCAAAGATGTCGTGGCAGAAAAAGACCTGACCTTATTATGCGGTATGCTGGAATCGGCGGATAACGAGGCTGTTCATCCTATACAACAAGCTGTTATCGCTTCTGTCTCCTCTCTTCCGCTTAAGGAGCAGCTGACCCTCATTTCCCGGCGTATGTTGCAGGCCGGAGAAGCGAAGAAGCATTTATATTATGTCGTACTGGCTGCGACAGGAGATAAAGACGTGCCGGCTATGCTTGTCAATAGCTTCAAACAGAGCGAAGGGGCTGCAAAAGATGCTGCTTTCGAAGCCTTATTGACATGGAAAGGCGTAGGAGTAGAGGATGAATGGGTGTCGATATGCAGGGATGCTTCTGCACCGACCTATTTCGACCGTGCGCTTACTGCCTATGTACGAGCTGCTTCCAATGCATCTTTCACGGCTGAAAATCGCTACCTGAACCTGCGTAAGGCGATGGAAATAGCAAAGACAGACGAACAGAAAAACACAATATTGAGGCAGATCGGACGAACCGGAACTTTCCAGGCTTTACTGTATGCCGGCGGATTTCTGGACAACAAAGCCTTGCAACAGACTGCTGCCAACGCTGTTATGAATATTGCCCTGAATAATCCGGCCTATGCGGGCACGAAAGTGAGGGAGTTATTAAACAAGGTCTCGGCGGTATTAGACAATCCGGACGCCGGGTATCAGCGTGAAAACATAAAGAAACATTTGGATGAAATGCCTGATGAAGAAGGCTTTGTATCTGTCTTTAACGGAAAAGACCTGAGCGGATGGAAGGGATTGGTGCAGAATCCGCTTGCTCGATCGAAAATGAAACCCGAACAGTTGGCGAAAGAACAGGTACTGGCCGACGAACAGATGCGGAAAGACTGGAAAGTAATAGATGGTTTGCTTACCTTCGACGGTACCGGATACAACAACCTCTGTACCGTAAAACAGTATGCTGATATCGAAATGTATATCGACTGGATGCTCGACCCTGCTGGCCCGGAAGCCGACGCAGGTATCTACCTCCGGGGCACACCCCAGGTACAGATATGGGATACCGCCCGTGTGAGGGTCGGAGCGCAGGTAGGCTCCGGAGGCCTGTACAACAACAGGGTACACCCAAGTAAACCACTGAAGGTAGCCGATAATAAATTGGGCGAATGGAATACCATGTACATTAAAATGACAGGCGACCGCGTATGGGTATATCTCAATGGTGAGTTGGTGACAAACAATGTGATACTTGAAAACTACTGGGATAGAAAACAAGCTGTTTTTCCGATAGAACAACTTGAATTACAAGCTCACGGAAGCAAGGTGTATTACCGGGATATCTATGTGAAGGAATTGAAACGCCCGGAGCCTTTCAACCTTCCGGAAGCAGAAAAGAAAGAAGGCTATAAGCTCTTGTTCGATGGTACCCATATGTACGAATGGACAGGTAATACCGTGGATTACACTTTGCAGGATGGCACGATTACCTTGCTGCCGGGCGAAGGCTCCGGAGGAAATCTGTATTCGAGAGACGAGTATGGGAATTTCATCCTCCGCTTTGATTTTCAGCTGACTCCGGCTGCCAATAACGGCCTGGGAATCCGTACGCCCAAGGAAGGCGATGCCGCTTATGTGGGAATGGAATTGCAAATATTGGATAATGAACATCCTGTTTACAGAGACTTGAAACCTTTCCAGTATCATGGCTCTGTCTATGGAATCGCCCCGGCTAAAAGAGGATATCTGAAACCAACCGGCGAATGGAATTCGCAGGAAGTAATAGCCGATGGCGACCGGATCCGGATTACTCTGAATGGCGAAGTCATACTCGACAGCAACATCCGTGAAGCAACGAAGAACGGGACACCCGATGGGCGCGAACATCCCGGCCTTTTCAACAAAAAAGGGCATATCGGTTTCCTCGGACATGGATCGCCGGTTAAATTCCGTAATATCCGGATAAAAGAATTAAAATGACCGGATAATAATAAATAATTCATAAACAAAACAGGAAACAATAATCAATTGTTTCCTGTTTTGTTTGTAACCATCATGAAAACAGTTGAATAATTTATTTATTTTAATTCTTCTGAAGCCTTTACGCCTTTGGAATAACAATATGCGATTCAATAGCATTTATCCGCCGGTAAAACAGAATAATGATAGCTGGTTATTATATAAAATGAATCGGAAGTAAATATACAGAATAATTGTCCGGAATCGAAATGGAATTGTCCGTAACGATTGCAATTGTATTATATAAGCAACTGTATCTATGTGTTTTATTATCTTTCAGATAATCGCAATAAAAAACTCCCGCCGTGGAGGTTTCCGGCGGGAGTTATGGAATAAAATGAATTGCGGTTTAAAATTTACCGGAGTGTCCCTTGCTGGGCTTCCTGGATCATCTTTTCATTGGCCATGATAAGTATTTCCACGCGGCGGTTCAGGGCGCGGCCTTCCGCTGTGTTATTATTAGCAACCGGCTCGTGAATGCCTTTTCCTTCGTAGCTTATCCGGCTGTTGCCTACCCCTTGGCTCTGCAGGTAGTCGTACACGCTTTGAGCGCGTTTTTCCGACAGGGTCTGGTTGTAGTCCACACGTCCGGTATTATCGGTATGTCCGACAATTTTTATATAAGTATCCGGATTAGTCTTCAGGCTCGAAGAGAAGTTACGGAGCGCGCTTTTGGAGGCATCGCTCACACTGCTTGAATTGGTAGCAAACAAGATGCCCGAGTCGAATGTGATCTTCAGCGATTCGCCGTTGTTTACACTCTCAATGGTTGCGTCAGGGATAGCCGATTCCAATTCTTTCTTTTGTTTATCCATCTTTTTCCCGATCAAAGCGCCGGCCGTACCTCCCACGGCTGCGCCGATAACCGCTCCTAAGGCAGTATTTCCTGCGATAGCTCCTACTCCTGCGCCGACGGCAGCGCCGGCGCCCACACCAATTCCTGTACCTTTCAATGTATTACTTGCTCCACATCCGGAAAGCAGTATCGCCATACAAAGAAGTACGACCGTCAATAATTTAAAATTTTTCATATTCAGCTTATTTAAAACGATAATATATTTTCAGTCTTTTATTCAAAAAAATGAATGGATTCGCAATACTCCAGTTCGCCATCCAGAACGAACAGAATGTCTTCCGCTTTGAACGAACCGACTCCATCTTCTTTTGCGTTTTTAATGATGTACGAAATCAATTCCTCTTCATCATCCTCGTCGAATGAGTCTGTATCTCCTTTGGATTCGTAGAACTCTTCGGCTAAGTCCAATAAATAGAGAATATCATCGTCGTTGAACTTTCCTTTCAAATCCTGAGGAAGATAGTTTTGTATAAACTTTACGGCTTCTTCCTCATCATACTGCAATGCTTCTTTTTTAGCCATGATTTAATATTATTTGTTATGCTGCCGCAAAGATACAATTACTTTTCTATTCGGATGCGAGCGTCAACGGCAAATAAACCTCTGTCTGTCGCTAATAATGGATTAATATCTATTTCTTTAATTTCCGGCGATATGCGGAGCAGGGTCGAGAGGCGTACGATGATGTCGGCATACTGCTGTTCGTCTATCCCTTGCTGCCCCCGGGTTCCTTTGATGATCGGATAGCCCCGCAGGGAACGGATCATAGAGAAGGTTTCGTCGTACGAGAGTGGCGCCAGGCCGTAGGATACATCCTGCAGTACTTCTACGAAGATACCGCCCAAGCCGCAGAGCACGATGTGCCCGAACCGGTCTTCATACTTTGCACCGAGGAATAATTCCAGCCCTTTCAGCATGGGTTGTATCATGACGGCGGTGACTTCCGGCAGTTTCATCATCCGCTCGTATTCGAACATCAGATGTTCTTCGCTACGTATATTAAGCGCTACACCGCCGATATCGCTCTTGTGAACTGGCCCTACCACCTTGATTACTACCGGGTATTTTACTTTCCGGGCAAAAGCGGTCACCTCATTCCGCTCGGTGGTCACTAATTCATCGACGAGTGGGATCTGGGCCGACTTCAGTATCCTGCGTACATTCTCCGGACTCAGGTAGCCATCGGGAAGGGATTCCAGCATACGGCGGATTTCCGGGATGTTCACCCCATAGACCTGGATATCCATACCGGCAGGCCTGGGGGTGTTGATTACCCTGGAGAGGGCTGTGCCGAGCGTCACTTCGTCGGAAAAGTTTACATGCCCTTTCTTTATGAAGCTTTTCACTTCCGGGCCGGCTGTTACGATAGAGGGCAGGACGGGGAAGATGGGTTTCCGGCATTCTTCCATTTTTTTATGAAGCACTTCGTAGGTATCGTAAAGTTTCACCAGGCCGGGGCTTCCGAAGATAACCATCATCAGGTCTATTTCTTCGAATCGCTGTTCGCAATAGTCGATAGCGGTAGCCAGATGCTCCGGTGTCCCCGTCCCGATAATGTCGATAGGATTCCCTACGGCCGAGCCGGGATAGAGTTTCGACTTCAGTTCGTCGGCAATCGGGCCTTCCAGTTGGGGGACGTTCACGCGCCCTTTGGATAGCGCATCGGCCAGCATCACGGCAGGGCCTCCGGCATGGGTGACGATGGCGCAGTTCTTCCCTTTGATCTCTTTCAGTGTGAAAATGCAGGCGACCGTAGTCAGTTCCTCGCGGCTGAAGCAACGGACGATGCCGGCTTTGCGGAACAGCGCCTCCGCTGCCGAATCGGAGCTGGCGATAGCGCCTGTATGCGACGAGGCTGCCCGTTTGCCCGACTCGGTACTTCCCGCCTTGATAGCAGCGATGCGGCATCCTTTACGGATGAGCGACGAGGCGTGGAACAGGAGCTTGTCGGGATTCTTTATGCTCTCGACATACAGCATTTTGATTTTCGAATCCAGACAAGGGTCGAAATGATGATCCATATACTCCAGCACTTCTTCCACTCCGATTTGTTTGGAATTACCAACGGTCCAGACCGAGGAAAAGCGCAGCCCTTTCGTCAGCGCCGACTCGATGATGAAGAGCGCCGTTCCGCCGGAGCTTGAAATAAAATCGACCCCTTCGGGATGAAACTCCGGGATGGGCTGGGTAAACACGCCGTGATAGTTCATATTCATCACGCCGATACAGTTAGGGCCTATCATGGTGGCGCCGGCTTCGTTCACGCTTTGGAGTATCTGGTCTTCCAGTAGGCCGCCGGCTTTTGTCTCTTCGCCGAAACCGGCTGAGACAACGATGAATGCTTTCACCTGCTTTTCTTTGGCCAGGATGTCGATGACTTCCGGGCAGGAGGGGCCGGGTATCGAGATGATGGCCAGTTCCGTTTCCGGAATGTCGCGTACATTTTTGTACGATCTCACTCCCTGTACTTCCGTTTCTTTGGCGTTCACTACATAGAGCTCTCCTTGGTACTTTCCGTCCAGGAGGTTTCTCACCGTACGTCCGCCGGGTTTATGTACGTTGTTGGATCCACCCACGACAACGATACTCTGCGGATTAATTAATTCTCTGTTTATCATAGAATATATTCTGATATTTAAAAAGATTTCAATACATTACAGCCCGTCCGCCGGTCAGTCGCACCGGGCATCCATCCTGATGACAAATGTACGTAAAATATCAGGACGCCATTCAGATTAAACCTGAAAATCTGAAACAGACTGCCAAAAAAATCAGGACGGCACAGTGACCTGCAGTTATGAGAATAGTGCCTTTCAGGCAACTTTTATATGTTATACTTCGCGCGGTTTAAAATAGTGAGATGAAAACGGAAAAACAATATAGGTTCCGGAGGCTGAATAAAAAATCCGGGCGGCGTCATTGCGAGGAGCGTAGCGACGAAGCAATCCAGTGAGTGCCCGTATCCTGGATTGCTTCACTTCGTTCGCAATGACGCTTTTATTCAGCCCGGAAAAACTTCCGTATTTTCCCCTACAGATAAAAATAAAACGAGCCGGAACGGACCAGGCATACCCCCGTCCGCCTCATCCTGACAGCGAAAAGGGCTGAAAGCCCTATATACCCCAGCCCAGCGGTAACGCCCTGGGTTCCGGTCGGCAACGCTCCGGGTATAAAACGGAATAATCCGGTACGCGCTCTGAAAGGGCAGTATAATTTATGTTTAGGGATGCGAAATAAATAAGGTATAATAGTCTCACGACACAATTCCCCATAGACTTTTAACGAAAAATCCTTCACTCTTTCACAATGGGTATAATCCTTTGGATAACAAATTATTAATGTGTGAAGGATGGGGTTTTTATCCTTCACACTCCTACCGTGATTTGCCCTGAAATCAGCTGACGGTTTTTGTCTGAAACAGCTGTCCGGATTTATATCCGGAAGTCTCACTCGTATAGTTG
>JAISZA010000197.1 GCA_031269535.1 Tannerellaceae bacterium
AACATCTGCACCCCCATCCTTGCAGGCGAAGCGAAGCAATCCGGAAAAAGGGGACTACCGGATTGCTTCGTGCCTCGCAAAGATGGTTCCGCAGCAGGTTATTATCCGGGGAGCTTCAGCTTTTTCATGCAGCGCAGGTTGTAACGTGTGCCTGTGGAAGGTGGTATTCCTGTCTGGAATGAACCTATTAGCTGGAAGACTCTGTATTCTCCGTCTTCATCTTTATAGATGAATTTATAGGTGTTGTTGAATTTGGAACACATATGCTCTTCTAATAATAAGTTTACGGGGTTCAAATTCTCATTGCCGATCTTATTGATCATTCTGGCCTCTTTCTCAGAGAGAAAACTCCAGCCGGGAAGGCCTTTGCCGAAGTAATCATTAATCAATCTTTCTGCATCAGCGAAAGATTTAAAATCCCATTGTACGGCGGATAACAGAGTGAGCGTCGTTTCGCCTGCTGTCTTTTCTACATCGAGGATATATAAATCCAGATAGAAATCACCGGGAGCATATTCCGGGTCGGTTTCGTCTTCCCCTTCCCCATCGCCTTCTCCGGAATTACTGCCCTCGCCAAAGTCGAAAGTATATTGCAGCTCTTCGGCCCAGTCTGTGCCGGTGATGACTCCGCTGAGGTCGGGGGTACCGGTTTTATAAACAGCGTCTATTCTATATTTGTAATTAGCTTCGATTCTGAACGTAGCGTTATACGAATAGCTCTGCTCTCCATCGGCATCGGTCAGCACGATGCCAATGGTCACATTGGTTGCATCATTCTTACTCGGAAAAATGAAGACGGAATCTTCCATCTCCCACTCTCCTTCCCCTTTTTTGGTGAGTGGGAAACTGACCAGCTTTGCCTGTTCTCCATCGAACGAACCATCGAGGCGAAGGACGGTTTCCAATGGCTGAAATGACATTCTCACATCGGTAAGATTTTCCGGCAGGTCGGAAATGGACATTCTTACCTGTGCGACAGCACGGGTAACAGTCAGCGTAAGTTTCTCGTGCTCACCGGTGTTCAGGGTGATGTCAGCCCGTCCGGTCTCTATTTCGGTATGCCCGGTTGACGGATTGATCAATGCGATAGACGAAGAAACTGAAGCGTTCTCAAGTGTAGGAAGTGTATATCTGTCGGCAGAAGCACCGGCCAGTGCATATAAAGTATATTCACCTGTGGGAAGCGTGAACGACAAGGAGTCTTCAGCTTCAGCCAGCATTTGATACCCTGCACATTGCCCGCCGGAGGTAAATGCATACACATGAATCGGTAACAGATAAGGTACTTCTCCGGTATTACTGCGCGTAAGTACGGATACTTTCGCCACAGATCTGTCTGTATCAAAAGAGAGATCAGACTCATATACACAAGAGGATAAAAAACTAAGGATGAATGAAATGGAAAAGGTAATAATACGTCTCATAGTGTTACTTTTTTAAGTTAAACCTGCACAAAGGTATAATTAAAATCAGAATAAACAAAAAAAACGATGTTTTTTTCAATATTTTCCCGAAAAATTACGCTACCGGCTCTCCGAAGAGTGTGGCGGAAGATGCTCTGTTGATCTTTACTTTTACGAACTCTCCTACGTGGTAGTTCTTTTTATCGAATATAACTACCTTGTTCTGACTGGTGCGGCCAAACAATTGTTCACGCGAACGTTTCGAGAATCCTTCAATCAGCACTTCAAACACGTTACCGACATCACGCATATTACTGGCTTCCGACAATTGGTTCTGTAAATCAATCATTCCCTGCAGGCGTCTGATTTTTTCCTCTTCCGGGATATTGTCTGCCAGATGTTTGGCTGCATACGTCCCCGGGCGTTCGGAGTATTTGAACAGAAACGAGGATTCGTATCCTACTTCGCGCATGAGCGAAAGAGTCTCCTGATAATCCTCCTCTGTCTCGGAATGGAAACCACAAAACAGGTCGGTTGTTATGGAGCAGGCGGGCAGAATTTCGCGTATGGCAGCAATCCGTCCCAGATACCATTCGCGTGTATAGCGGCGGTTCATCATTTTCAGGATACGCGAGCTGCCCGACTGCGCCGGCAGGTGGATATGCTTACAAATATTATCATACGTTGCCATGATCCGCAAAGTATCATCGCTCATATCTTTGGGGTGTGAGGTAGTGAAGCGGATTCTCATACCGGTGGCTTCGGTGGCTACTTTTTCGAGTAGTAAAGGGAATGTGATTTTTTCGCCTCCTTCTTTCTCAAACAAATAAGAATTTACATTCTGCCCCAGTAGTGTCACTTCCCGGAATCCCTGTTGCTGCATGTCTCTCACCTCATTCAGTATGCTTTCCACGTCGCGGCTGCGCTCGCGCCCCCGCGTATAGGGTACAATGCAATAGGTGCAGAAATTATTGCACCCGCGCATGATAGAGATAAAGCCAGAGATATGAATCCCCCCTATTTTCAGTGGGATAACGTCTTTATATGTTTCGCGGGCCGACAGATTCACATTGATAGCTTTTTCTCCCTGTTCCACTGCTCCGGTCAGGTTCGGTAAATCCAGGTACGAATCGGGTCCAGCCACCAGATCCACCTTATACTGATTAATCAGTAGTTCTTTCACACGTTCGGCCATACAGCCCAATACGCCGATTATGAGATGTTTCTTTTTTCTTTTCAAGGACTGAAAATATTGTAAACGGCCGTATATCTTCTGTTCTGCATTCTCCCTGACGGAACAGGTATTGACAAATATGGCGTCCGCTTCCTCTATATTTTCAGTTATCTGATATCCGTCCATTTGCATAACAGAAGCTACGACTTCGCTATCGGCCACGTTCATCTGGCATCCATACGTTTCGATAAAAAGTTTCTTATCTTTCTTGGTGTCCGAACAGGCGACAGTTTTTGTTTTTTTAATATATATCATGGTGTATTCGTTAATAACATTTAAAAATCTTCGTTTTTCAAAAAAAAACCAGCAAAATCTTGCTTGGTATAAATAATAGTTTTACTTTTGTATTCGAAAAACGTAAATTTTTTCATAGTTAAGGTTTTGGTTAAATCGAATAAGGGTGGCTGCGAAGTTACCCTTATTCACTTTTTATGCCTTTCTATTCTTTTCATATCAATTATTCTTTTTATATTTGGAGTGCAAAAATAATCAAAGTTTATGGATAACCTGGGTGATTGGCTATATATTGTGTTAATAGTGATTGCTGGAATCAGCAGTTTATTGAGTTCTATAAAGAAAAAGAAGCAGCCTGAAGAAATCTTAAGGCAGCCTGATCCTGGTGAATATCAGGATTATTGGGACTGGGAAACAGCGCCTCAACCTCAGCCTGCCGAGGCAAAAAAGAAGGAAGAAGCTCCCGGAAAGCCTGCGTATATTCCTTTATTCAAAGAAGGAGAAAGGAGCATGACTCTGGTCGCCGATGCCTTCGACCAGGCGGAAGAGCCCTCTCAGGAAAACGCTTTCTGCCTCTCAGGAGAGTCTTTCCAGGATATCGACGAATGGAAAAAAGCTGTTATTTATTCGGAAATACTAAATCGTAAATATTAAAAACGTTCATTCTTTTTAATACCTTTGCGCCCGAATTATCAGACAAAAGGTATTTTTCACACATTTTAATTATAGTATCATGGCACTAAAATTTATTACAGCGGAGGAGGCTGCATCGTATGTTCATCATAATGATAATGTAGGCTTCAGTGGTTTTACACCGGCCGGTTGCCCCAAAGCCGTTCCGGTAGCAATCGCAAAAAAGGCAAGAGAAGAACATGAAAAAGGAAATCCGTTTCAAATAGGAATGTTTACCGGAGCTTCTACAGGTGACAAATTAGACGGGGAACTTGCTCGCGCCAAAGCAATCAAATTCCGTACCCCCTATCAGTCGAATAAAGACCTGAGGGCGCTTATGAATGCCGGGGGAACCAATTATTTTGATCTTCACCTCTCGGAAATACCCCAGCTGCTGCGTTATGGCTTCCTGGGGAAAGTAGATGTAGCGGTTATCGAAGCAGCCGATGTGACGGAAGAGGGCGAAATCGTTCCTACCGCAGGCGTTGGCATCACCCCGACAATCTGCCGCCTTGCCGACCGTATCATTGTCGAGCTGAACACATTACACCCGAAGTCTATTCGTGGTATGCACGACATTTACGAACCGGCAGACCCGCCTTACCGTCGCGAAATACCGGTTTATACCCCCTCTGACCGCATCGGTATGCCATACGTTAAGGTTGATCCGGCAAAAATTGTGGGAGTCGTAGTCACGGAAGAGGCTAATGAAGGAGGAGCTTTTACGCCCCTGGATGAGGCTACGCTGGCTATCGGGAAAAACGTAGCCGCTTTCCTGGTAGGAGAAATGAAAGCAGGGCGCCTACCCGAAGGATTTGTGCCCCTGCAAAGCGGTGTAGGAAACGTAGCCAATGCCGTATTGGCCTCTATGGGAGACAATAAAGACATCCCCCCCTTTAATGTCTATACCGAAGTGATTCAGGATTCCGTCATCAAACTGATGAAAGCAGGGCGGGTGAAATTCGTTAGCGGATGCTCGCTGACCGTAAGCAACGAAGTGCTGAATGATATCTACAGCAACCTCGGCTTCTTCAAAGATAAGATATTGCTCCGTCCGCAGGAAATATCCAACAACCCCGAAGTAGCGCGCCGGATGGGATTGGTAGCTATCAATACCGCTTTGGAAGCTGATATTTTCGGAAACATCAATTCGACCCACGTATCAGGTACACGCATGATGAATGGTATCGGCGGGTCGGGTGATTTTACCCGGGCAGCTATGGTCTCGATTTTTACAACCCCTTCCACGGCGAAAGAAGGCAAAATCAGCGCCTTTGTACCTATGGTATCTCACATGGACCATAGTGAACACTCTGTAAAGGTGATCATTACCGAACACGGCGTGGCCGACCTGCGCGCGACTTCACCTCTCCAGCGTGCACGCCTGATCATCGACAACTGCGTGCATCCGGACTACCGGCCTTTGTTGAATGAATATCTTGCAATGGGTATCAAAGGACATACACCGCAAAACCTGAAGTGCTGCTTTGCCTTCCATCTGGAACTTGCAAACAGCGGAGACATGCGTAAAGTGGACTGGAATAAATACAAATAGATTACAAATCCCCATAGA
>JAISZA010000202.1 GCA_031269535.1 Tannerellaceae bacterium
CCGACACCCACAAAAGATGCTTACTTTTTTTCTGTTTTCATCTCACTATTTTACACCGCACGAAGTATAATGTCATTCTCACTTTATTACTGTTTTTCGGCAAGGTAGTAGCTTGTTCCGGGCTTCTGCATCCGGATTGCCATGATAAAACACAGGAACTAATATTCGGTATGTGAAAAAATAACTACATTTGCAGCATCATAAGAAGAACCTTTTTTTGAAAGAAATATGAAAGAGATCAAACTAAACGAAGATGAGGGTAAAAAAAACTTGAACTTTATAGAAGCATTTGTGGAGAAAGACCTGGCAGAGGGTAAGAACGGTGGAAGAATACAAACACGTTTCCCACCGGAACCCAATGGATACCTACACATCGGACATGCCAAAGCGATTTGCCTCGATTTCGGAATAGCCGAGCATTATCAGGGTATTTGTAACCTCCGCTTTGACGATACTAATCCGGTGAAAGAAGATGTAGAGTACGTCGATTCCATCATGGAAGACATCCAATGGTTAGGATTCCGGTGGAACGAAGTCTATTATGCCTCAGACTACTTCCCACAGCTCTTTGAATTTGCCGTACAGCTTATCAAAGAAGGAAAAGCTTATGTGGACGAACAAAGCGCCGAAGAAATTGCACAGCAGAAAGGGACGCCTACACAGCCGGGAACCGAAAGCCCCTACCGCAACCGACCGGCGGAAGAAAACCTGGACTTATTCCTACGGATGCAGGCCGGCGAATTCGAAGAAGGCAGCATGACGCTCCGCGCCAAAATAGATATGGCCTCACCGAACATGCACTTCCGCGACCCTATTATCTATCGCATCATCAAAGGACATCCGCACCACCGCACGGGAACAAGATGGAAGGTTTACCCCATGTATGACTTTGCACACGGGCAGAGCGACTATTTCGAAGGAGTGACCCATTCGCTCTGTACGCTGGAGTTCGAAGTACATCGCCCGCTGTACGACTATTATATCGACCTGCTGAAGAAAGACGATTACCGCCCGCGGCAGATCGAGTTCAACCGTCTGAACCTCACTTATACCGTCATGAGCAAGCGCAAACTGCTTCAACTCGTCAGAGAAGGCGTAGTCAATGGATGGGATGACCCCCGTATGCCGACAATCTGCGGATACCGCCGCAGAGGATACACGCCGGAGGCTATCCGTAACTTTATCAATAAGATAGGCTATACCAAATACGACGGAATCATTGATGTGGCCCTGCTCGAACATGCCATACGCGAAGACCTGAACGTAAGGGCGCCGCGCGTATCCGCCGTATTAGACCCTGTCAGACTGATACTGACCAACTACCCCGAAGGACAGGTGGAAATGATGGAAGCCGTCAATAACCCGGAAGACCCCTCGGCCGGTACGCATGAAATAGCTTTCGGCCGCGAACTCTATATCGAGCGGGAGGACTTCAGGGAGGATGCTCCGAAAAAATTTTTCCGCATGACGCCCGGACAGGAAGTCCGGCTCAAAAACGCATATATCGTCAGATGCACCGGCTGCAGGAAAAATGCTGCCGGCGAAGTAGAAGAAATCTATGCCGAATACGACCCGGCAACCCTGAGCGGAAGGCCCGACAGCAACCGCAAAGTAAAAGGTACCCTGCACTGGGTATCCACCCGGCACAGCCTGCCGGCTGAAGTGCGCTTGTACGACCGCCTGTTTATCACAGAAAACCCGGCGGAAGAAAAAGACAAAGATTTTCGTGAACTACTGAACCCCGACTCTCTTACCATCCTTACCCATTGCAGGGTGGAAGCAGAGTTGCAAAAAGCTGTGCCGCTGAATCACTTCCAGTTCCAGCGTATCGGCTATTTCAATCTCGACCCCGACAGCAAAAACGGAAAACTGATATTCAACCGTACGGTGTCGCTGAAAGATAGTAAGTTAAAAGATAAAGTGTAAGCCTACATGGACATGAAGGAAGATGAAATTTCCATATTAATGCAACGTTATTTTACCGCTTGTAAAAACGGTAACGACCCGTATTTTGACGCCGACGAAATAGACGCCATATTAGAGAGTTTTGAAGAAAAAGAAGATTATACATATTACGAAGTTATTCTGACACTGGGACTCCGGCTCCATCCCGGAAACCCCGACCTGCAATTGCACCAATGCCGGTTTCTTATGTATAATGAAGAATACAGGTGGGCCCTGAACCTGGTGGAAAGTATCGCCGAAATGAACAATCAGGATATGGACCTAATCCGGCTGGAATGTTACTACATACTCGGAGAGTATCTCAATGCTGCCGAATACCTGGAAAAACTGGCAGAGGCCAAATGCGAGTATCTCGAAGACCTCTTCGAATATATGGCGCCGACGCTGGTTGACATGGAAATGAGAGACGAAGCAAGCGATCTGATCAAACGGGGCCTGCAGATTTTTCCCAATAACCTCCTGCTGAAAGACGAACTATGCTACCTCTATGAAGTGGAAGGCAATTTTGAAGAAGGCATCCGGATATGCAACGAACTCATCGACAAAGAACCGTACTCGTACGACTACTGGTTTATGCTGGGAAGGCTCTATTCGCTGGCTAACGATTTTGATAACGCCATCGATGCCTTCGACTTCGCACTCACCTGTGATGATTCGGATAATAACGAAGTGAAAGTCCTCAAAGCCTATTGCCTCTTTATGAACGAGAACTATGAGAAAGCACTGGAAGTCTATTCGGAAATAGAGGGCGACGATATCTCAATCGACTACCTCCAGTCGCTGGTAGCCGAATGTTATATCAAATTAGAAGATTACGAACAGGCCTACTTGCTGCTCAAAGATATGATCATCCGCCAGACCGAGGCCAACGATGCCTCTGTCTATATCAGTTTCATCCGCTGTTGCATAGAAACAGACAGGGAAAACGAAGCCTCGCAGATGCTGGTAAAAGCAGCGGATATTTTCCCCGACAATGTACGCATCCTATCCCTGCTGGCCCTGAATTATTTAGAAAACGGAAAGCAGGAACTGGCCCTGCACATCACCGGCAAAATACTTGAGAACCTAAGCTCACTGCGCAATCATACCTATGGAGACGAATTGGAGGAGTATGAACGATTGTTCAAAGAAGGACAATCCCTGTTTTCGGAAGGAATGTTGAAAAAAGCGGCGGAATACTATCAGGAGCTGCTGCAGGCCATCCCGCAACTCTCCTTTCAGAATCAGAGCAGATATGTCCCTCCCGAAGATCTGACAAAGGAATACCTCAACGACAAAAACAACAGCAATTAATCGTAGGTGTTGTCAGGAAATAAGTGTTACATT
>JAISZA010000219.1 GCA_031269535.1 Tannerellaceae bacterium
CCCCCGCTTGCATTAGCCCGTTCGATTAAGCGGCTGCATATCCGTTCCGGGTTTCGGGAAGAGCGCATGATCCGCGGCAGTATTTCATCTCCCGTCATTCCATAAAGGCCGTCGCTGCATAAAAGTATCCGGTCGCCCGGTTTTACTTCGCAGATAAATACTTCGGGTGTTGCGGGGGCAGGCATACCGGCAAAACGCGTGAGGCTGCAACTGGATGGATGATTGCGGGCTTCTTCTTTTGACAGTTCGCCCCGTTCCACTAATATGGCTGCCACATTATGGTCTCGCGTGACTTGCCGAATGTTTTTTTTATAGCGGGGCAGGATGTATCCGCGGCTGTCTCCCAGGTTAACAAATACGGCATGGCTGCCTGTCAGCCACACGCCCGACAGGGTAGCGCCAAAAGAAACTCTGCGCCCCTTGTTGGAGGTGTTGTAGATGGTGTTGCTTATCGTCTGCACCTGCATTTCCAGAAGCCTAGCTACATACTCCGGCTGCGGGTTTTCCCTGCATTGGGGAACGAGGTTTTGCAGCATGCCCGGCAATATCTGTTTGATTATCCCGGAGGTTTTACCGCCGTCTGACAATCCTCCCATGCCGTCTGATACGGCATAAAAGCCTGGGCCGGGGCATAAAATCACTTCATCCTGATTAGATGTACGCTTCCGCCCTATGTCTACTGACGCCGCGGCAAGAAAGCCATGTTTGAAAAGTTCGGTATGAATCATAATGCGTTTTCTATTGCCTTTTTCAATTCCTGTGCGCTCCGGATGCCTATCTCCGGTCTTTCGATAAGCGCCGTATCAATTACTTTCGCCAGCTTTTCCGGTATCCTGGCATTACGCCGGCTTATCGGGATGGCAGGGTCGTTAAGAGCCACTACGTAAGGGTCTTTTCCCCGGGTATCCTTGGGATAAGTTCCGGTGAGCATATTATAGTAGCTGGCTGCCGCCGCCCAAATATCTACATCGGGCCGGGCATAACGATAGTTGATAATCTGCTGGCGGGGCATGAAAGGCAATGTCCCGGCTACCTGGCCGCTACGGGTATGCCCCGAAAGCCCGGCGGTTTCGAACGCTTTGGCCAATCCGAAATCGGCTACTTTAGCAACAGGACGGGATGAATTGTCGGACAGGAAAATATTGCCCGGTTTAAAATCCCGGTGAACCACTCCGATTACCGTCCTTGTCGTACCGTCTTCTAACGTGGAGACCACCTCTTTTTTATGAGTATAATGGAGGCCGTCTAATACCTGTAAGGTAATATGGGTAGCCAGGTCGAGGCTTAATTTGCCGCCATTCTTTTCCATCAGCTTGTCTACGCTTCCGCCCTGGCAAAACTCCATAAGGATAAAATAGGTGTCGCCGGATTGTCCGCATTTCAGCTGGCGCACCACATTTTTATGCGTCAACTGTCCGGCCATATACGCTTCGCGTAAAAACAT
The DNA here is from genome assembly GCA_031269535.1 of Tannerellaceae bacterium. Taxonomy (GTDB): domain Bacteria; phylum Bacteroidota; class Bacteroidia; order Bacteroidales; family Tannerellaceae; genus DFXE01. The sequence goes on from JAISZA010000219.1 coordinate 1,445, forward strand.
TTTTCGGCTTTGCTTATCGGCAGCCGCTTCGGGGAGCATTAATTTAAGCGCCATTCGTTCGCCGGTTTTATTCTCTTCCACCAGCCATACGGCGCCCATTCCTCCGCGCCCAAGCTCTTTTACTTTACGGTATCCTGCTATTCCCATTACGTCGCCCTCGCCTTTGGAAGCCTCCAGCAACAGAAATTCCAGTATTCTTACCGGGTCTTTAAGGCATGCGGAACAGATGTTGAGTTCTCCATCTAAGGAGGCTCCGCAAACTTCGCACCTTCGGTTGTTTCGTTTTGCTTTTTCCCCGGCTATACGGGCTTCTTCCTTCCGGCGTTTTTCTTCTTCCTTGGCCCTGCGTATGGCCTCGAGCCTTTCCTTTTCGGCTAACTCTTTCGCGCGTTTTTCGGCTTCTATCCGTTCTTTTTCCGCTTTTATCCTGGCCCGTTCATCGGCGGCGGCTTTTGCTTTTGCAGCTAATTCTTCCGCGCGTTTTTCGGCTTCTATCCGTTCCTGCTCCATTTTCCTGGCGAGCCGTTCTTCTTCTTCCTTTTTTGCCTTTTGTTCCAAGGCTTTGGCGTGGCAAGCGTGGCAGATGGGCAAATTATCCTTATTCACATGCCCCGGCTGCTCTATCTCGCACGAACATTCCGCGCAATATTGGGGGATAACGATATCCAGCGTAATCTCGCAATCAGGCCCCAATCTCAGCCTGTCGCCCGTCTTCATGGGAAATTCGTTGTATTTCTGCTTCCGGGCTTCTTCAATGGACAGGGCGGCATTGCGCTGGCCTATTTTTTCTTCATTGAGGTAGGTTCCGTTAAGGCTGCCGAAATCTCTTACTATCACAGAGGGAGGGGCGATGTCTAAAAGGCAGTGGTACCGTGATACGGTGATTTCGGGGAATACAATGTTGCAATCATTCTGCCTTCCCAGAATGAGGGTTTCTTTTTTATCGAAAGGAGGCAATTCTTCTCCCGAACATTTGCCTTTACTAACCTTTAATATAACTTTTGTTGGCATAGCGTTGACTTTTTTATTTTTGAACACTCAGGGGTATCAGGTAGGCCGAATAATTATCTCTTGAGTTTCCGGAACAGATTTGTTTTATCTGTTTCATCTTTTCACCGTCGGTAATGTCCTTGCTCAGTATGTCTGCCAGCGTATCGCCGCTGATACTTTCCGTAATGCCATCCGTACACAGGAAGAGGTAATCCCCCTCTTCGATATCCCTGATGACGACAACTTCCGGCTGTATCGACTTCAAACTTTTCGGCTGTATCACCTGGGTAATAATATTATTCATGGGATGGACGCGCGCTTCTTCCAGCGTAAGGAGGCCTGCGTCCACCAGCGTCTGGACATACGAGTGGTCTTTCGACTGGTAGATTATCCCGGCTGTTGGCCTTACCTGGTAGATACGGCTGTCGCCTACGTGTGTAACAAATACGGTATCTGCGCTGATGCTGGCCAGCGTCATCGTGGTGCCCATTCCTTTATCTTTACCGGCTTTTTTTACTAACCGGTTCATCACGGATATGGCCGATGCGATGGCATTCATTACTTTTTGTTCCGTATCCGGTTCGTCGCCGTGGGCGGCCCAGTAAGCCGCGATAGCTTCCGTGGCGGTTTTGCTGGCTACTTCGCCGTCTTCGTGCCCTCCCATACCGTCGCACACCAGGAATAGCCGGTTGGCTTCCGTAGCTGTTGCCGGGGCGGGATAAATGTAATCTTCGTTATTGCCGCGATGCCCTGTCTCGTAGCAAAATTGCGGTTCCCGTAAGTTGATGTTCATACTTCAATGTTTATTATGTAAGTATTCTATGTCGTCTAATTTAATCAGTCCCTGGCGTAGTGCATCAATAATTAACTCCAGCATGTTTTTCGCACCGGTATCCAGGATAAGTTTTTTACGGCGCGACTTAATAGCCTCGATTCCCACGCATGGCAGTTTGTCGGCTATTTCCTTGCTGGTGAATCCTGCTGCAACCAACCTGATGAGTTGTATATCGTCGGGCTTGAGCCTGATGATATCGTTTGTCTTCTTTTTGGCAAACATCATCGAGTTTTTTGCCCCGAGTTTCTGGATGAGGCGCATGCGGTATATCCTCACGGTATTGATGTCAATGTTCAGCCTGTCGGCAATTCCGCGCAGTTCGTCCACAATCTCCCAGTTAGAATAACCCTCCAGAAACAGCTTCTCGCTCAGCGTCCTCAGGTACGCCTCCGTCGTCTCTTTACCCGTTGTCCCGTCGTTTCTCGCCAGCAGTTGGGTGATAAGCATCTTGTGCCACCTGTCGAGCGACCCGGCAAGCAGCGACAGCCTTTCGACCATCACTTCTATGCTGCAGCAATCTTTCCGCATCGATGCCAGTATCTCCTTTTCTACGGCGCTCAGCCATCCGGGCGCCTCCTCCGGAGCCTCGTTCTTACGGATACCTATTTTGCTTCCCAGATAAATCTTACCCTCCATCACCGCATTCAGCCCGGCAATCAACTCCTCCGGCAAAACGTTCTTCCGTATAAAGCCCATCGCTCCATTATCCATCGCCCGCCTGATGATCGAATACTCATCGTCGTCGGCCAGCATCAAAATCCGTATGCCGGGATATTTCTCCTTCACCTCGGCACAGAAATCCATACCGTTGCCATCCCGCATGGCAAGTCCAAGCAGAAGGATATGCGGGGCTTTATTGTGCGCCAGCCTTTCCCGGCAATCCCCCAGTTTATGAAATGTGCCGGTTACGATGTGCATTTTCGATTTTCTGATTGCAGCGCATAACTTGTCGGTTAGTCGCTCGTCTTTTCCTGTTGTAATGAATATTTCTATCATATTACGCTAAATGTAAGAGTTAATTCTTTCTATGTTGCTGACATTAGGTTATTTCCGTCATAAAGATATTGAATGTTCTTTTAATATAAAACC
>JAISZA010000021.1 GCA_031269535.1 Tannerellaceae bacterium
TGTTTTAACTATTTTTATAAGAGAAATTTTATAAAAGAAACAATGTTTGTTTGTGTATTATGTCTATTTTTGTAAACATATTTTGACTACAGAGTGAAACGAGTTAATCTGAATATCTGATATTCAAACAATATGTGATAGATAAAATATAATAAATGACTATAAGAGGTTGCATTATGAATAATATAACAATTGCAAATGCAGGGAGCGATTTGCATACGCAGGAGGGAGCACTGAAATATGTGTGTGAAAAAAAATGGGGCTATATTAACGACCTCAGGGGTACAATCGGGGACGAAATGTTCCGGAAGTTTAAAACAATAGGATACATTGAGTGCGGAGTTACCCGCGAACAAGGCTCTGAAAAGCCGGAATACAAAGGCACATGGGGAATAACATCTACGGCAGAGGAAGACGTCATACTGTATTCCGTGCCTGAAATTTCATGTATGAAAAGATTAAGGTATTCACTATTCGGATTTTAAAAGAAATGGCAGAGTGTGTATTCTGGTACCCGCGGACAGCATATGAAGAAATAAAAATCAGGAAAAATATCCTTCCGGTAAGCGGGAATATTCCGTTATGCGACAAACCCGAAACAGAATACTGGTTTGACCTTGAAAACATACAAACACATGTACTGAATGAACATGGTGTAAACAGGGAAAACATACGTGTTACCCTCTATTTTTTCCGGATACCTGCAAATGGAGGTGAAAAAGAGAAGGTAACGGACAGGGTTCTGCTTTTAAAACAGGTACAGGCAAGCAGAAACGGCCTTGTCAGATATGAATATGATCCGGCCTGTGTCCCGGAGATGGCTGATGAATTTACCGCAAGCGCTTTCTGGAGCGCAGTTTACCATTATTCAAAAAATTTCTATCACGAACACGAGTATCACGAAGGAAAGGCTGATTCCATCCTGAGCCCGTATATGGGTGGCTGTGATATACGCTCCAGAGACAATGAAGCCATAAAGCACTATATCGGGCTTTATGAAGCAAAATTTACAGAACGGCACAATGCTTTTGATAACTATTACATACATGTAAAGGCTAATATATTTAATAAAAACGCTTTTGCCCCCAGCATCCCGAAATATAACAACGGGCTGGAAAATATATACCGCACATTATCCGGCGCATATATATACTATAAGGCAATCTCAAATTCTATTTATGTCAGTATCGGTATTTCCAATGAAATATACAGGTCGAAATTAAACATAGAACGGCAGAAAGAAAAGACCGAACTGATAAGACTGGCTATAAAGAATGAAATTGACTCTGCCGGATATTCCGCAAACTACAAACTTGCTGTGACTTCAAAAAAACTGGGAATTCTGTCTGTTGTACTCGGGGGGATTTCGTTTATTCTTGCAATCTGGGCAGCATGGGATATGATGATAACTGCTTTATTCTGGCTCGGAAGGGTTTTTACGGCGTATTGAAAAGCGCGGATGCCTACCTGCATTTTGTTTTTCTCACAGGTGTCACCCGATTTTCGAAAGTGAGTATATTCAGCGACCTTAACCAACTGAAAGATATTAGTATGAGCGAAGCATTTGCCGGTATCTGCGGCATATCCGAGCGTGAGTTACTCCGTGATTTCAGGCCTGAACTGCAGGCGCTGGCAGAAAAGAAAGGGCTTACGTACGATGCGGCTTTTGCTGAAATGAAAAAGCGCTATGACGGCTATCATTTTGCGAAGGAATCGGAAGATATGTACAATCCGTTCAGTGTATTAAATACGTTTTACGATAACGATTTCAATTATTACTGGTTTCAGACCGGCACGCCGACCTTTTTAGTCAGGATGCTGAAAGAGGGTGATTTTGAGATTCCCAATCTGGAAAATAATATATGTATATCTGCCTCGGACATCTTCGACTACCGGGCCGAATGGAATAACCCTGTCCCGATTCTTTACCAGAGCGGATACCTTACGGTGAAGGATTATGATGCGGAATTTGATGAATATATCCTGGGTTTCCCCAACGAAGAAGTAAAATATGGCTTTCTGAAGGAATTACTGCCCGCTTATGTGCCCTCGTATGTGTCAGGACAGAAATTTTCGGCCGCCCGTTTTGTCAGGCTGCTCCGCTCCGGTGATATGGACGGCTTTATGAGTAATCTGCGCGCCTTTTATGCCGGCATTGCGTATGATATGACGGATAATAAAGACGAGCGTTATTACCAGTTTGTCTTTTATATGCTCGTCACACTTATGGGACAATTTGTTCAGACAGAGGTGAAAAGTGCAGCCGGACGTGCTGACGCCGTAATAAAAACAGCAGATGCCATCGTTGTTTTTGAATTTAAAATGTCCGGTCATGGTACGGCAGAGGATGCCCTGAAGCAGATTGATGAAAAAGGCTATCTGATACCTTATACTACGGATGAGCGCCGGATAGTGAAGATTGGCGCCGAATTTAACGCGAAAGAACGCGGACTCAGCCGCTGGCTGATAGTTTAAATGCAAGTTTCTTAGTTACAAGTTACAAGTTACGAGTTACAAGTTACAAGAGTTGAAAGACGGGGGTTCTGCTGAAATCTTAATGGGCTCTGCTTTCCTTCCGGCCTGCTCCTGTCGGTAGAGGATACTTGTAGCTTCGGGTGAGGCGTTTGTCACCCGGAGCGAGAAATTCCTGGCTCAGAGCGAGAAATTCGGAGCTCGGAGCGAGGAATTGCCGGCTTTGGGTGCATTTGCTCCCGTCCGAAAAAAAACGGACGGGAGCAAATTATTTTCGGGCGGGAGCCAATTTCAGCTCTTCCTGTACTTTACCTTGATTATTGCCGGATGAAAGAAAAATGTACACCTTCCTCCAAAATATTGCCCTGCGCCCATTGCGTACGAATGAAATAATACATAATTTCGCATCAAAAAAAGAATTGAATATGAAAAAGATTTTAGGTTTGGTTGCCGTATGCGCTATTGTGCTGACGGCATGTAGCGATAAAAAAACGTATACGATTATCGGTACAACGGATGGGGCTGATTTGAATGGGAATTATGTGTATTTATACGCAGATGCTGCCGGTGGTGATGCCGGGCTGCTCGACAGCGCTTTGGTGACGGATGGTGCGTTTACCTTTAAAGGGGTACAAGACACACCTATGCTGGCGGGTCTCCGTCTGGCAGAGGGGCTGATTGATTCGCAACAGGAGATATTTGGAGGGTTTACCTCTTACGCTCCCTGGTTCCTGCTTGATAATTCGAAACTGACGGTACATCTTGGCGTAAATTCCACTGTGAAGGGTTCGCCCGAAAACAATGAACTGACCGCTTATATCGGGCAATTGGATGCGTTGTATGATAATCAGGCAGAGCTGGAAGCACTGCTGAAAAGTAAAGACGATTCGCTCATCAACGAGGCCGAAGCCGCTTTGGAAGCCATCGACGCACTCGCTGTTCCTGTTCATAAAGCCTACATACTGAGCCATAGCAATAGTCTGACAGGTGCGAAAGTGTTTTATACCAACCGCTATGCCCTGCCGGAAGCTGATCAGCAGGAAATCATTGCTCAGGCCGGCGAGCTGTTTAAATCGGCCCCCGGCATCGACAAGCGCATCGAACACCTGGCTGTGCTTGCGAAAGTAGCTGTGGGTAATAAGTTCACCGATTTTGAATTAGCCGACCCCCAGGGCAAGCCGCATAAACTCTCTGAATATGTAGGGAACGGAAAGGTTGCGCTGATAGACTTCTGGGCATCCTGGTGTCCTCCCTGCCGCAGGTCGATGCCTTTCCTGAGAGAGGTGTATGAACAATACAAAGACAAAGGTTTCGAAATCGTAGGCGTCTCATTAGACCGTACGGGCGAAGCCTGGATAAAAGGTATCGAAGACCTCCAAATCACCTGGCCCCAGATATCCGACCTTCAATACTGGAAAAACGCCGGAGCCGCTTTGTATGGTGTAAACAGCATCCCTCACACGGTTCTGGTGGATAAAGAGGGTGTTATCGTTGCCAAAAACCTTCACGGAGAAGCGCTGAACGCTAAATTAACCGAACTGCTGAAATAAAAACAAAGACAAGTGGCGGGGGTGACAGCTGAGAATGATTAGCTGTCGCCCGCCGTTTGTTGTTTTGTAAAACATACGATGAAAAAGAAAATAACCATAAGAGTTCTTGCAGGACTATCCGTTTTTGTCGCTTTGGCTTCGGTCGTTCTTTATTTCGTGCTGAGAACCGAGAAGCCGTGGATGGCTTTTTATTTTGCTTGCTGCGGAGGTATTCTTGTTGTCAATCTGCTGATAATTCTGTTTCTTGTAAACAGGAATTTCAAATAAGCTGCGATCTGAATAATTTATTGGAAAGTTGTCGCTTTTGGGTTAAAAATAGTATCTTTGCGCGACAAAATTTATCACATAGTATCAGATGGAATATCTAAAGCATGAGTGCGGAGTGGCCATGATTCGATTACTAAAACCTCTGGAGTATTATCATCAGAAATACGGTAGTTGGATGTATGGGTTAAACAAACTCTATCTGTTAATGGAAAAGCAGCATAACCGCGGACAGGAAGGAGCCGGTTTGGCCTGCGTGAAATTAGAAGCAAACGCCGGAGAGGAATATATGTTCAGGGAACGGGCCGTAGGTACCGACGCAATCACCGAAATATTTGCTGCCGTGCACCACCATTACCGGAATATTCCGAAAGAAAAAATCCATAACCCTTGTTTCGCAAAAGAAAAGCTGCCTTTCGCTGCTGAGCTTTATATGGGACATTTGCGATATAGTACTACCGGTAAATCCGGTATTTCTTATATCCATCCCTTTCTCCGCCGCAACAACTGGCGTGCCAGGAATCTGGCAATATGCGGTAATTTCAATCTGACGAATGTCGATGAAGTATTCCGTGAAATAACTTCCATCGGCCAGCATCCCCGCCTCTATGGAGATGCGTACATCATGCTCGAACAAATGGGGCACCGGCTCGACCGTGAAGTCGAACGCCTCTACCGCCAATGCGAGGAGGAAGGCTTACGGAATATGGAGATAACCCATGCGATTGAAGACCAGATTGACTTGTCGAATGTGCTGAAAAAATGCACGCCGCTATGGGATGGTGGTTTCGTGATATGTGGGATTACAGGAAGCGGCGAGGCTTTTTGTGTGCGCGACCCCTGGGGGATTCGTCCGGCTTTTTATTATATAGATGAGGAAGTCGCAGTGATGGCCTCGGAACGTCCGGTGATACAAACGACCATGAATGTGGCCGCCTCGGATGTGAAAGAACTGAACCCGGGCGAATCTTTGCTGGTAAGCAAGAGCGGACAAACCCGTACGGCACAGATCGTGCAGCCCAAAGCATTGAAAGCCTGCTCCTTCGAACGTATCTATTTCTCGCGTGGCAGCGATGTGGATATTTATAAAGAACGAAAACGGCTGGGAGAAAATTTAGTCCACCCCATCCTGAAAGCAATAGATTATGACCTGAACCATACCGTCTTTTCCTTTATCCCCAATACCGCGGAAGTTGCCTATTTCGGACTACAGGAGGGATTGAACAACTACCTGAACAAGAAAAAAAAGGAATGGATAGCCGATTGCGACACCTGGAAAGACGAGGAAAGCCTGGAGCGGATCCTTTCCATGCGCGTCCGGACGGAAAAGGTGGCGATAAAAGACATCAAACTGCGTACCTTTATCGCAGAAGGAAACAGCCGCAACGACCTGGCGGCGCACGTCTATGATATTACCTACGGAAGCATAACCCCCGGCGTGGATAATTTAGTGGTGATAGACGACAGCATCGTACGCGGAACCACGCTTAAACAAAGCATCATCAGCATACTCGACCGCCTGGAGCCGAAGAAGATCGTCATTGTATCTTCCTCACCGCAGGTGAGATACCCTGACTATTACGGTATTGATATGTCGAGAATGAATGAATTTATTGCCTTTAAGGCTGCTGTGGCCCTTCTGGAAGAGCGCGGAATGACGATGGTGATCAGGAATGCCTACAAGAAAGCCAAACAACAGCAACTGAAGCCCGACCATGAGATAGTGAACTACGTGAAAGAAATCTATGCCCCTTTCACGGATGAAGAAATATCAGCCAGGATGGTATCTCTGCTTACCTCGGAAACAACGAAAGCCAAGGTGGAGATCGTTTATCAGACCTTAGACGGATTGCATGCTGCCTGCCCGAATCATCCGGGCGACTGGTATTTCTCAGGCGACTACCCGACACCCGGAGGCGCCCGTATGGTGAACAATGCTTTTATCTCATTTATGGAAGAGGAATACCTGAACAGGACGGGGCAACTGATAATGACAATTGATAACTAAGAATATGCAGCAGACAGACAAAAAAGCGACATTGATTTTAGACGACGGAGCCGTCTTTGAAGGATATTCGTTCGGATACGAGAAACCAGTCGCAGGCGAAGTAGTGTTTAATACCGCGATGACAGGTTATCCTGAAAGCCTGACCGACCCTTCTTATGCCGGACAGTTGATGACGCTTACTTACCCGCTGATTGGCAACTACGGCGTCCCACCCCATACCTTCGACGCAGAAGGCATCTCGACATTCATGGAAAGCGACCGTATTTATGCCGACGCCATCATCATCAGCGATTACAGCCATGACCATAGTCACTGGAACGCCGTGGAAAGCCTGGGAGCCTGGTTGAAAAGAGAACAAATCCCCGGTATATATGGTATTGATACCCGCAGCCTGACCAAGCTCCTCCGTGAACGGGGAGTCATGCGGGGAATGATAGTCCCCCAATCCTTTGAAGGAAAGCTTGATGAGTGTGCAAACTATGAAGACATTAACTATGTTGACCGCGTTTCTACCAAAGAGATCATCACCTATGGAGCGGGTGAGGGAAAGAAAAAGGTCGTATTGATTGACTGTGGCGTAAAACATAATATCATCCGCTGTCTGCTGAAACGCAATCTTACGCTTATACGTGTCCCCTGGGATTATGATTTTAACGGGATGGAGTACGACGGTCTGTTTATCAGCAACGGGCCGGGCGACCCCGACACCTGCGACGCCGCTGTGCGCAATATACGCAAAGCCCTGTCGGGAGATAAACCTATCTGTGGCATCTGTATGGGAAACCAATTGCTGGCCAAAGCCGGTGGCGCCACTATTTATAAACTGAAATACGGGCATCGCAGCCATAACCAGCCGGTGCGTATGGTGGGTACCAACCGTTGCTTCATCACCTCGCAAAATCACGGATACGCCGTGGATAGCAATACCTTAGGCGACGAATGGGAACCTCTCTTTGTCAATATGAACGACGGTACCAATGAAGGGATACGCCATAAGACCAAGCCTTTCTTCACCGCTCAGTTCCATCCCGAAGCTTGTAGCGGCCCGACAGATACGGAATTTATTTTCGACCTTTTTGCCGAAGCCCTGCAGGCCGGCCCGCAAACAAGCGGGCAATCCATCACCCTGCAATCGGCCCCTCCACAGCCGGATGAGGCTGCGCTGAAGAAAGTCCTTATCCTCGGCAGCGGGGCCCTGAAGATTGGCGAAGCGGGAGAGTTCGACTATTCAGGCTCCCAGGCGCTGAAGGCGATAAAGGAAGAAGGTATCGAGACGGTCTTGATCAATCCGAATATTGCTACGGTACAGACATCGGACGGCGTGGCCGATACGGTTTATTTCCTGCCCGTTACTCCCTTCTTTGTGGAAAAAGTTATTGAGAAAGAACGCCCGGAAGGCATCTTGCTCGCCTTTGGCGGGCAAACGGCGCTGAACTGTGGCGTAGCCTTATACCGGAGCGGCGTGCTAGATATATATAATGTACGCGTACTGGGAACCCCGGTGCAGGCCATTATGGATACCGAAGACCGCGAACTCTTTGTCCGCAAATTGGATGAGATAGGTATTAAAACAATCAGGAGTGAGGCGGTAGATACCATTGCCGATGCCCGGCGCGCCGCAGCCGAACTGGGCTATCCGGTGATTCTCCGCGCCGCATACGCTTTAGGAGGCCTGGGTTCGGGATTCTGCGATAATGAAGAAGAGCTGAATGTGCTGGCGGAAAAAGCGTTTTCCTTCTCACCTCAGGTATTGGTAGAAAAGAGTCTGAAGGGCTGGAAAGAAGTGGAGTATGAAGTGGTGCGCGACCGTTTCGATAATTGTATTACCGTTTGTAATATGGAAAACTTTGACCCCCTGGGAATCCATACCGGCGAGAGCATCGTAATCGCTCCCTCTCAAACGCTTACCAATTCGGAATACCATAAACTCCGCGAACTGGCCATCCGCATCATCCGCCATATCGGCATCGTAGGCGAATGTAATGTTCAGTACGCACTCGACCCGGAAAGTGAAGACTACCGGGTGATCGAAGTCAATGCTCGCCTGAGTCGTTCGTCAGCTTTGGCCTCGAAGGCTACGGGTTATCCCCTGGCTTTTGTTGCCGCCAAACTGGGATTAGGCTATGGCCTTTTCGATTTGAAAAACTCTGTAACTAAAACAACCAGCGCTTTCTTCGAGCCGGCGCTCGATTATGTGGTTTGTAAGATACCCCGCTGGGACCTGGGAAAGTTCCACGGCGTAGCGCGTGAGCTGGGTTCGAGCATGAAATCGGTAGGCGAAGTAATGGCTATCGGACGTACCTTTGAAGAAGCCATTCAGAAAGGACTCCGTATGATCGGACAGGGGATGCACGGTTTTGTGGAGAATAAAGAATTGGTGCTTCAGGATACGGATAAAGCCTTAAACGAACCAACCGACCGCCGTATATTCGTCATCAGCAAAGCCTTCCGTGCCGGTTATACGATTGACCAGGTACATCAACTGACAAAAATAGACCCCTGGTTTCTGCAAAAACTCTATCATATTATCCTTACGGCAGAGGAACTGGAAAATGTCCATACGCTTGCCGGTATATCGGATACGCTCTTCCGCCGCGCGAAAGAGCAGGGATTCTCTGATTTTCAGATTGCCCGTGCAGTGTTTAAAGATAAGATGACGGATTCGGAAAAGTCGGGACTGCAAGTGCGCCGGGAACGGAAAAACAGAGGGATCATCCCGGTTGTAAGGCAGATAGATACGCTCGCTGCCGAGTATCCGGCCCAGACAAACTACCTCTATCTTACGTATAGCGGGATAGAAAACGATGTCCGGTATCTGGGAGACAAACGTTCGATTGTAGTATTAGGTTCGGGAGCTTACCGCATCGGTAGTTCGGTAGAATTTGACTGGTGTGGAGTGCAGGCGCTCAATACCATCCGGAAGGAAGGTTGGCGCTCGGTAATGATTAACTACAATCCGGAAACGGTATCGACAGATTATGATATGTGCGACCGTCTGTATTTCGATGAACTTACTTTCGAGCGGGTGATGGATATTCTGGAGCTGGAAAATCCGCATGGTGTGATTGTCTCTACCGGCGGGCAGATACCCAACAATCTGGCCTTACGTCTGGACAGCCAGCAGGTGAACCTGCTGGGGACGACAGCCCGGAGCATTGATAATGCTGAAGACCGCCATAAGTTTTCCGCCATGCTCGACCGCATCGGTGTTGACCAGCCGCGGTGGAAAGAGCTAAGCAGTATGAAGGATATCAACAAATTCGTGGATGAAGTAGGTTTCCCCGTATTAGTGCGTCCCAGTTATGTGTTAAGCGGGGCGGCGATGAATGTGTGCTCGAATCAGGAAGAGCTGGAGCGCTTTCTGAAGCTGGCCGCCAATGTGAGCAGGAAACATCCCGTTGTAGTCAGCCAGTTCATCGAAAATGCCAAAGAAGTAGAGCTTGATGCTGTGGCCGAAAAGGGTGAGATTATCATGTATGCCATCAGCGAACATATCGAATTTGCCGGGGTGCACAGTGGCGACGCCACCATCCAGTTTCCGGCTCAGAAACTATATGTGGAAACGATGCGCCGTATTAAACACATCAGCCGCCGCATTGCCAGAGAGCTGAATATCTCCGGCCCCTTCAATATACAATACCTTGCCAAAGCCAATGAGATAAAGGTCATAGAATGTAATCTGCGGGCATCCCGCAGTTTCCCCTTCGTAAGTAAGGTTTTGAAGATAAACTTTATAGACCTGGCTACACGGGTGATGCTGGGATTGCCGGTACAGAAGCCGACCAAGAATGTGTTCGACCTGGATTATGTTGGTATCAAAGCCTCTCAGTTCTCTTTTTCCCGTTTGCAGAAAGCCGACCCTGTGCTGGGAGTCGATATGGCTTCTACCGGCGAGGTAGGTTGCATCGCTGTCGATACTTCCGAAGCGGTATTGAAGAGTATGCTTTCTGTAGGCTACCGGATTCCTGAAAAAAATATCCTGCTCTCTACCGGGACTGCCCGGCAAAAAGTGGATATGCTGGATGCTGCCCGCCTGCTGTCGGTAAAAGGATACAAACTGTTTGCCACAGGGGGCACCCATCGCTTCCTGAAAGAAAACGGAATCGAAAGTACGCATGTCTATTGGCCCAGCGAAAGCGGAGAACCTCAGGCCTTGGATTTACTTCACGAGAAAAAGATTGATATGGTGGTGAATATCCCGCGCGACCTTTCAGCCGGCGAATTAGACAACGGCTACAAAATACGCCGTGCATCTATTGACTTAAACATTCCGCTGATAACAAACGCCCGCCTGGCTGATGCCTTCATCACTGCTTTCTGCACGTTGAATATCCACGATATACAGATCAAGAGCTGGAAAGAATATCGATGAAATATAAAATTAAATGTATTCTTATCTTAAGAATACGTGTGAAAACTATAAGGAACATCCGTATTTTGAAAAAAATATCGGATGTTCTTCTTTTTTTCATGTATAAAATTATTACATTTGTTGATATAATCAGTTTTAAACAACAAATGAAAGGAAAAGAACTTATTGCTCGCCAAATAGGAGAAGTTGTGTCTCAAGTAATGAGCGACCATGCCATAGAAAAGTTGGCTGCTATTTTAGTATATATGGAAGTAGAGAAAAACGAATTACTGCTGAAAGAAGGAGAGAAGAGTCATTGGATATACTACATTAAAAGTGGACTTATCCGCCAGTTTTACTACAAAAACGGAAGGGAGCTGACAGAGAACTTTGCTTATGAAGGGAATATATTCATCAATGCAGATAGTTTTTTTCACCAGAAACCAAGTCGCACGGTGATTGAAGCCCTGGAACCGGTTATCTTATATGCTATTCCATACGATTCCCTTATGAATCTGATTCAGGAATGTCGGGAGATTAGTCTTATGTATTGTCGTATGGTGGAAGAGACACTGATTGGGTTACAGAGAAAGGTAAATGCATTCCGGTTTGAAACAGCGAATGAACGTTATTTACATTTGTTGAAAAAACACCCCGGAATTATACAGAGAGCCCCTCTGGTACATATCGCTTCCTATTTATTGATGTCTCCGGAAACCCTGAGTCGGGTTCGGGCCGGATTATTAAACGAAAATACTTGACCTATGTCAATAAATCAGCTGTGTTTCATTAAATTGATATACGTCAAGACGAAATTGGTATTTTATTCTGATATTTGCATCAGAGTAAAGGTGTAAGACTTTTTTTATGATTAGTTAAGCGAAACCAAAACCTGAAACTATTTATACACAGATGGATTAGGTTAGTTTTTGATTCTCAGAAGGGCAATGTTTAACCGCATTGCCCTTCAAAATTTCCCCCTCATTTCAATTCCTTTAACAGCTTATCTATTGCTTGTCCGATAGTGCCTTCGCTTGTCAGCAGCTGAATAAACCGGCTTCCAATGATGGCTCCCGACGAATAAGCTGCGGCGGCCTCATAGGTAGCTTTATTGCTGATACCGAAACCGACAAGGCGCGGATTACGCAACTGCATATCGTTGATACGGCGGAAATAGGCTTGCTTCTGATCGTCGAAACTCTTTTGCGCTCCCGTAATGGAGGCGCTTGATACCATATAGATAAAGCCACTGGTATGTTCGTCTATCAGGCGGATGCGTTCCGGGGAAGTTTCCGGCGTGATAAGCATGACGACTTTGAGGTCGTATCGTTCGGCCAGAGGTTTGTAGTGTTCGATATAATCGGCAAAGGGGAGGTCGGGGATAATCACTCCGTCGATACCCGTTTCGGCGCACTGCCGGCAGAAATTCCCGAAACCAAACTGCATAATGGGGTTGAGATAACCCATCAGAATAATGGGGATATGCACCTGCAACCTGCTATCCTTCAGTTGCTCAAACAACAGGCGGAGGCTCATCCCGTTGCGGAGAGCGCAGGTAGAGGATTCCTGAATAACCGGCCCATCTGCCATGGGATCAGAAAAGGGAATACCTACTTCGACCATGTCAATGCCTTTTGCCTCCAGAGCTTTCAGTATGCTTGCCGTATCATTCAACCGGGGATATCCGGCCGTAAAGTAAACGGAAAGGATTCCCCGCTTCTTGGTATCAAATAATTCTGTAATACGATTCATTTCTTTTTAGTTTATATTATTACTTGTTTGCCCGCAGGCTACGAATGAAAGGAGTTAATTTCCCGATATCTTTCAGTCCGGGCTCTGTTTCGAAACCGCTATTGAGGTCTATACCCCTAAAGCAGGGATGGTGAAACCGGCGGATGGCTTCCAAACTATGAGGGTTGATACCTCCGCTTAGCAGAAAAGGCGTCGCTCCTTTATAGGCTTTCAATACAGACCAGTCGAAGCTCCGCCCCGATCCGCCATAGTTCTCACACTTGGTATCGAAGAGGAAATACTCCACCCGGCCTTCGTACTCCCTTGTTCGTTTCAGGTCGTCTTCGGTAGCGATAGAGAAGGCTTTGATAAGTGTGAAGCCCCGTTTTTGCAGGCGATGGCATACCTCCGGCGATTCTTCCCCGTGCAATTGCAGGTAATCTAATTCATAAGCGGCTGCTGTCTCCATCATTTCCTCTGCAAAAGCATTGACAAAGACTCCTACTTTTTTTAACGGATGATGGATAAGGGAGATGAGAGATTTATCCGCCGGCAGTTGTCTTCCGGAACCCGGCCAGAAGATAAATCCTATCCAATCAATCTCCAGCGCAGCTAACTGGCGGATGTTTCCGGGCCGGCACATGCCGCATACTTTGATAATCATAACCTGAGTCCGCTTATAAAGTTGGCAAGGCTTTCACCGGGAGTCCGGGTTTTCATAAATGTCTCGCCGATAAGGAAACCCTGGAAACCCACCTGGCGGAGGCGGTTGACTACTTCCGCCCCGCTTATACCGCTTTCGGAGACCAATAGGGGAGGCCGCTTGCCCTGCACGGACTGAAGCTTCTCTGCCATCCGGAAAGAATTTTCCACTTCGGTTTGAAAGGTGTTCAGGTTGCGGTTGTTCACTCCCAGCATATCAATATCCGGATTAAGGAAAGAGAGCTCCGCTTCGCTATGTATCTCCAGCAATACTTCCAGATGGAGGGCATGCGCCGTGGCAGCCAGAGAAGCGCAGCTCTCTTCTGTAAGCGCAGCTGCGATAAGCAGGATGGCATCGGCTCCCATCACACGTGCCTGAAAGAGCTGGTACTCGTCGATGATGAAGTCTTTACGCAACAAGGGAATACTTACCTTTCCGCGGGCGGTTTGCAAATCACGGAGCGAACCTCCGAAAAAGTCGCCATCGGTCAGGACGGAGCAGGCGGAAGCACCCGCCTGTTCGTAAGCCGGTATTACTTCCTCTGCTGATGCGCCGGGGAATATCCAGCCTTTGGAGGGCGATTTACGTTTGAATTCGGCAATGATCCCGCTTGGAGATTTCGCTAATGCATTCCGCATGGAACGTGTCGGGCGCTCCATGCGTTCGTGCCCCATTGCCAGCAGGGTTTGCAGACCGACGGCTTTCTTCTGTCGTTCTACCTCAAGACGTTTGTTGGCAAGGATATTTGCCATCCAGTCCTTCAGGGGAGAGGAGGATGGCGTATGTGTGTGTTGTCTGTTATTCATTGATTGAGTGCTGTAAATTTCTTAAATGTTTCTAAAGCGCGGCCGCTTTCTAATGATTCGCGGGCTTCGGCTATGCAGTTGTCTATTTTCTTTTCAGGACAGATTACCTGAATAGCAAAGGCAGCATTAACCATTACGCAGTTTTTTTGTGCGTCGGTAGAGGTGTTATTCAATACATTGCCGAATATTCCGGCGGCCTGTTCCGGGCTTTCTCCTCCGTCTAAATCCGCTTCCCTGCAACGGGGAAAGCCCAGCATTTCAGGGGTGTATAGCTTTTCTTTTTCCGGCATGGAGACTTTAAAACCGGAGGTAAGCGAAATCTCGTCGTACCCGTCCAAGCTATGCACCACGGCGAAGCGGGTCGCGCTTTCCTGATAGGTGTAACTATAGAGACGAAGCAGCGGCAGGTTGTACACCCCTAATAACTGATAGGCCGGCATAGCAGGATTGACCAGCGGGCCCAGCATATTGAAGAAACTGCGGACAGCAAGACTTTTCCTAACCGTCGCAACGGCTTTCAGTGCCGGATTGAACAATGGCGCATGCAGATAAGCGATGCGGCAGGTGTCGATCGACCTGCGGAGCTTGTTCTCATCAGAGGTGAATTTCACGCCATGCTGTTCCATCACATTGCTGGCGCCGCTTACCGACGTAGCTCCGTAGTTGCCGTGTTTCACTACATAGTAACCCGCTCCGGCCACAGTGAAGCAGGCCGCGGTACTGATGTTGAATGTATTTTTCCCATCGCCCCCCGTTCCTACAATGTCGATGGGCTTATAATCCGATAAGTTTACCGGAACGCGCATATCAAGCAGTGCTTCGCGAAAGCCGCTGAGTTCTTCTACAGAGATATTACGCATTAAAAATACGGTGATGAGACTTGCTATCTGCGAGTCGTTGTACCGCCCTTCGGCGATGTTCTGTAATATCCGGCGCGCTTCCTCGCGTCCGAGATACTGGTGTTCGAATAATCTGTATAATATCTGTTTCATATAATTATAATCTGAGCCAGTTTGAAATCATGGTTTTCCCATTAGGAGTAAGTATGGATTCGGGATGGAACTGGATTCCGCGTACATTATATTCTCTGTGCCGCAGCGCCATGATGTGCCCATCTTCCCGATCTTCTGCGGTTATCTCCAGGCAGTCCGGAAAATCTTCTTTCGAGACTACCCATGAATGATACCGTCCTGCGCGGAGAGCAAGGGGCAATCCATTAAACAAAGGGTCGTTCGCTGTGACGCGGATATCGGAGCATACGCCATGGTGCACGTTTGCCAGGTTGCTAAGCTTTGCCCCGAATGCCTCGCCGATGGCCTGCTCTCCCAGGCAGACACCCAGGATACTCTTTGTGGGAGCGTACGCTTTGATAAGAGGGAGCAGGATGCCCGCCTCTTCGGGGATTCCCGGTCCGGGAGAGAGAACAATTCGGTCGAAGCCCCCCACTTCCTCCAATGTGATGCGGTTGTTGCGATGTACCTCTACCTCCGCTCCCAGTTCCTTCAATATGTGCAGCAAATTATAGGTGAAGGAATCGTAATTGTCTAATAATAATGTCTTTTTCATGATTCAGTTAATTAATGTTTCTGCCATATCGATTGCTTTCTTCAATGCGCCGAGCTTGCTGTTTACTTCCTGCAATTCACGCTCGTCATTGCTTCGGGCTACGATGCCAGCTCCTGCCTGGTAGTAAAGTATATTTCCACGACTGACGAAAGTACGTATTGTAATTGCCTGGTTCAGGCTTCGGTTAAATCCGATGAATCCGATACATCCTCCATAAGCGCCGCGGTTGTATTTTTCTATTTCACTAATGAGTTGCATGGCGCGTATCTTGGGTGCTCCACTCAATGTACCTGCAGGAAAAGTATCGACATATGTTTGAATAAAATTACTCTTACTGTCAATATCTCCGCTCACACGTGAAACTAAATGAATCACATGGCTGTAATACTGGACTTCTTTGTAGAAATCAACTTTCACATTGTTTGCATTCCGGCTAAGGTCATTTCTGGCTAAGTCAACCAACATGACATGCTCGGCATTTTCCTTAGGGTCGGCAAGCAGGGCTTCGGTGCGCTGTTTATCCAGCTCCGGGTGTCCGGAGCGGAAAGCCGTTCCGGCTATCGGGTCTATACTTGCATGCCCGTTGATAATCTTGCAATGTGTTTCGGGCGAAGAACCAAAAATACGGAAGCCGCCAAAGTCGAAATAAAACAGGTAAGGCGAGGGGTTAATACTCCGCAGGGCCCGATAGACTTTGAAGTCGTCACCTTTGAACGCTTGTTCGAAGCGCCGGCTCAGCACAATCTGGAATACGTCGCCCCGCAGGCAATGTTTTATCCCCTTCCGTACCATCGCTTTGTATTCGTCGTCGGTAATGGTAGAGCTTTCCGTCCCGACTGTCTGAAAATTATACGAAGCATAATTGCGGTTTTCTATCAGGGTTTCTATTTCCTGCAGGCGGCTTACTTCGTTTTCCGCGAGTAGCTCGGTTACTGTCAGCTCATTCCTGAAATGATCGAATACAATGATATACTTATATAATATGTATAGCATATCCGGGGCGTCGTTTTCTTCGTGATGTGCCTCCATCACCGGAATATCTTCGAAGTAGCGTACGGCATCGAAGGCCGTATAACCGAATAACCCACACACATCCTTATCTGCACCTTCGATGCGGAAACGGGAGAGAAACGAAATGATGGCCGATTGGCAATTGAGGGTGGAGAGTTGACAATTAACAACGGAAGCGTCTGGGAATACCGCCGTACTTTCCCCCTTATTGATTCCGATGCGTGCCAGCGGACAAAGGGCGATGTACGAAAGACTATTCTCATCCCCATAATAATCGGAGCTCTCCAGCAGGGCAGACTCCGGATAAATATCCCGTACTTTCAGATAGATACTGACAGGCGTATGCAAATCGCCCAATACTTTTTTACTTACTGTTTTAAATTCATATTGTTTCATTTCATGATTATGTATTATATATTTATTCTATTGTCCGGTTGTTTATTCTCGATTCTTATATTATTCATTACTTTTATTTATGAATATATACGGCCGTTTATACTATATTATTGCTATTATTATTTTCCGTTTTATTTTTATTATTCGATTCTATATAGGTATTCATATCTTTATCACCACGTCCTGAGAGAGTTAATACAATAACATCATTTGTTTTGAATTGTATTTTATTTAAAACGCCTAAGGCATGGGCGCTTTCTAATGCAGGGATAATTCCTTCCAGGCGGGTGAGTTCAAAAGCGGCAGATAATGCTTCCTCATCATTAATGGATAAGATACCTGCCCGTTTGTTTTCCGAGAGATTGGCGTGCATCGGCCCGATGCCGGGATAATCCAGTCCGGCAGAGATAGAGTAAGGCTCTTCAATCTGCCCGTCTTCGTTTTGCATCACTAAGGTACGCGCTCCGTGAATGATCCCCCGCTTGCCCAAATGAATGGTAGCGGCGCTCATACCGGAATGGATGCCCTTTCCTCCGGCTTCGGCCAGGACAATCTTTACCCGCTCGTCGTCGATATAATGGTAGATACTTCCGGCAGCATTGCTGCCTCCGCCCACGCAGGCGATAAGGTAATCCGGATAGTCGCGCCCTTCCTTCTCTGTCAGCTGTTTTTTGATTTCTTCGCTGATGACTGATTGCAGGCGGGCCACCATATCGGGATACGGATGCGGGCCTACTGTTGAGCCGATGATGTAGTAAGTATCCGAAGGATGGCAGCACCAGTCGCGGATTGCTTCATTGGTCGCATCTTTCAGCGTCCTGTTTCCTGAAGTGACGGGGATCACGCTGGCTCCCAGCATCTCCATTTTCTGTACGTTGGCATATTGTCTTTCTACGTCGGTTTTTCCCATATACACGATGCACTCCATGTTCATCAGGGCGCAGACTGTAGCCGTAGCCACCCCATGCTGTCCGGCTCCCGTTTCGGCGATGATCCGTGTTTTCCCCATGCGTCTTGCCAATAGTATCTGTCCGACGGTATTGTTTATTTTATGTGCCCCGGTATGATTCAGGTCTTCCCTTTTCAGATAGATGCGGCAGCCGTACTTCCCGCTTAGCCGCCGGGCGAGGTAGAGAGGAGAGGGCCTCCCTACATAATCGCGCAATAATTCCTCATATTCACGTCTGAACGATTCACTCTCCAGTGTTTGGAGATAAGTCTCTTTTAATTCCGTCACACAGCGGTGAAGTATCTCAGGGATGTATGCCCCCCCAAACTCACCATAATACCCATTTTCGTTTACCTGATACGTTTTCATACTTTTAATTATTAAAGAAGAAAGGCCTGCCGCAAGTGCGGCAGGCCTTTTATTATTTTCTGTTCTTATGCTTGGTAGATACACAAGGCTGCGTTCCTTACGACTGTCGGAGTAGTAGGAAGCGCCACCAATATGTATTTACTAAATTAGCTTTCATGATGCTTGTTTGTTATTTCGGGGGCAAATATAAAGATTGTCTGGTAAAATACAAATAAATCAACTCTTTTATTTCAGGAAAAAAACGCCTGCCCCGGCTAACATCCGGAATAAAACTGCGGAAACAATACCTTATCTGCCTCCGAACATATAGGAACTGCCGTCAAAGCATAGAGGATCTCCCCCCGAAGTATATAGGATCTTCCCCTCGGAACCTATAATATTTCACTCCCGTCCGGTTTATTCCCGGACGGGAGCGAATTTATCTCGGACGGGAGCAGATTTATCCCGGACGGGAGCAGGAGGACGACATATCCCCCATAGACTTTTAACGAAAAATCCTTCACTCCTTCACAAGAGGTATAAACCTCTGAGTGATATAAAATTAAGGTGTGAAGGATGGGCTTTTCATCCTTCACACCCCAGCCCCGGCCCCTCCCCACAAGGGAGGGGCCGGGGCTGGGGGAGAGGTACGTCCCAACTATACGAGTGGGACTTTCGGATGTAAACCGAAACCGCTGTTTCATACAAAAACCTTCAGCTGATTTCCTGACGGATCATGCAGTAAGAGGTGAAGGATCCAGCCTACATCCTTCACGCCTTAACAAATTGTCAACCAAAGGCTTATGTCTCTTGTGAAGGAGTGAAGGATTTTTCGTCAAAAGTCTATGGGGAATTGTGCAGTACCTCCGGAGAAAAAAAAGTAGCAAATAGCTGTCGCATTTCCGCCTCTCGTTTGTCTTATATCAAACAAACAGTCATATCAGAATGGAAAATAACAGGATCAAAGAGTATATACGGATAGCGAAGGCGATTGAAAACGATATGCCGTACACACACACACACACACACACACACACACACACACACACACACACACACACACACACACCTTGCGCGCGTAAGATATAAAATAATTTCATTAAAAGTCACTTGGGCTTGCTTTTATAATACAGAAAAGTCAGGCTGTTTTTTATGCGGACGGAAAAACATTCCATCTGAAAATAAGTCGTGTCATCTGAAAAAAGAAAGGAGGAGGTTACTGCCGGACAAAAGAGAATAAACAACCATCAACAACAAAAGCAAGCATAAGCGCTAACTTATACTTGCTCCGTGAGAAATAACTTCAGTCCGATCCCGGAAAAAGACGAACTGAAAATTATAAATGTAAAAAATCAATACAAAGTTATGAAATTAATTAAATTATCTGAGGGCT
>JAISZA010000154.1 GCA_031269535.1 Tannerellaceae bacterium
TCTTAACGGGAAAATACAACGATTCATAACTAACAACTACGGACTCAGGGACAAAGACTTCTTCCTCTTCCGTGTGGCCGGTTATTTTTCCTGATAGCACCTCAAAAAAAGATTTAGCCTAAAAAATTCAGTTTATTTCCTTTTTCTATGTGTTACCCATTTGTATGCACTGGAAAAGTCAACACAAGCTATATCAGCAGAAAAAACTATTTCATTATTTACGCAACAGGCAAGAACAATTACAGGGATAGTTACCGATACAAATGGAGAACTTATTATCGGAGCGAATGTGATTGTGAAAAACACTACGATTGGCGTTATTACAGATTCCGACGGGAAATATACTCTTTCGGGAGTGCCGGAAGGTGCGATTTTGCAAATATCTTATATTGGATATCTGACACAAGAAATTCCAATTTCGGGTCAATCCGTTATCAACATCACCTTAAGAGAAGATTCCCAGGCGCTCGAAGAAGTTGTGGTTGTTGGTTATGGAACCCAACGTAAATCGGACGTGACCGGCTCTATTTCGGTTGCAACGGCCGATGATATCCTCAGAGGTTCTTCTTTTAATGCCTTGCAGGGCTTAAAAGGGAAAGCTTCCGGAGTGAATATTTTCACCAATTCCGGACAGCCCGGAGGTTCCCCTCGTGTTATTATTCGCGGTATCGGCACCATCAATTCATCTTCAAATCCTCTTTATGTGGTGGATGGGGTGGTAATGGAAGATTTCCAGTTTCTTAATCCCAATGATATGGAACGGATCGAAGTCCTTAAAGACGCTTCGGCTACCGCCATTTATGGCGCTCGTGGAGCAAATGGAGTTCTGATGATAACAACCAAACGAGGGATCCAGGGCGAAGGCGTTCAGGTGAATTACAACGGCAATATAAGCGTAGCGACACCTGCCTCAAAAATGGAAGTGATGAATGCCGCCGAATTTATGGACGCGATGCGTATTGCTTATGAAAACAACCGGAAATGGTACGGCGGCTCACACGTGTTCGCGGTAGATGATCCCCGGCTTTTCGATTCGAATGGCAATCCTTTATATGATACGGACTGGCAAGAGGAGGCAACACGCCTGGCGCTATCTCACAGCCACCAACTGTCAATCCAACAGGGAAGTAAAAACTCTTCAGTCGGAGCGTTTCTGAACTATACGGATCAGCAAGGCGTCATGAATAACACATTTATGAAACGTATCAATGCGAAGCTCACTTACGATGCAAAGCCTTTAAACTGGTTGTCTACAGGTGTCAATGTCTTAGTGAACCATACTTGGCAGAATGATACCGACGAAGGCGGCGGGAGCCAGGTAGCGCGCCGGACAATGGTTGAAATGCCTCCGATTTTCCCTGTAAAATGGCCGGATGGAAGCTGGGTAAATTCTCAGTCGACAGACGACTTTACCTTTGAGGCTATCACTAATCCGGTACACTTATTAGAGAATCAGGAACGTATGCGTTACCGGACGCAAATATTCGGAAACGCAGCTCTGACCTTCCATCTGGCTAAGGGGCTGGAACTGAAAACCCAGTTTGGCGTCGATGCTCATTTGCGGAAGTTTAAAGAATATTACACTAACGACCTGATCAATATGTCGGCGCCTAATGGATATGCATATATGAGCGACACGCAGATTCTCTACTGGCAGGAAGAAACTTATCTTACCTACAACAAGGTGATAGGAAAACACCGCATCCATGCAATGGCGGGATTGTCCTGGCAACAAAGAACGGAAAGCTCTATGAATATTGCCGTCAGAGGTTTTACGGATAATTTTTTCGGATACAACAATTTGAGTGTTGCTACTACTCCCGGAGCACCTTCGTCGGACTGGACGAACTGGGCGATGAATTCTTATTTCGTACGAGGGGCTTATACGCATAACGACCGGTATATGGCCACCATTACAGGACGCATGGACGGTTCTTCCAAGTTCGGGAAAAACCATAAATACGCCTTCTTCCCATCCATTGGATTGGGATGGCTGATTTCGAACGAAGGATTTATGGACGACATATCTGCTATTAATCAGCTTAAGCTACATGCCAGCTATGGAGTTACCGGAAATTCCGAAATCGGTTCCTATCGCTCATTGGCGATGGTGACCTCCGGTACGGCTTTGATAAACGGGCAACGTCAATCAACCTCGTATGCCGGCCGTTTGGCGAATCCTGATTTGAAATGGGAGAAAGCCAATCAGGTAGATATAGGGATTAACCTGAATCTGTTTGGTAATCGCATGAATTTCGATGCCTCGTATTATTATAAATTCACAAAAGATCTTTTGATGGATCGTCCCGTGCCCCATGCCACCGGTTACAGTACGGTAATGGATAACATCGGCGAAGTATCCAACCGTGGGATCGACTTTATGCTGAATACCGTAAACATACGGACAAAGGATTTCCAGTGGCTATCGACAGTGAATCTGAATTACAACAAAAGCAGAATCGAAAAACTTGGAGAAAACGATGAAGATATCCTCCCCGGCCCCAGTTTCGTACAGGGAAGTAATATCATCCTGCGAGTGGGAGAATCTTTAAGCTCTTTCTGGGGATACGAACGTTTGGGAGTCTGGACCGAGGAGGAGGAGGAAGAAGCAAAAGCCGCAGGAGCGCGCGTAGGACAAGCCAAGCGCTCGAAGGAAAAACAAATCCTCGGAAAAGGTGTTCCCGATCTTACGGGCAGCTTTATTAATAACTTCTCGTATAAAAATCTGGATCTTACGATAGACCTTCAATTTGTTCTGGGGGTAGATATATTGCAGCAATATTACCACCCGGCAGAAGATCGCTTTGGCCTGGGGAACGGATTGAGAACCATCCTCACCGAAGGGTATAATGGTACGAATCCGAATACGATGGTGCAAGCTATCCGCAATTACAACCTCTCCGGACAAAGTTCGCAACCAGACTCCCGCTGGGTATGCGACGGTTCTTACCTGCGGGCAAATGCGATTCAACTGGGATATACCTTCGGGAAGAAAGCCGCAGCTGCCATAAACGTGTCGGCCCTTCGTGTGTATGCAAGTGCAAACAATATCTTTGTTCTCCACTCAAAAGATTTTCAGGGACTGGATCCGGAGGGAACATCCCATACAGGTAACCAGTGGGGGCAAAATGTATTCTTCTATCAATATCCAAAACCTCGCACCTGGGTGTTGGGGGTAAATGTTACATTTTAAA
Source organism: Tannerellaceae bacterium (assembly GCA_031269535.1). Classification (GTDB taxonomy): domain Bacteria; phylum Bacteroidota; class Bacteroidia; order Bacteroidales; family Tannerellaceae; genus DFXE01. The sequence goes on from JAISZA010000154.1 coordinate 3,195, forward strand.
AACAATGACGAGATGAAAAAGATCATATCAGCATTCGCATGTATTGCTTTCGCAGCAGGGCTGTCTTCGTGTAACGGTTTCCTGGAAGAAAAACCCAGATCCAGCATGAGTATGGAGCAGAACTTTACAACCTTGGCACATGCCCAAAGTGCCGTCAACGCGCTCTATCGTGTGGGGGCTACCAACTTCTTTGCCAATGGAGGAGTTTACGGCGTGCAAACTGCCGCAAACGGGGGCTTTCTGTCCGGTTTCTTTGATAATGAATACAAAGGACAGGAAATCATTTGCGACTATAGTCAGAAACTTTCCCTTACGGCACAGAATATTTCCGGATCACTGGATGTAATGTGGGATGAACCTTATCAGAATATCAACCGGGCGAATACGGCAATCAAGTATATTCCCCAAATATCAGGCATTGCAGCGGAGGTAACAGCAACACTGATAGCTGAAGCCAAGTTCTTCCGTGCGTTTAACTACTTTTATCTGGTAAAGACATTTGGTGATGTACCTCTACACCTGGAACCCTACGAATCGCTGGAAAATATATATACTGCCCGCACAAGCACCGAGGAAGTGTATGCCCGGATTGTAGAAGACTTAACGGATGCCGTTGCTGTTTTGCCGGCCGTTGCATTTTGCGAGAACAATCACCGGATAAGCAAATATACAGCGGCCACAGTACTGGCTCATGTGTATTTGCAGATGAGTGGTTATCCCTTGCAATCGGACAATTATGCGAAGGCTGCCGCAGCAGCGCGCGAAGTAATTAACAGCGGAAAGCACCGTTTGATACAACACGGGGATACACCGCAGGAAAGCGCCTACAACGTCATCCGCACAGCAGATAACGATCCCGAATACATCTATAATCTAGAGTTTGAAACAGGCATTGCCGTCAACAACGGACGCGTACAGACGAGTTTACCCAATATCGCTGCTACCTGGAGTGTGTATAAATACTCCATCACCAATAGCGGTTATCGCCCGGTAAAAGCGTATATGAATGTGTATAATAAGGAAAAAGATTTGCGCGCCCAGCAGGATCAGTTCTTCTCCTATACAATTACGTATGAAAAAAACGGAGAAACAATTGTGTTCGAAATACCCGAAAATGCCTCCCCCGCCGCTCATCTATGGTACGAGGAGACTGCTGCGATGGAAACAGCCAACTGCGACAAGGATTTTACAATCTATCGCTATGCGGAAGTATTGTTGATTGCAGCCGAAGCGATAGCTCAGTCGGAGGGTGTAACCGCCGAAGCCGTCCGGTATCTGACCGATGTACGCAGCAGGGCATATACCCGAACTCCCAGGCAAGAGATAGAAACCCACCTGAGTAGTTTATCCAAAGAAGCCTTTATCCGGGAAGTCTGGATGGAACGAATGCGTGAGCTTGTGTATGAGTTCCGCATCTACGACGATATTCAACGCACGCACATGTATCCGGTTACATCGGATTCGGAGCCGGGCAAAGCTTCCTTTGTAAATTTCGTGGGAGCCACGAACCCTTGGGGGCAAGTTTTCAAAGAAGCTCATTTGCTGTTCCCGATTTCGGCCAACGAATTGCAACGCAACCAGCAGTTAACTCCTAATCCGGGTTACAATTGATGTAGCGCTATTTATCCCAGAGGCTGTCTGAAGGTCAGACAGCCTCTGTCAGCGCTGATATATCCTCCTTTATCCATGACAGGAACGCTCCTTCAAACGCTTCCGGAGCCAATGCACTGAAAAAGCAATTAAACGTGTCGTGAGACGGAAATGCGTTTGCCCTGAGTTTTATTCCGAATTATTTGCGTATCAAATAATTCTTTTGTTACTTTGCATCCGCTTTACGTAATCTCTGTCGGGATAGGTTGCCCGTTATATTGCGTTTCATTTCAAGTTAATAAT
>JAISZA010000168.1 GCA_031269535.1 Tannerellaceae bacterium
GGCTTATTCCCTCTGTGAAGGAGTGAAGGATTTTTCATCAAAAGTCTATGGGGAAATTGTATGTCTGGCTGCCGGATTTCTTCACGCGGAGGATGGCTTTGGTGGGATAGGGAGGCGAACCGGCTTCCGCTGAAAATCCTGGCGAATTAAAATACGTTTACCTTGAAATATTACTTCAATCGTTTGTTGGATAGAGCGATTTAATCTACCTTTGTAAAGTTTAAAATAAATTAAACGATATTCAATAAGTAAAACTTAAACTATTTATCTTATGTGGTTACTTAATTCTTCTATCGGGAGGAAGCTGATAATGAGCTTATCGGGCGTCTTCCTTATTTTATTTCTACTGTTCCACGCGTCGATGAATGTGGCGGCGGTGTTTTCGGAAGAGGCCTACAATGCCATCTGCGGCTTTCTGGGCGCCAACTGGTATGCCGTAGCCGGCACCTTGGTTCTGGCTGCCGGATTCCTGATCCACATCGTTTACGCTATCTGGCTTACCTTGCAGAATCGCAAGGCGCGTGGCAGCGACCGATACGCCGTGAATGTACGTCCCAAAAACGTGGAGTGGGCGTCGCAGAACATGTTTGTGCTGGGGCTTATCGTGGTTTGTTTCCTGGGATTGCATTTCACGCAATTCTGGTATAAGATGATGTTTGCCGAACTGATGGGGCACCACGAAGTGGCGCTGGGCGGAGCCATGGTCTCTCCACAGGATGGGGCAGCGTTTATCCGTTACTACTTCAGCAACATAGTGATTGTAGTGCTGTACTTAGTGTGGTATGTGGCTCTCTGGTTCCATCTTACGCATGGTTTCTGGAGCGCTATCCAGACTATCGGCTGGAGCAATGGCATCTGGCTGAAGCGCTGGCAGGTTATATCGAACATCTTCGTTACGCTTATCTGCCTGACTTTCGCCTTTGTGACGGTATTCTTCTATGTTAAGAGCATCCTGTGATTATTTATCATTCACGTAAAATCAGTAAAGAAATGACTCAGATTAATTCGAAAATCCCTGAAGGCCCATTGGCTGAGAAGTGGAAAAATTATAAAGACCATCAGAAATTGGTGAATCCCGCCAATAAACGCCGCTTAGACATCATCGTAGTAGGTACAGGGCTGGCTGGCGCCTCGGCGGCTGCCTCACTGGCCGAAATGGGATTCAATGTCCTGAACTTCTGCATCCAGGATTCGCCCCGCCGGGCACACTCCATTGCTGCACAAGGGGGTATCAACGCCGCTAAGAACTATCAGAACGATGGCGACTCGGTGTACCGCCTCTTTTACGATACCATCAAAGGGGGAGATTACCGCGCCCGCGAAGCCAATGTCTATCGCCTGGCCGAGGTGTCCAACTCTATTATAGACCAGTGCGTGGCACAGGGTGTCCCCTTTGCCCGCGAATACGGCGGATTGCTCGACAACCGCTCCTTCGGCGGAGCACAAGTATCACGTACCTTCTATGCCCGCGGACAAACGGGCCAGCAACTGCTGCTGGGCGCCTACTCGGCCCTGAGCCGCCAGATCGGACTTGGCAAGGTGAAACTGTATAAACGCCACGAGATGGTGGACGTCGTAACGATCGACGGACGTGCACGCGGTATCATCGCCCGCAACCTGGTGACGGGTAAGCTGGAACGCTTTGCCGCCCATGCTGTAGTCGTCGCCACGGGTGGATATGTGAACACCTTCTTCCTCTCGACCAACGCCATGGGATCGAACGGATCGGCGGCCTGGCAGTGCTATAAGAAAGGCGCTTACTTCGCCAATCCCTGCTATGTGCAGATTCACCCCACCTGTATCCCCGTGCATGGGGAATTTCAGTCGAAGCTCACGCTGATGTCCGAATCCCTCCGCAACGACGGACGTATCTGGGTACCCAAAAAGAAAGAAGATGCTGAAGCGATCCGCAAAGGCCAACTCAAACCGACACAAATCAAGGAAGAAGACCGCGATTACTACCTCGAACGCCGCTATCCGGCCTTCGGTAACTTAGTGCCCCGTGACGTGGCTTCGCGTGCCGCCAAAGAACGTTGCGACGCCGGATTCGGCGTAGGCAATACCGGCCTGGCCGTTTACTTAGACTTTGCCGACGCCATCAACCGTCTGGGCAAGAAAGTGGTGGAACAGCGCTACGGAAACCTCTTCCAGATGTACGAAAAGATTGTGGACGATAATCCGTACGAAACTCCGATGATGATATTCCCGGCTCTCCATTATGCCATGGGCGGACTCTGGGTGGACTATGAACTGATGACCTCCGTGCCCGGCCTGTTTGCCATCGGCGAAGCCAACTTCTCCGACCACGGCGCCAACCGCCTGGGAGCCTCCGCCCTGATGCAGGGACTGGCCGACGGCTATTTTGTATTGCCTTATACGATCCAGAACTATCTGGCCGACCAGATACAGGTGCCGCGTTTCAGCACCGACCTGCCGGAATTCGTAGAAGCGGAAAAGCAGATACAAGACCGCATCACCCGCCTGATGACTATCAAAGGGAAACGCTCCGTGGACAGCATCCATAAGGAACTGGGACATATCATGTGGGAACACATCGGTATGGCGCGGAATGCCGACGGACTGAAAGAAGCCATCAAACAGCTGAAAGCGCTCAGGAAAGAGTTCTGGAGCAATGTACGCATCCCCGGCAAAGCCGACGACCTGAATATCGAACTGGAAAAAGCCCTCCGCCTGGCCGACTTTATCGAGATAGGCGAACTGATGGCTCACGACTCGCTCGACCGCGCCGAATCCTGCGGCGGACACTTCCGCGAGGAATACCAGACGCCCGAAGGCGAAGCCCTCCGCCAGGACGACAGCCTCTCGTACGTATCCTGCTGGGAATATCAGGGCGACGACAAAGACCCTGCCATGCTAAAAGAACCGCTGGATTATGAATTTGTAGTCCGCCAACAAAGAAATTATAAGAATTAGAGTTACAAGTTACGAGTTACGAGTTACGAGTTACGAGTTACAGTATATGGGTACGCATAAGGATTTGATCGTATGGCAAAAGGGGATTGAGCTGGTAAAAGAGGTTTATCATGTGACTCAATCTTATCCTCAGGAAGAGCTTTGGGGGTTGACCTCTCAAATCCGAAGATGCGTTGTTTCTATTCCATCCAACATAGCGGAAGGATGTGGGAGACATTCCGACAAAGAACTGATTCGTTTTTTATATATAGCCTTAGGTTCGGCAGCGGAATTGGAAACCCAATTAATTATTTCCAGGGAACTTTCCTTTTTATCACCGGATAAATTTGATAATATATCTTCTCTGAATAGCGAAATCATCCGGATGGTGACTGCTTTATTGAAACAAGTAAAAAACAAGCCGGGAACCAACTCGTAACTCGTAACTTGTAACTTGTAACTTGTAACTATTAAAAAAAATTAAATGAAATGGATAAGAATATAAATATCACACTGAAGGTATGGCGTCAGAAAGGGCCGAAGGAAAAGGGTGCTTTCGAGACATACAAACTGAATAATGTTTCCCAAGGGAGTTCTTTCCTGGAAATGCTCGACGTGCTTAACGAACAATTGGTCAATGAAGGGAAAGAACCGGTGGCTTTCGACCACGATTGCCGCGAAGGTATCTGCGGCATGTGCTCGCTCTATATCAACGGACATCCCCACGGGCCGGACTCCGCCGTGACAACCTGCCAGCTCCACATGCGCAAGTTCGAAGACGGAGCAACGATTACAGTCGAACCCTGGCGGTCGGCAGGCTTCCCCGTCATCCGCGACCTGATGGTTGACCGGTACGCCTACGATAAGATCATCCAGGCCGGGGGATTCGTGTCGGTCAATACCGGTGGCATACCCGATGCCAACGCTATCCCTATCCCCAAAAAGAATGCCGACTTGGCCATGGACGCCGCCGCCTGTATCGGTTGCGGTGCCTGTGCTGCCGCCTGCAAGAACGGCTCGGCGATGCTCTTTGTCTCGGCCAAGGTCAGTCAACTGGCCCTGCTTCCCCAAGGCCGGGTAGAAGCTGCCCGCCGCGCCAAGGCCATGATTGCCAAGATGGACGAACTGGGATTTGGCAATTGCACCAATACCCGCGCCTGCGAAGCCGAATGCCCGAAGGAAATCTCCATCTCGAACATCGCCCGCCTCAACCGCGAATTTATCACTGCGAAATTGCAGGATTAGTTGATTAGTTACAAGTTATACGAGTTACAAGTTACAAGTTACAAGTTACAAGTTACAAGTTATACGAGTTACAAATTATTCGTTGCAAGTTGCAAGTTGCAAGCCCTCTCCGGTAGTACCAAACACCGAGGGGGCTTCTTTATTTCTTGTAACTCGTAACTCGTAACTCGTAACTCATATAACTCATAACTAAAAATCGGGCATTTGTCGGGAATATACAGGTGCCGGGCGTTTTTCATTTGTTTATATCCGGAACAGGAAGTACTTTTAGCCCTAAATTTTAAATTAAAACTATAAATCATGGAAACGACAGAGACAAAAAAACGGGTGAATCTTCACCAACATTACAAACTGGATAAGTTTGTTGCCGCATTTATGCTTGTTGTGGGAGGCTTTGTGATTCTCGGCCATAATCTGGGAGCTGTGAGCGATTACCTCTACCGCATCATCATTTCCTGGCAGATGTTACTGATTATTTTGGGGATAGGCTCTTTTATCAAGCGCAATTTTTTGCTGGGCTGTATCTTTCTGGGGGTAGGGTTCTACTTTCTCCTTCCGCGCATCATAGGCGTGGAAAGGGACTGGCTGATAAATTACTGGCCGGTATTTCTTATCGTGATCGGTCTGATTATTCTGTTTCGCCAGCGCAAAGCCCCCTGGTGCGGATGGCATCATCACCACGACCATTACGCCCGGAAGGGGATGAGGCGAACGGAACAGAGCATAGACGGTTTTGTGACCGTGGATGTGAATTTCGGCAACAGCCGTCACATTGTATTAGACCCGGTCTTCCGCGGTGCAGATTTAGACGCCTCGTTCGGCTATATCACTTTAGATTTGAGGCGTACCTCGCTTGAGGCGCCGGAAACCTATGTTGAAATCGATTGTTCGTTCGGCGGAATAGAGATATTTGTTCCCTTTCACTGGTGCCTGTTTTCGGAAATGGATAATACGTTCGGTTCAATCGAAGATAAACGGGTATCGCAGGAGATAGGTACCGAACATAAACTGATTATCCGTGGTGACATCTCGTTCGGCGCTCTGGAAATAAAGAATTAAATGATACAACCACACCCGTTTAGCAACTCACGGCTCAGCCTCACCGCAGGTATTTTGCTTACCCTGCTGGGGATTGCTTTGCTGGGAGGACTGCTTATCCTGTATGGAGAGATTCCACTGCTTGCTGCAGGGGCGGATGCCGGCCTTTTCGTCGGTCTGCTGGCTGTATGCGGCATATTGAGTTGGTTTTTTTTCACGTATATACGGGTATGGCAGGCACAGATCGTCATGACTCTTCTGGTACAGGTGATTTGCCTGGGAGTTTGTTATACGGCGGTTTCTCTGCTGGAACTGGAAGACATCACCTCTTTCGGCAGAGCACTCCCCCTGCGCCTGGCAATCGGCGTCTTATACTGGATCGTTCTGATGCAGGGATATCATATACTGCAGATAAAAGGCGAAAAACAAGAACAAGAGAAAGAAGAACCGACTGGAATCCTTCCGGCAGCAGCAGAACCCTCCGAATGGCTCGACCGTATATCCGTCAAAGACGGCGTGCGCATCCACCTTGTCCGTCTCGACGAACTACATTATATCCAAGCCTGCGGCGATTATGTCACCTTGTTCACCACCACCGGACAATACATCAAGGAGCAAACGATGAAGTATTTCGAGACACAGCTGCCGCCTGCCGCCTTTGTGCGTATCCATCGCTCAACCATTGTAAGCACCGAACAGATCACGCGGGTAGAACTCTTCGGCAAGGAGAGTTACCGCGTACGCCTGAAAAACGGCACCATCCTCCGTGCCAGCGGAGCCGGCTACAAGCTTCTGAAAGAACGGCTCAATCTGTAGCCCGCCCCGCTTCGCGTCGTCCGCTTCCCTTCCGGCGGGTCAGGTCGTCGCCTAATTCTTCCCGCATCCGCTCGGCTATCTCCGTTAACCGGACGACCACTCCGGGGTGGAGGGTGCTTACGTCGTAACGTTCGCCCGGATCGCGGCGCAGATCATAAAGCTCCGCTTTCCGTAAGTCGGTATTCTCCAGTTTACCTGGCTGTCCGTCCTTACCGGGGGCATACGCTCCGTACGTGACATAGCGGTGAGGGAATACCAGTTTGAACAGTCCATCCGTGACAGCCTCCAGGTCGTTCTTATGATAATAATAAACAAAGGATTCCCGCGGATTGGCCTGCGGCTCCCTCTGTATAAGCGGTACCAGGCTGACGCCGTCGATCGTACGCGCCGGAAGCGGGGCACCGCTCAGTTCGGACAGGGTAGGGAAGATGTCGATGTTCGAAGCCAGACGGTTGCAGGTCGTCCCCGCCTGAATCGTACCTTTCCAGTACATAATACAGGGGATGCGGTTGCCTCCGTCGAAGGTCGTTGCTTTGGCTTCACGCAGTCCTCCCGCCGAGCCGGCATGATTCCCGTAATTCGCCCAGGGGCCGTTGTCCGAAGTGAGGATAATCAGGGTTTGCTCTTCCAGTCCCAGCTCGCGCAAGGTTTTCCATATCTCGCCCACGCTCCAGTCTAATTCCATCATCACGTCTCCAAACAGCCCCTGTTCGCTCTTTCCTTTGAACGCATCGGATACGGCCAGAGGGACATGCGCCATGGTATGAGCCAGATAAACAAAGAAAGGCTGTTCCCGGTTTTCGCGGATGAAGCGCAGGGTACGCATCGTATAATCTGTGGTAAACCGGGACTGATCGGTATTATAGCCTATCGCCTCATTCCCTTCGAGGGTCGGCAGGTCGGGGAAATTAAACGATTCGCCCTGCTGTGGGTGGAAAGGCCACATATCGTTGGAATAAGGCAAGCCATAATACTCGTCGAACCCATTCTGTAGCGGAAGGAAAGTCCGGGCATCGCCCAGATGCCATTTCCCGTAAGCAGCCGTGCGGTAGCCTTTTTGTTTCAGCAACTCACCGAGCGTCATCTCCTCCGGATGGATGCCATAATCCGAACCCGGGCCGGGCGCCCCTGAGAAACCAATGCGGTTCGGATAGCAACCGGTCAGCAGCCCTGCACGCGAAGCCCCACTGATAGGCTGAACAGCCAGGAAATGCGTAAAACGCATCCCTTCCGCAGCCATCCGGTCGATAGCCGGCGTCTGATAGCCATAAGCACCATTACAGGAAAAATCGCCATACCCCACGTCATCCAGGTTGATGACAATAAAATTCGTATGCCCGCCCGCAGCCCATGCAGGCAAAGCCAGGCTTCCCAACAGGGAAAACAAAGACCATTGCTGTTTCATATCTATAATGTATAATGTGCAAATTTACATAAAAACAAATTACGTCTGACTCTGCACAGATTCGCTCCCGTCCGAAAAAAAATTGCTCCCGTCCTATTTTTTTTCGGACGGGAGCGAATTTTTTTCGGACGGGAGCAAATTCCTAATACGATTTGCCCGGAGATACGGGTGTTGGAATCTACCCAGACGGGATGAATAATAAAAAAAACACAAAAACAAAGAAGTATTTTTTTGTTTACTGTCGTGTAATATGAAAAAAATTGTATTTTTGCCCCGTATGGGAAACACGTAATAAAATATATATCGTATGGAAGTCAAAAAAACGAAAAGAGCAGACTTGGAAGATAGTAAAACTCCAAGTTTTCTGATGGGCATAATCATCGGATGTGCTGTTTTATTTGTAGGATTCGAATGGGGGACGCGTGACGTACAAGTAGTCGTCGATTCGGGTATTTCAGAGATCATCACGGAAGAAGATATCGAAATCACAAGGCCGGAAGATGCCCCGCCCCCTCCGCCGCCGCCCCCTGCCCCCGTTGTCACGGAAGTATTGAATGTGGTTGAAGATGATGTGGAGATAGTGGAGCAGGAAATTATAACTTCTGAAGACACTCAGATGAGTGCTCAGGTGCAAACGTATGTAGCCCCTGTTGCCGCTCAGGAGGAAGAAGAAGAATCGGCCCAGCCCATTTTCACGGTAGTAGAAGAAATGCCGCAATTCCCCGGTGGCGAAACCGAGCTGCTGAGGTTTCTGGGTTCTTCTATAAAATATCCGGTCATAGCACAGGAAAACGGGATTCAGGGACGGGTAATCTGTGCCTTTGTCGTCAATCGTGACGGCGCGGTAGTAGATGCCGAAGTCGTACGTGGGGTCGATCCCTCGCTGGATAAAGAAGCCCTCCGTGTAATTAATACTATGCCCAAATGGGCGCCCGGCAAACAAAGAGGGAAACCGGTACGTGTGAAATATACCCTGCCTGTTACCTTCAGATTGCAGTAATATATGATTAGTTATACAGAAAGAAAAGGCTGCCGCAGATGCAGCCTTTTTTGTATGAATCAATCCGGAGGGATGTATGCTTTCTTTCAATGAGATTCAACAACGCCTGGAGTACGAAATCTCCCGGCTTCGTTTTGACCGGCCTCCGGAGAGCTTGTATGCTCCTATCGGATACATCCTTTCTCTGGGAGGCAAACGTATCCGTCCAACGCTGACCTTAATGGCCTGCAATATCTATAGTGATACGGTCGAACCCTCGATAGCGCCGGCGCTATGCATGGAAGTCTTTCATAATTTCACTTTACTGCACGACGATTTAATGGATCAGGCAGATAAACGCAGGAATAAACCGACCGTGCACAAGGCATGGAATGAGAACACAGCCATCCTTTCGGGCGACGCCATGCTGATTGTCGCTTACCGGTTGATAGCCGGCAGCCACCCCTCACATCTGAAAGAGCTGCTCGACCTGTTTACAACAACTGCACTGGATATCTGCGGCGGGCAACAATACGATATGGAGTTTGAAAAACGTACCGACGTAAGCGAAGCGGAATATCTGGAAATGATACGCCTCAAAACAGCCGTCCTTTTAGCCTGTAGCCTGAAAGCAGGAGCCATCACCGGAGGCGCTCCGGAGGAAGATGCCGGGCATCTGTATCAGTACGGACTGGGTATCGGCATGGCCTTCCAGCTGCAGGACGACCTGCTGGATGTGTACGGAGATGCGCGCACCTTTGGGAAAAATATAGGAGGTGATATCCTCTGTAATAAAAAAACATTCCTTCTGATACAGGCCCTGACGGAAGCAACAGAAGCACAAAAAGAAGAAATGTACCGCTGGTTTGAACAAAAAACATTCGACCCGGCCCGGAAAATCGCAACATTCAGACGTATCTACGACGATCTCGGGCTTAGAGAAGTAACCGCTTCTAAAATAGAAGACTTTTACAACAACGCCCTGAGCCATCTCGGACAACTAAGCGCCCCGGCCGAACGGCTGACCGTACTGAAAGAGACCGGAAATTCTTTATTGCACCGAAAATCATAATTATATGGGAATTATAGATACACATTGCCATTTGTATCTGAAAGACTTCGATACCGACAGAGAAGACGTGATCCGTGCCGCCCGTGCCGCCGGCATCGAAGGTCTGCTCCTGCCCAATATCGACCTTTCAAGTATCGAGCCGATGCATGCGCTCTGCGAGCATTATCCCGGCTTTGCCTGGCCGATGATGGGACTTCATCCGACAAGCGTAAACGAAGACTATCCGGCTGTCCTCCGGAAAATGGAATCGCTGCTGCATACACGTCCGTATTGCGCCATCGGCGAAACAGGAATTGATCTGTATTGGGATAAAACCCGGCTGAAAGAACAAAAAGCAGCATTTGAAGAACAATTAAGATGGAGCATTGATCTCGACTTACCGGTTGTTATCCATACCAGGGAGGCTTTCCCCGAAGTATTCGACAGTATATATAAGGTAGGAAAAGATAAACTGAAAGGCGTTTTCCATAGTTTCTCAGGGAAAGAATCCCAGCTGAAGGAGATTAATCAATTAAAAAATTTCAAATTGGGAATAGGTGGTGTAGTCACCTATAAAAACGCCAGACTCCCGGAAACGCTTACCCATACCGGTATCGAACAGATTGTCTTAGAGACAGATGCCCCCTTCCTTCCTCCCGTTCCCTATAGGGGAAAAAGGAACGAACCACTCTATATCAGGGAGACGGCGGCGAAAATAGCCTCCATCTATCAGCTGCCTTTTGAAGAGACGGTGCGGATTACCCGGACAAACACAAATGAATTATTTAAAAAGATTTGTCCGCTAAATCGTTTGTCATTATGATTTTTTTTGTATTTTGCGCTCGTTTTTAAAAGAGAGGAATAACCTCCCGGAGAGATGGAGAGATGCTCGAGTGGTTGAAGAGGCACGCCTGGAAAGCGTGTATACGCCTAAAGCGTATCGCGGGTTCGAATCCCGCTCTCTCCGCAGTTACATACGATTATAATAGATAAAAAACAATAAAAAGGAAAATTATTAATCTTTAAAATTCGACACACAATGAAAAAGTTATTTGCTAAAGCATTCTTGGGTTTGTGCGCCCTTGGAACTTCTACTCTTATGTTTGCACAAGAAGCTACAGAACAAGTGATTGAAAGTGGTATGCACCATCAGCTGAAAATTAAATTCATCGAAGGTAGTGCCGACTTCATGGGCGCCATAGCCATCATATTGATACTGGGCCTGGGCTTCTGTTTAGAGAGAGTGATATACCTGAATTTGGCTGAGATCAATCCCGGCAAACTGCTCAAAGGTATTGAAGATGCACTTGACAAAGGAGATGTAGAAGGCGCTAAAGCAATTGCACGCGACACCAGAGGCCCGATTGCTTCTATCTTGTATCAGGGATTGCTCCGGATCGATCAGGGGATCGAAGTGGTTGAGAAATCTGTCATTTCGTATGGAGGCGTACAGAGCGGTCTGCTGGAAAAGAACCTTTCGTGGATCACCTTGTTTATCGCAATTGCTCCTTCCGTAGGATTCATGGGTACGGTAATCGGGATGATCATGGCCTTCGATAATATTGAAAAAGTAGGTGATATCAGCCCGACAGTTGTCGCCGGAGGGATGAAAGTGGCTTTGATAACAACCGTAGGGGGGCTGGTCGTAGCCTTGATCCTACAGGTATTCTACAATTACCTGTTGAGCAAGCTGGAAGCTATCCTGAACCAGATGGAAGATGCGTCTATTTCCTTGATCGACCTGGTATTGAAATACAACTATAAATTCGAAAAATAATTGAACCATGGCTGTTACTAAAATAAGAAAAATATCCAGTTGGGTATTGCTGGCTTGCACTTTCATCATGCTGGCAGTCGTGGGACTGTTCTTTTTCGGTGGAAACAATGAGCCTTATAACGGACAATGGAACCCCAAATATACCGATATATTGCTGTACTGGATGTATGCCCTGTTTGTCATAACGTTGGTAGCGATTGGGGCCTTTGTTGTCGTTCAGTTTGCCGGCAATTTCAGAACAGATGCGAAAAAGGCGCTTGTCGGATTAGGTATTATCATATTATTTGTTTTGCTCTTCGTAGGAACCTATACCCTGGGAGACGGGACACCCATTCCTACTTTAGCCAAACCGGATATAGAAGAGTATAATACATCTTTCTGGCTTAAACTGACGGATATGTTCCTCTATTCAATCTATGTCATGGGCGTTCTGACTATCCTGGGAGTGATTGTGGGTAGCGTGAAGAGAGTGTTTGAAAAATAATTTATTGAGAGAAAACTATGGCAAGAAAGAAAAGAAAAGTGCCTCAGGTAAACTCAACCTCAACAGCAGACATCGCGTTCATGATGCTTCTGTTTTTCCTTCTGACATCGTCGATGGATACCGACAGGGGGTTGCCCAGGCGACTGCCGCCACCTATACCGAAAGACCAGAAAAACCAGGATGTGGATATTAAAAAGAGAAATATCTTGGTGGTACTCATCAATAGTACCAATCAAATACTTTGTGGCGACAACTATGTTCAATTGGAACAGTTGAAAGACAGAATCAAGGAATTTGTTGAAAATCCAACAAATAATGAACATATGCCTGAAAAAACAGAGATAGATGTACCGTATTTCGGAACCAGAATGGTAACGAAAAACCACATCATCTCTCTACAGAACGACCGGGGAACTTCGTATCAATCCTATATAGACGTGCAAAGTGAAATTGCTGCGGCCTATAACGAATTGAGAGATGATATCTCCCTGCAGAAATTCGGAAGGAAGTTTGTTGACCTGGACGAAGAACAACAAAAGGCTGTGCAGACAATTTATCCGCAGAAGATATCGGAAGCTGAGCCTAAAAATTATGGAGGAGTAAAATAATGGGAAAATTCGGCAGTGGAGAGAAACGTGAAGTTCCTCAGCCCAGTATGGCATCCTTGTCTGACTTGGTGTTTACTTTCCTGTTCTTTGTCATGATGGTAACATCCATGCGTGAAGTAACACTGAAAGTGACATTCCGGGCGCCACAGGCAAGCGAACTTCAGAAACTGGAGAAGAAATCGCTCATCACATTCATCTATGTAGGCGAACCGACACAGGAGTTCCGGGCCAAGATGGGCTCTGCAACACGTGTGCAATTAAACGATAACTTTGCTGAAATATCGGAAATTCAGGATTATATCGCACAGGAAAAGTCGAGTATGAAAGAAGAAGACCAACCCTTCATGACCGTCTCCATAAAAGCAGACAGGGATACGAAGATGGGGGTGATTACCGATATCAAACAGGCATTGCGTGAAGCCTATGCGCTTAAAATCAGCTACTCTGCTTTAGGACGAACTAAATAACCTGAAACAGACGGAGGCTTATACCGATATGAGAAGAGGCCGGTTGAACTTGATTCAACCGGCCTCTCTCTTGCCCGACTCCCTGACTGCATCAGCCTTCCCGGAGGCAGATAACGAAAAAGTAGCAATAAAAAAACCTTTCAGGTGGTGCTTTCGTATTCAAATTCATGTATCTTTGTCGCTTAACAAAGGTTTATGTGGAATGGTTAAAGAAGAGGAGCTACACCGGCTTATCAATGTGGAAGAGGTACTCCGGGAAAAAGTACCGGGCCTGGCATCGAGGATGCCGCGTTTTGTGATCAATTACCTGATCCGTATTATCCATCAGGATGAGGTGAATGAAGTCCTGCGTCGGTACCGGGATAAGGATGGAGTAGATTTTATGACGGAACTGATTCAGTATTTCGATATCACACTGAAACTGACAGGCGAAGAAAATATCCCGAAGGAAGGGCGGTATATCTATGTATCCAACCATCCGCTGGGAGGGCTCGACGGTGTTTGCCTGTCTGCCGTCCTGGGAAAGTATTACAATGGCGGAATACGTTATCTGGTGAACGATATCCTGCTCTTTATCCCCAACCTCCGCTCTATCTTCATACCCATCAACAAGCATGGGAAGCAAAAGAAGCAGACTGCTATCCTCACCGACGAAGCCTATGCTTCCGATAACCAGATCATCACTTTCCCCGCCGGCCTTTGCTCGCGTAAAATAAAGGGAGAGATCACCGACCTGCCATGGAAAAAATCATTTATCCAGAAAGCTGTGGAGTACCGGCGGGATGTTATCCCCGTTTATTTCGAAGGACGAAACTCCGCTTTCTTTTACCGCCTGGCCAATCTGAGAATGAAACTTGGAATAAAAGCCAATCTGGAAATGCTTTACCTCTCTGATGAACTATTCAGAAGCAAACATACTTCTTTCCATATCTATTTGGGTAAACCCATACCCTGGCAGACATTCGATAAAAGCAAGCCTGTATCCGAATGGGTGGAATGGGTAAGAACTCTGGCTTATAATCTGAGAAAATAACTGATATACAAAAAATCCAACCACATTCATACTCTTATGCAAGATATTATTAACCCGATTGATCGCTCATTACTGAAAGCAGAACTGACTCCCGGCAAACTTCTGAGGAGAACGAATAAGTCGAACAATGAAATTTATATAACGACAGCACACGATTCGCCTTGGATAATGCAGGAAATCGGCCGCCTGCGCGAAATCGCTTTCCGCTATTACGGAGGCGGGACGGGCGCATCAGTGGATATCGACGAATTTGATACGATGGAAGGGGCCTACCGCCAGCTTATCGTCTGGAATCCTCAGGAAGAGCAGATACTGGGAGGCTATCGCTTCCTCTGTGGCCCGGATGTGAAATTCGATGCTGCGGGCAGACCTGTCCTGGCCACCTCGCACCTCTTCCATTTTTCGGAGGAGTTTATCAATAATTATCTCCCCTATACAGTGGAACTGGGGCGTTCGTTCGTAACCCTGGAGTTCCAGGCGACCAGGGCGAGAGAAGGCTCCGCGAAAGGACTCTTCGTACTCGATAACCTCTGGGATGGCCTGGGCGCCTTGTCGGTCGTCGATCCGACCCTGCAATACTACTTCGGCAAAGTGACGATGTATAACACCTACAACCCGGAAGCCCGGGATATGATCCTTTATTTCCTGTCGAAACACTTCCCCGATCCCGACCATCTGATAACCCCCATCGATCCGCTGCATACGAATCCCGATTTAGACAAAATGAAGGCTCTTTTCCTTTCGGATAATTACAAGGAAAACTACAAAGTACTGAATCAGGAAGTCCGGAAATTCAGTATCAATGTACCCCCTTTAGTCAGCGCCTACATGAGCCTCTCGCCCAAGATGCGCAGCTTCGGGACGGCCATCAACCACGAATTCGGTGAAGTAGAAGAAACCGGCATCCTGATAGCTATAAGCGAAATACTCGAAGAGAAAAAACAACGGCATATCGAAACTTACCTGATGGAAGAATACCCTTCTCAGCCTTTGCTGAAAGGGACGAATGGTAACTGAAAACTCTTCCGGCTACAGAGGAA
>JAISZA010000224.1 GCA_031269535.1 Tannerellaceae bacterium
ACTATGACTATGAAAATATAGGTGTCTGGCAATCGGACGAAGCAGAAGCTGCGGCAAAGTATGCAGCCAAACCCGGAGATTACAAAATCAAGGATCAGAATAACGACGGGGCTATCGGCGAACAGGATAAAGTCATACTCGGACAAAGAGACCCGAAAGTCATCACTTCGCTTTATAATGTGTTTCAATGGAAAAATTTCGATGCATCGATCAATTTAAACGGCGCGTTCGGATACCTTATCCATCCCAATACGTATTCCGGCCTGATTTGGCGCGACGGTCTCAGATGGCAACCGAAAAACGTCAAATTCTGGACGCCCGACAATCCGACAAATGAATACTGCCGCGCCGACAAGGCGACAAGCGTTGACCCGTACAACAGTACAAGCGGATATATGAGCGGTGATTACATAAAGATTCAGGATGTCACCATCGGCTATAACTTCAAAAGTCTTGCCCCGGCAAGCTGGGGTATCGGAAAACTCAGGCTGTATGCGCAAATCCGTAATCCGGGCTACCTGTACAAAGCCTGTAAAAACGATGTGACACCGGAAGCTCCTAATTTTGATTATAATATTCCAACGATTTATACTATGGGTATTAATTTTGACTTTTAAAAATACAGACATGAAAACGAAATATTATTGGTTTATATTATTGCCTTTCGTGGCAGGTTTATTGAGTTGTAACAATTTTCTCGAAGAAGATCCCAGAGGGAATATCACCACGAATTATTCTTCAACAGCAGAAGGTTGTGAAAGGCTGGTAGAAAGCCTTTACAATACGCACCGCGACGTGCTTGAGCGGCTGTATCTTTTTAGTTGCATGGGTACCGACGAGCAATTGATTGCTATTAATGCAATGGACTGGCGTTATTTTGGTGAATACTATGACGCTCAGATGATAAATAACAGTTGGAACAGAGATTTCTGGAAAAACATGTATAATTCATTGAATGTAGCAAATCTGGCCATCGAAATCATTGAACAGGCAGATCTGAGCGACGCTAAAAAGGCCGAACTGAAAGCCGAAACTCACGCCTTGCGGGCATTTTACATGTGGGTGATTGTAGAAACGTATGGCGACGGAGCCCATTTCACCACCGAAAGCACAAAGGGCGTTATCACCGAAGGCTATCAGCCGGGAGCAGGTGCGTTCTACAAACAGATTCTGGAAGATTTGAACATGGCGACAGGCTTGAAACTCCCGCAAGAAAGCCAGTGGGGGAGAATGAATGAAGGAATACGCAAATTTATTCTCATGAAAGCGCTGATGTCGCTCGCCGGATATTCCGATAATGTGATAAGCCAGGCCGGATATACAAAGGAACGCTGCTATACCGAAGCGTTAAACGCTGCACGATCGCTCCGCTCGGATTATAATTACAGACTGCTGGACGACTATACAACGATCTTTGATGTGGATAATCAAATAAATGATGAAATCATATGGTCGGTTCAATATTCTACGGACTTGATATATAATGGCGGGACAGCTAATGGACTGCATCGTTACGGAGTGGGATGGTATAACAAATCTTGCGTGGATAATGCGCCGATTCTTACGTTGTGGAGCCATTCGCTTTATTACGGACGCGAGTATCGATGGACGATGCCTTCACTGTTCATGCTGCAAAACTTCAGCCTGTATGACAAGCGCTTGTATGGCTCTTTGCAGGAGTATTGGTGCTGGATACCCGATAACTGGGATGCCAAACCGGTACTGGAAGATACCGTACTGATACGCAGATTTGTTCCCGTATCCGATGAAGAAGTGCAGTGCGGGCGCAGAAGGGCGGAAACGCATCCGCTGGGACACGGGCTGTTTATCGAAGGGATTAATCACATGTACGATCTCGAAACGGGAGAACCGACGATGAACGGGCGCTCCTGCTATCATACAAATCTGAAATTCCTGGATTCATCCCGTGAATTTGCCAAGGATGAAAAGGCGCACAAGGATTTTATCTGGTTCCGTCTGGGAGAAGTTTATCTGGCAGAAGCCGAATTGCAAATGTATCTGGGACGCAACGACGAGGCTGCTTCGCTTATCAATCAGTTAAGAAAAAGAGCTTTGGTGGAAGGTCATGAAAAAGAACTGGAAGTAACGCCCGACATGATCAGTCTCGATTTTATTCTGGACGAAAACATGCGGGAATTGAGTATGGAAGGATTCAGGTGGTACACGTTGAAACGTACCGGTAAATTGTATGAACGCACCATGAAATACAATCCCGATGCCCGTATCCGGATGCAACCTTATCATGTCAACCGCCCTGTTCCGCAAAACGAAGTGGACGTGGTGACAAATAAAGATGAATTCAAGCAATTGCCGGATTATCAAAAATAAATTCAGGCACGTTCGTTAATTAGAAAAATTATCCCAACTATTTGTTTGTAAAATAGTTGGGATTTTCGTATCTTTATGGACAACCCCGAAAATACGGTTTAGCGGCCAAAAACGGGGAAATCCAAACAAAAAGACATGCGAAAGATACAACAAATAAGTGAAATGCCCCAGACATTACCCCTTTATCAGGAGAGTGAACTTTTATTCTTTTACCGGAGGAGTTTCGAGTCGAGCGAGTTGGGACGCCTGCACCGGGTGTTCCCGTTTTCAGCCATAGCTGAAAGTTTTGGATTGAAGGCCAGCAATGTGGGACGCAAAAGTTTTTTCAGTCCGGAAGGCAAGATAGCCCTGATGTTACTGAAGAGCTACACGGGATTGTCGGACCGCAAACTGGTGGAGCAGATCAACGGCAGTATCCACTTCCAGCTCTTCTGCGGCATCTTCATCCGTCCGGGAGAAGAGATCCTGGATACCAAACTGGTCAGCAAGGTCAGATGTGAGCTGGCGGCCAGACTGGACATGGACCGTTTCCAGCAGGAACTGGCCGGGGCATGGAAGCCGCAGATGAAGGATTTACACGTGGTCATGACCAATGCCACCTGTTACGGGAGCCTTCTTCGTTACCCCACTAATGAAAAGCTTCTGTGGGAATCCATCGAGTGGACGTACGGCCGGACAGTGGAGCTGTCGAGGGAACTGAAGGTACGCCGTCCCCGCAGCAAGTACGATGAAGTCCGCAAACGCTACATGAACTTCAGCCGCAATCGCAGGAAGACGCAGAAGAAGAAAAGGAAACTGCGCATGTCGCTGATTTATCTGCTGGATAAACTAAGCGGGCAACTGGACGGGATAGAGAAGCAATACCGTGGGGTCCCTGTACTGGACGGGTTCCATCACAAGAGGCGTAACATCATCAGGGAGGTGCTTTCGCAGCAAGGACAGATGCACCGTACCGGAAAGTCGATGCCTGGCCGGATCGTGAGTATCGACAGGCACTATGTCCGCCCCATCGTCCGTGGCAAGGAAACCAAAGCCGTCGAGTTCGGTGCCAGGGCCAACCTGATACAGGTGGACGGGATCAACTTCCTGGAACATGTTTCGTTCAAACCCTTCAACGAGGGAACACGGGGGATAGCCTCCATACAATATGCGCAGTTGCTTTTCCGCAAGAAAATCACCCATTTTGCAGCCGATGCGATCTATGGCACCAACAAGACAAGAACATACTGTTCCTCATCCCCATCCCCCATCTATACCGGTTTTGTGCGCAAGGGCAGGAAAGCCTTTGACGAGGCACAGAGGAGCAAACTCAGGTCGCTGTTGTCCAAAGAGCGCTCAACCCGCCTGGAGGGAAGTTTCGGAACGGAAAAGGAACACTACAACCTGAGAAAGGTCAAGGCAAGGACGCAGGAAACCGAGATTCTGTGGATACTCTTCGGAATCCATACGGCCAATGCCGTAAGACTGGCCGCAAGACAGCAACCGAAGGAACA
>JAISZA010000037.1 GCA_031269535.1 Tannerellaceae bacterium
TTTTTCTCATATCTCCACCTTAAAAACCAGTTTATAATTGCGTCCCGGCATGGGGTAGTTCTGCACTACGTCGTAGTACTGACTGAGCAGATTGTTCACTTCTACCGAGAGTATGTATTTTATCTTCTTGCGGTCGAATGTTTTTCTTACCGCCAGGTCGTGCGTGTACCAGGGTTGTTCGTAGTTCTGGAGGATATTGGACGAGTTATGGTAGCGTTCGCCCACGTAGATAAAACTGTAATTCAGGCTCCACGACTTATAGTTCAGGTGGGCAATGGCCGAACCGTTGTGCCACGGTATATAGGCAATCTGCCCGCCATACGTGCCGGATTGGGGTGCGTTGTCGGAAGGGTCGCTGAAGTCCTGCGCTTTCTGATACGTATAGTTCAGGCTTGTGTGCAATTGAATGTCGTGCGGCAATTGCCAGCCTATTTGTCCGGAGATATCGATGCCTCTTATTTCCACATAACCGATATTCATCATCATCCAGCGGTATTGTCCGTTGCCTTTGGGCACGGCTATAATCTTGTTCGTCACCTCGTTGTAATAAGCATCCGCCCGGAGGTTTACGTCACGGATCAAGGTGTGGGCAAACGATTTACTGTACTGAAATCCTGTATTATATTGCACCGTATATTCCGGGCGGAGGGAGATATTACCTACATCGGTATAGTATAAGTCGTTGAAGGTAGGCATACGGAAAATCCGCTTGTAGAATGCCCTCAGGTTGAAGTTGTGCTGCCCGGAGGGCTGGTAGGAAAGGAAAACGGCCGGCGTATATTCCTGTTTATTGTCCGGCTTGCGGGCGTTCGCTACGGATACATGCTCGAAAACGAAAGACCCCAGCAGGCTTGCCTGGGCTTTCAGTTGTTTCCACCGAAAGGCCGTGGCACATGCAACGAGGGCAGTATGTCGTTCGGGATACACAAAATCCTGCAGGGAGGCATCCAGTGCATTCCATTGGTAATCGGCCGAAAGACTGATATCCCAATAAGGACGGATGGCATATTTATTGGCTACCGAAGCATAGATTTCCTGCTGGCGAAACGTATTGTCGATATACATAAGGGTCGTATCGGGATTCAGGTAGCGCATCCGGTCGCCGGCATATTTCAAACGGATCAACATATCGTAGCCTGCGAACCAGGCTTTCCGGAAACTTCCCTGGGCGAAGAAGTTCCGGTCCCATTGCCGTTGCGAGCGTTTCCACACATTATTAATAATAGCTCCGGGTATGCCTCGTTCCGAATCGTAGAAATAGCCTTTGACGTCCCACGTCCCCTGTTCGGTAGCTCCGTTGAGGCCGCCCTCCAGGCGCAGGGAATGAATATCTCCGTTCTTGCGGACAGCCGTTGTATCCCATGCCGTCGTTCCGTCGTGAAGCAATTTGCGGTAGCGGAATTTGTATCTTCCCGACGCATACACATACTCGGCATTGAACGACGCACTGACCTGCTCACCCAGTTTTTGCTCCCAGAGGACGGAGGGATTGACGAGGCCGAAAGAACCGGTGCGGAAAGAGGTTTTGACATGGGTTTGCTCTCCCTCGGCAAAGCGGGGGCGCAGGGTGCGCAGGTAGATCGTCCCGGCCGAACCAAAGTCGCGGGCGGATTGGAATATCTCGCTTTTCTGCCCGTTATAGAGGGATATTTCTCCGATATAGTCGAGCGAGAATTTGCCCAGGTCTATCTGTCCGTTTTGCGCATTGCCCAGGGGGATGCCATCGTAAAACACACCCGTATGATGGGTGCCCATGCTACGGATATCGACGGTTTTCAGTCCGCCGATCCCTCCGTAATCCTTGATCTGTATGCCGGAGAAATAGCGGATAGCGTCGGCTACGGAAAAACTACCCAGCGCCTTCAGGGCATTCCCTGAAAGTTTCTGGGAGGGGATAACTTCGTGGTAACGATTGGCCACAACTACCACCTCGCGAAGTTGCCGGATACTGTCTGATTCGTTTTGAGCGAAAGCAACCACACCCACCGTGAGCCATATACTCACACAGAGAACTCTGGACAAATACATAAAAAGCCGTTTTAATTCGACATTAAACAGCTTTCGTACAGGAAATAAAATGCACTACTGGGATAAACCTGCAGGAACAAGCAAAGCCCTGCCTCGTTTGTCTCAAGCTTCATTCCTCGAAAGCTTTAAACTAAATCATTCTGGCAGGTCTTCTGACTTACTCCTTCTTTGAAACATCCTTCCCATTCCTTACCGGAACAGTGGCTTGTGTATTGTTCAAAGACTTTGGTGGAGCTTACAGCAGCGGGTCTGTTCAGGATTTGCACCTGATTCCCTTTTCATCTTTTCCTGTGGATACAGAAAAAGACACCAAAACTGGGACAAAACTACAAAATAATTCTCATCCACACGCACACGCTACAAAAATATATTTCAAAAAGACAGTGTGCCAATCCTGTATAATTAGGTGGCAGAACCTATATACTTGTTCTCCCTACCCGAAGTCCGGAGGGCAGAGGGAATGCGTTTGCCCGTACCCTGTGCCGTCCTGACAGGCGGGCGATATAATATACTCAAGGCATTTTGTCGTACACCTCCCGGCTTCCGTTCTGAAGAATGTTTTTTTTCTTTGTTGAAAATGTCTTGTTATTAATAGAATTTTATATATCTTTGGTGCCGAAAATAAAAAATTTGAAAGAAGTTTTGAACAAATCATAAATTTAATGTGTTAATAATGAACTTGCTGAAAGAGAAATCTATTTTTATTTGGTATGTATTGATTCTTTTCTGTACAGGATGTGCGTCTCAGAGAGAAGTACTCTATTTGCAGGATGTTGATCCCTTAAAACAACAGGTTATTGCTCAGAATTACGAGATGATCATCCACCGCGACGATCTGCTGGCAATAATGATAAACAGTAAAGACCCGGATCTGGCGATGCCGTTTAATATGCCGTTGACTACGTATCAACTGGGCACTTCGGGTGGTAGTTACGGAGTGCAAAGGGTCTTGGGCTATTTAGTCGATGCCGAAGGGAATATTGATTTCCCTATTTTGGGAAAGATCAAAGCAGAAGGGCTGACCCGCCTGCAACTGACCAACCTGCTCAAAAATCGTTTTATAAAAGAAGAATTGATAAGAGACCCGATTGTAACAATTCAGTTTATGAATTTTAAGGTATCTGTGATAGGGGAAGTTGCCCGTCCGGGTTCGTTTGCTATCACCGGAGACCGGGTGACCTTACTGGAAGCCCTGAGTATGGCAGGCGACCTGACGATTTACGGCAAACGTGACCGGGTGGCGGTTATACGGGAACGCGACGGCAAACGTATGACTTTGTTTCACGACCTGCGCTCGGCGGACATCTTCGACTCTCCCTGCTATTACCTCCAACAAAACGATATTGTCTATGTAGAACCGAACAAAGCCCGTGCCGGACAGAGTGAAATTAACCAGAATAATTCGGTAGGAGTCTGGCTCTCTGCCGTATCCATACTGACCTCCGTCGTATCTTTGATCGTAACTATAAATAAGTAAAAGAATGGAACAAAATACTTTTAATGCCCCCCTCCGGGAGGAGGAGAACGAAATATCACTGAATGATATCCTGCATATTGTCAGAAGTAACTGGCATTGGTTTGTTATCTCTATCGGCATCTGTTGTGCACTGGCTACCTTGTATGTCCTCTGGGCGCCGAAAGTATATACCCGTACGGCGACCGTATTGATCAAGGATGATACGAAAGGTGGCGGCGGGATCAGCGAATCTGCCGCTTTCGAAGACTTGGGAATGTTTAATATCAAACGGAATGTGGATAATGAAGTGCTGGTCTTTCAGTCGGAGCAACTGATGCAGGATGTGGCCAAACGCTTACATCTGGATATCAGCTATACGATCAAAGAAGGATTGCGCACCACGGAATTATATACCCGCTCACCTGTTATTCTGCAGTTCTTAGACGTAGAGGATACTCAGGAATTTTCGCTGAGGGCAATTCCTTTATCCGATAACCAGGTGCTTCTGACCGATTTCTCGGATTCGTCCGAAGAGTTTACGGTTGACCTGAATGATACGATTGAAACCTCTGTGGGAAAAGTGAAAGTCACATCTACCCTGTATTATACGGAAGATTATTACGATGTGCCGGTGACGGTCAGAAAATCCAATATGATTGACATTATCGAAAAATACGGAAAAGACCTGCAGGTCGCCTTAGCCAGTAAAACGGCTACGATTATCAATCTGACCCTTCAGGATGTCTCTATTCCCCGGACAGAAGATATACTCAACAGCCTGATTGCCGTCTATAACGAAGCGGCCATCAATGATAAGAATCAGATTACCGTAAATACTTCCAACTTCATTGCCGAACGTCTGGCTATCATTGAACAGGAGCTGGGAGATGTAGATGCGGATATTGAGACGTTTAAACGGGATAACCGCCTGACGGATATTCAGTCGGAGACAGGTATGTACCTGCAGGAAAGCCGCCAGTACAGCCAGGATGAATTAGGACTGGAGAACCAGAAAGCTATGGCCCAGTATATCCGCAGATACCTGGCCGACCCCTCGCGAAGCTCCGACCTGATACCTGCCAATACCGGCATTTCCGACGTACATATAGAAGAACAGATAAGCGAATACAATACAGCCATGCTGAAACGCAACCGGCTGATCATCAACAGCAGCAACCGTAATCCGGTAGTGATGGACCTGAATAATACGCTGAATGCCATGAAGCAGACCATTCTCCGCGCAGTGGATAACCTGATTGCAGGACTGGATATCAAAATACGGAATCTGCAGGAAAGGGATGCGCAAAATACCCGCCGCATCACGGAAGTACCGACTCAGCAAAGACGGGTCTTATCTATCGAACGTCAACAGAAAATCAAGGAGGAACTCTACCTCTACCTCCTCAATAAACGCGAAGAGAATGCCCTCACCCAGGCTATCACCGAGAGCAATGCCCGCATCGTCGATCCGGCTACCGGCAGCAACGACCCCGTCTCTCCGAAGACGATGATCATCATGCTCGCCGCACTGATCATGGGCGTCGTGACTCCTTCGGGATATTTCTGGCTGCAGAATGCGCTCAGTACAACCGTACGCAACCGGAAAGATGTGGAAGATGTGCTTACCATACCCTTCCTCGGAGATATTCCCCTGCGGGAGAAGAAAGACCGAGACATCGAAATCGTGGTACGCGAGAGCGGACGTGATTCCGTATCCGAAGCTTTCCGTATCGTACGAACCAATATGGACTTTATGCAGGTGAAAACCGAGAAGCTGCAGGTGGTGATGTTTACCTCTTTTCACGTTAATTCGGGGAAAACGTTCGTGTCGATGAACCTGGCGGCAAGCATTGCCCTGACAAACAAAAAAGTATTGATTATAGACCTTGATATCCGCAAACGGACACTGACCTCGCTCCTGCAGAAAGATGAGAATGCGCCCGGTATCACTCATTTCCTGTCCGGACGGATAACCGATATTCATTCGCTGATTAATAAGAAAGTGGTCAATGAACTGGCGAATCTGGATGTTATCTATGCCGGCCCGGTACCTCCCAATCCGGCTGAGTTGCTGCTGAGCGAACGTCTGGACAATATCATTGCCGAACTGAGAAAAGAGTACGATTACATCTTTTTAGACAATGTGCCCGCCGGTGTGGTAGCCGATGCCTCCATTGTCAACCGTTTGGTTGATCTGACCATTTACGTGGTGCGAGCCGGTTTGATGGACAGGCGGCAGTTGCCCGAACTGGAACGTTTATACCAGCAGGATAAATTCAAAAATATGTCGATCATCCTGAATGCTGTCAACTATAAACAGTCAGGATACGGGTATTACGGCTATGGCTACCGCTATGGATACAGCTATGGCTATGGTTACGGCAGACATCATAAAAAGAAATAATGGGATGGTGGTTTCATACTAAGAAGAAGAAAAGCCGCGCCCACCGTCTGCTGGAAGGGATGACGGATTTACACACCCACCTGCTTCCCGGAGTAGATGATGGGGTGGAAACCTGGGAAGAATCGCTCCAAACCCTGGCCTTCCTGCAGGGCCTGGGGGTGGAGCGAATCTTCCTTACACCTCATGTGATGACCGATTTGCAGGCGAATACGCCGGAAGCCCTACAGACACGGTACGGGGAATTGCTGAAAGATTCTCCCTCCGGCCTGGAGCTGCGCCTGGCTGCCGAATATATGCTGGATGCCGGTTTTATTTCGCTGATGAAAAAAGACCTGCTTGCAATGCCTAACAAACATGTACTGGTAGAAACCTCTTATCTGTCGCCCCCTCCCAACCTGATAACCTTATTATACGATCTGACCATTGCCGGCTATATCCCCATTATCGCTCATCCGGAACGCTATCTGTATATGCACGAAAACGACTACCATAAACTCAAAGGCAAGGGATACAAACTGCAACTGAATCTGTTCTCCCTGGCAGGCGCTTATGGTATCCAGGCAGAGCGCAATGCTGCTTTGATACTGAAACAAGGTCTCTACGATCATGTCGGCTCAGACATTCATCAGTTAGAGGCTTACTTGGAATCATTAAACTATTTATCACCCACCAGTTTACAATTTAAAGAGCTGGAACGTCTCCTTGCCAATAACAAAGCGCTCGGATAAATCTCTTCCTCCCACTTTGCCATGAACGGCTCACTCCCGGAAACCGGAGGTGAGAGAATACCTTGTACGTGGTATTTCACAAAACCGGAGTTACCTCTACTTTTGCCCCCGTCAAATAAAATTAAAATGAAAAAAAAGCGCCCCTTTTCCCAAAAGCAAAGGAGGATCAGGGACGCTGGTAACAACTAAAAAAGATTTCGTATGACAAAGTTATTGTTTTTTTTCAGGACATCCGGGAAAACGGTATGTTTATTTTTCCTTTTCCTGACTGTGAGCAGTCTCTCGTCCTTATCGGCGCAGACGATAAAAGGTAAGGTGCTCGACAGTCGCAGTAATGAACCGGTTATCGGCGCCTCTTTACTGGTCAAAGGTAAAACGGCGAACACGGGAACCGTCGCGGATGTAAACGGAGAGTTTACTTTAAACATTGGTGAACTGCCGGCTATCGTCGAAGTGAATTTCGTAGGTTACAAAGTACAGGAAATCGATATCTACGAAATTTCCGAGTCCCTGACGATTTTTCTTGTCGAAGATTTAAAGCTGCTGGACGAAGTGGTCGTTATCGGTTACGGGACGCAAAGGCGGCGCGAACTGACAAGCGCCATTTCGACCGTTCCCAAAGAACGGCTGCAATTATCGGCGCCTTCGGTGGAAACTGTATTGAGCGGGGCGGTTGCGGGGCTGAATGTTTCACAGACTTCGGGACAACCCGGAGCGGTTTCCAACATCCGCATACGGGGCGGTAATTCGATTACGGGAGGCAACGAGCCTTTATACGTGATTGACGGTTTTATCGTTTATAACGACGTAACCGCAACGCAGGTAGGCACAAGGCGCAGTGATGCGATACTGAATCCCCTGGCTTCCATTAACCCCGCCGATATTGAAAGCATTGATGTACTGAAAGACGTCTCGGCTACGGCCATATACGGTACACGTGGTGCAAACGGCGTAATTATCATCACTACGAAGAAAGGGACGAAAGGCGTTAATAACGTAAATTATCAGACAAGTTTCGGCTGGAGCAGCATCAGCAAGAAAGTGGAATTTCTTGATGCCAAACAATGGACGGAACTCTATAATGAGATTCGTACCGGCGAAGGACGCCTGGGCGACCTCCTACCCGTACCCGCCGAGGGAAGCGGAGCCGACTGGCAGGATGCTGCCTTGCAGACCGGACTTACGCAAACGCATCAGCTGTCGTTTATCGGTGGCGACGAGAAGTCGCGCTACGCTGTTTCGGGTAATTATACTTCGCAGGATGGTACGATACTTGGCACCGGACTGAAACGTTATGGCGGGCGCGTCAATCTGGAAAGAGACATTCTCTCCGGCTTGCGTATCGGCGTGAATGCAACAGGCAGTTATACACAGTTGCAGGGATTGAATTACCGGGGCGGCAACAATGAGCCGAACTCCTGGATTGCAGCAATTAACGTCCCGCCCATTGTCCCGGTGTATCATGCCGACGGATCGTTTAATTACTCGCCGAATCCAGCGGGATGGGGCACTCAGGTGAAAGGCGGAACAACCAATCCTGTCGCCGACTTGCTGAACGTTCAGTTATTGACGGAGAATACCCGCGTACTGAGCATCTTCTTCGCCGAATATACCCTGCTTCCCGGACTGAAGTTGAAAGCAAATGCCGGCGCCGACCTGAGCAGTACGAAAGAGAGTTATTATGCACCTTCCAATACCCAGGCCGGCGCTTTTCAGGGACAGGCCTCCATCGGACATAAGGAGGTTTATGCCTGGCAGACGGAATATACGCTGGATTATAATAAGGTGTTCAACAAGGTTCATACCATAGCCGGACTGATTGGCTTTACCTCGCAGCGCACCGACCGGAAAGCGTTTACGGCAGCTTCCTACGGATTCTCGAATGATGCAACCGGCTACAACAACTTGCAGGGTGGGGGAACGGCCGTCAATCCCTCGAGCTCCGCTTATACCTCTACCTTAAATTCAGTCCTTGGGCGCATAAGTTACGGCTACGGAGGGAAATACAATGCAACGGTTACCTTCCGCGCCGATGGTTCTTCCCGCTTTGCCCAAGGACATCAATGGGGCTATTTCCCCTCCTTAGGCGTGTCGTGGAACATCGACAAGGAGGAATTCTTTGGGGATGTGCGTGAGTCTGTCAGCCACCTGCAGCTGCGCCTGAGTGGTGGAACCGTGGGCAACCAGGAAATAGGCGACTTCCGCTTTATCTCGAATGTTGTTCCTCAGACAGTCTGGTTTAATGATGTTTCACAGACGGGATATATTGTTGAGAACCTGTCGAACGATAAACTGAAATGGGAAACGACAGCTTCGTACAACCTTGGCGTCAATGCCGGATTCCTGAAGGACAGACTGAATGTGGTTGCAGACGTTTATTACAAACTGACGAGCGATCTGCTCCTGAATGTCCCGGTAGAGCGCGTGACAGGCTTCAGCACGGCCATGCGCAACGTGGGCAGTGTTTCCAACAAGGGAGTAGAACTGGAAGTGGATGCGAAGGTAATTGAGAAGAAGAACCTCAACTGGCGTGTGTCTGTCAACTGGGCCAGGAATATTAACCGTGTGGAAGACCTCGGCGTGGCGGAATATTTCACCCCTTCGTTTACAAGCACCGGTACGCTGACCTACCTTAACCCGCTGAGGGTACAGAAAGGCGAGCCGCTGGGCAGTTTTTACGGCTACAGATTTGTGGACATTGTGCAGCTGGACGACGACATCAGTACGTTCCCACCGCAAACCACCGAAGCGCTGGCGCCGGGCATTGCACGTTATGCCGACACCGACGACAACGGCGTAGTCAATGAAGAAGATCGTATCATCCTGGGCAACAGTCAGCCGAAATTCACCGGCGGCCTGAGTTCGACATTCGTGTACAAACAATGGGATCTCTTTTTCGCCCTGCACGGGAGTTACGGCAACAAACTGTTCAATACTTTACGGGCGCGTTTTGAAAAGACAAGCACCGATTATAATTCCCTGGCAACCGTAGTTGACCGCTGGACACCCACCAATCCTTCGCACACCATTGCCAAGGCGACTAATTCGACCTCGATCGTTACCGACGACCGCTTTGTTGAAGACGCTTCATTTCTGAAGGCGAGGAATATCACGCTGGGTTATACCCTTCCGGTAAAGAAACTTACGAAAGACGCCCGATTGCGCCTGTCACTGTCTTTACTGAATTTCTTCACCTGGACACCCTATCAGGGATACGACCCCGAATCCAACCGCAACGGCATAGACGAAACCAGCAGCTTATATCAGGGTGTTGATTTCGGCACTTATCCAGCATCCAAATCCATACAGTTTGGATTGAGTATTACTTTATAAATTATTATTCCTATGAAAAAGATAGTATTTATTACAACCATTTTTATTGCATCGTCTTTAACATCCTGCGTTGATCTGGATGTGACGCCGAGCAGTTCGATTGATAAAAACAGGTTTTATCAGACGGAAGCAGATGCTATAACTGCTGTAAACGGTATTTATGCCGTATTAGTCGCCGATGGTTTTTATGGACTGTATAACAACCTGAGTATATATCTGGGCGAACTGACTACCGACCTGGTGAAAGCGGGCGCAAACACCAACAGCGCCCATATCCGTGAGCTGAGCAATCTCAATGTACAGCCTACCAATGCCTTTGTGATTACCGCCTGGCAAAATTCCTACATCGGCATCAATCGTGCCAATGTGCTGATCGATAAACTGTCGGAAGGTGCGGACGACATACCTTCCGATACGAAGAACAGGCTGATACGGGAAGCGGCCTTCCTTCGCGCTCTGCTCTACTTTAACCTTGTGCGCTGGTTTGGCGATGTTCCCCTGGTATTGCACGAAGGCGAAGGCGAAGGGGAACCGCGGACACCTGTGGATGATGTCTATGCGCAGATAGTGAAGGA
This sequence comes from Tannerellaceae bacterium, assembly GCA_031269535.1. Lineage (GTDB taxonomy): Bacteria > Bacteroidota > Bacteroidia > Bacteroidales > Tannerellaceae > DFXE01. The sequence goes on from JAISZA010000037.1 coordinate 10,525, forward strand.
CCTGGAAGAGGCTTCCGTACTTCCCAATGACGAGGCAAGGCATACCGAAGGACGCCCCACAGGAGGGGCCGCTCTGGCTACCCTGTCGAAAGTCTATCTGACCTGGGCGCAGACCAATTCACCTGAAGGCAAAACTAAATCGACAGAATTTTATCAGAAAGCCGTCAGTTATGCCGACGAAGTCATCAGGCTCTCAAAATACAGACTGCTGGAAAACGTATTGGACCTGTTCTCTGCCGATAAAAAAAACGGGCCGGAACATATTTTTTCGATTCAGCACGCCAATAATAATAATGTAACAGGACACTGTACCTTCGCCATGCAATGGAGTGATTCGGAGCCGGTGCTGATTGTAAACGATGTGAAGTTTTATGAGGGGATCGACGATGCCGATCAGCGCAAACGCGGCGCTTTTGCCAAAGAGCTCTGGCATCCGGGTACCCATTCTTATTTTACCTTCAAAGTGCCCTTGTTTCGCAAGTATATTGATACGGTTAATTATACGGTAACCAATCCGAATATCGGACAGAATACAAATAATGTTTATATTCGTTATGCCGAAGTGCTGCTTATCAAGGCCGAAGCGCTTAATGAACTGAATGGCCCCGTGACTGAGGCATACGATGCTATTAACCAGGTGCGCCGCCGTGCTTACCAGCAACCGCTTCATGCGCCTTCACCTTACGACTTGGCAGGATTGTCGAAAGAACAGTTCCGCGAAAAACTACAGGCCGAACGATGGCTGGAGTTTGTACTGGAAGGCAATTACTGGTTCGACCTTGTCAGATGGCGGAAATTAGTGCAGACAATCAGGAAGAATACAAAAGAAACGGATTTGAAACATCAGAACATTTCGGCAAAACATTATTTGTTTCCCCTGCCTCTGGAAGAAAGAATCCTGAATCCTAACCTGGAACAGAACTGGGGCTACGAAGGCGAAACGGGCAATAATCCTTATGCAGACTACGAACCGGGATATACGAATGAATAATATTTTCAACACCTGAATTACAATGAATAAAAGAACATTTCTGAAAAAAAGTACGCTGGCGGCAGGCAGTGTGGGACTACTCGGAAGCACGGGGCTCCTATCCTCCTGCGCAAAGAAAGCGCAGAACGCCGGCAAGGAACAAGCAGCAACAAAGGCTGCAAACAATGAAAACAAGAGAGAGAAGACACTGGCCGTATTCGATCAGTCGAAACCCAACTCTTACGTACCCGCAGCCTTTTTTATGCACTTCGACGAGAAATTGGGCGAAGGGGCAGTGAAACGACATATCGAGTTTTTCCGGGCAACGAACATGGACTTTGAGAAAATACAGTATGAAGTAGTCATGCCCTATCTCGAAAATATCAAAAGCCCGAAAGACTGGAAAAACATACCCGTGTACGGAAAAGATTTTTTCGAACCTCAGCTGCGGGTTATCGAAGCGCTCACCAAAGAACTGCAGGCGGAAGCGCTGATTATTCCAACGGTTTATTCTCCCCTGCTGAGCGCCGGCTCGACGGTAGGCATTGAGACCTTCCTCAGACATGTACAGGAAGACCCCGACGAAGTGGCAAAAGGCTTCCAAAACTTTGCGGAAAGCATTGTGTATTTCATTAAAGAAGCCAAGAAAATAGGAGTCGATGGGTTTTATCTTTCCACACACGGAGGCGATAAGGCCTTGTTCAGTAACGGCCCTTTGTTCCACAAGCTGATCGAGCCTTACGACCGCTACATCTTTGAAGAAGCAACGGCGCATACGCTGTTTAATATTCTCCATATATGCAGCGTGGAAAATACGTATCAGGAGCTCGACCACCTGGCCGGATATCCGGCCAGTGTAATCAATCCGCCTGTTTTGCTGAACGACGGCAGCAAGACCGACCTGAAAGGCGTTCAACAGCTTTTCAGACGACCAGTGATGAGCGGCCTGGACCACCATGGCGTGATTGCTCACGGGACATTAGACGAAATAAAGAAAGAAGTGGACGACGTATTCCGCAACAATGCGCCCCGCAACTTTATTTTTGCCGCCAACTGTACGGTACCGGGCGATACATCCTGGGAAACCCTGCGCGGCGTGATCGACTATGCCCATACCTGGAGAACAGAGCATGTCTGAATCCTTATCAACCCTTTATATAATAATGCACAATGAATAAAAGAGATTTTTTAAAATCAGGTTTGTATGCTGCCGGAGGATTCGGACTTTGTTCCACCGGCGCTGTATCGCTGCACGCATCGGCAAGGTCTTTATCCGGCAAAGAAAATGGAGTGACTTACCTGCATCAGGCGAAAGTGAATAAACGCGAAAAAGTGCTGGCCGTACTCGATCAGTCGAAACCGAACGACTACGTGCCGGCAGCCTTTTTTATGCATTTCAAAGATAAACTGGGGCAAGGCGCCATCGACCGCCATCTGGAATATTTCCGTGCAACGAACATGGACTTTGTGAAGGTGCAGTACGAAATAGCTGTCCCTTATCTGGAGAACATCCAAAAGCCGGAGGATTGGGATAAAATACCGGTATATGAAAAAGACTTCTTTGAGCCGCAACTTGCCGTGATAGAAGCCCTGGCCAAAGAGCTGAAAGCCGAAGCCCTGATCATTCCCACGGTTTATTCTCCTTTCAGCCTGGCCGGGCAAACCGTAGGCAAAAACCTGCTGCCTCATGCCCGGGAAAACCCCGATGCTGTGGCCAAAGGACTTCAGCACATCACAGAAAGTATCCTGAACTACCTGGGCGAAGCCATCCGGCGCGGCGCTGACGGCTTTTATATTTCTACCCAGGGTGGCGATGTGAGAAATTTTGGCGATACCCCGCTCTATGATAAACTGATCCTCCCGTTTGATAAAATCGTTTCGCAGGAAGCCAGCGACAAAGCCCTGCTGAATATCCTGCACATCTGCGACTACGGAAGTTCGTACAACCAGATACAGAAATTCGTATCGTATCCGGGAAGCATCATCAACCCGCCGATCCGACTGGCCGACGGGACGGAAGTAAAGACCAGAGACGTACAGCAAACCTTCGGGCGCCCGGTTATGGGCGGATTAGACCGCCTGGGCATCCTGGCAAAAGGAAAACCCGAAGAAATCAAACCCGAAGTAGATAAGGTACTCAAAGAAGCTGCACCCAACTTCATCCTGGCAGCCGATTGCACCGTCCCGGGCGAAGTGCCCTGGCAAACCCTGCGGGCCGTGATAGATTATGCGCACAATTGGCGTATCGGATAAACAAGAAGACAAAAACAGCTCGTCATGCAGAAACAAAGAAGGGCTGTCCGGCTTTGGGACAGCCCTCTTTCTTTAATCACGCCTTAAAAACTTTGCTGCATGGCTCCTGCTATGGCGGGAGGATTTTTCAGCAGAACGATCTTACACGGATGAACATATTCGGATGCAGGGATTAAGCTGAAACCTTCTGTTCTGAATCTACCGGATAAATAACGATTGATGTCCGGCTCCGTTTTATTTTTTAAGGATTCATACAGTTGAGCTGCCGGGAGATAGTTCTCATTCAAATCACTTCTCTTATACTTTTGATTACCTTTGTCAACCGATAATATGTTTGCAGCGGGATTCCCGATATTTTCCGATAATAAATTATTCAGCATTACGATGCTTTTATTCGGTGTTTTAGCTGATGGAATGAACAGGGGATTGGTTGTCGTTTTGCTGTTCAGTATGGTATTATGACTCATATACAAGGCGTTGTCTTCCCATATATGATTGTTTTCTTCTGCAAAGGCAATGATTGCCGTATTGGGGCTTAACACGGATTGCTGGATAATATTCCCGACAACGATATGTGTTCCGCCATCGGGGAAATCAAGTTCATAGCTTGAATTATATGTATTATCATTTTCATTTGTAATCCTGTTATTCAGTATGAGGCTGAATCTGGCGCGGCATTTGATTAAATGTCCCTCTTTGGCATGGTGGGAATAAGATGCCGTCATCAGAAAAGTGTCAATCCTGCCGACATAAATATTATGCGAATATCCGTCGCCATAGCCCATATATCCAAATTCCGTATTCCTGACAATTAAAGTTCCGCCCTGGTTAGCTGTTAAAATTCCACATTCACTATTTAAAAACCTGCAATTCTCCACCGTTAACCGGCCTTTTGTGAAACGTATCCCAGCCCCGTTCTTGTCAGGAACCTTCACATTTCTGAAAACAAATCCTTCGACTTTGATCTTTCCGCCGTTAACTTCCCATATACCTTTCCCATTCCAATGCTTTCCATCAGCATCCAAGACAGCTTCACCGCCAACGGCGCGTATATAGATATCATTTTGTTCCCATACCGTAACATCGCCGGGGTAGTTGCCTACATCCACTTCTATCAGCGTACTGTCTTTCGCCGCAAGCGATGCCTCACGGATAGTTTTAAATTCTTTATCCGGCCCGACTTTCAGGACATGGTTATATGCAATTTCATTGTTATCTTCCGCAGAATGATCATCGTCGGCAGATACCAGCACTTCCCTCTCGCAAGCCATAAGAGTGCTGATCATAATTAGAAACAGAGCGTTTAATTTCATCATTGTGTTTATATCTGTAATTGTTAAATAATAAAATTCCGGGTTGCCATTCTTTACTAAATGACAGAAATATATTTTTTATTTCGCCGGCAAATATAGCATTTATTCAAAGTAAACCCTCTTAAAAAGGGATTATTTGTTCATATTTCGTACTAATGTTTGCATTTTACCCAAAAACATAAAAACTTTTCCAGGAATTATACTCATCCTACCCCTCCCATAATTTCCGGGGAAGGACAGCAGTTCCGATTTACTCCTCTGGAATTTCCGGCGAGACTAATCAGACTTGGTTTGCTTCTCCGGAATTTCCGGAAAGACAAATTGAACCTGATTAGCTTCTCCAGAATTTCTGGAGAGACAAATTGAACTTAATTTGCTTCTCCAGAATTTCTGGAAAGACAAATTGAATCTGATTTGCTTCTCCAGAATTTCTGGAGAGATAAATTGAATCTGATTTGCTTCTCCAGAATTTCTGGAAAGATGAATTAAACCTGATTAGCTTCTCCAGAATTTCTGGAAAGATGAATTGAACTTGATTTGCTTCTCCAGAATTTCTGGAGAGATGAATTGATTCTTGATTCGGTTCCCTGAATTTCTGGAGAGTGTGGTCATTGGATTTTATTCGTCCCGGGATTTTGTGAGGGGGATCGGGAAACGGAATAGTTTCTCCGGCGAAGAGGTGTCGGGAGGATTCGGGTTATTTCTTCCTGCCCTCATCCCCGGAGCGGCCTGTAGCCTTATATACCTTAAAAATCAATCTTATAACTGATGTTCGGAATCAGCAGAACATCTGCACCCCCATCCTTGCAGGCGAAGCGAAGCAATCCGGAAAAAGGGGACTACCGGATTGCTTCGTGCCTCGCAAAGATGGTTCCGCAGCAGGTTATTATCCGGGGAGCTTCAG
>JAISZA010000056.1 GCA_031269535.1 Tannerellaceae bacterium
CGTCCGTCGGGAACTTGGGTAAAACTCCGTATCTGGTTATCGGACAAACCGTCCGCAATATTCAAATGACGGAATACATATTGGGAATATACTTCCTGATTCATAATCAGAAGTATAAACAGTATGAAACCGGGATATTTGCGTAATTTACACATAGCGTTGTTTTCTTAAGGTGCAAAATTACGAAAAACAGCATGAATGATTAGGGTATATCGTCCGATTCTATATGCTGTTTTGTCTTGACTTGTTTATTATCCGACCCGGGTCAGATAGCTGTTCGACCCAGGTCGGACACCTGTTCGACCCGGGTCAGACAACTGTTCGACCTAGGTCAGACACCTGTTCGACCTAGGTCGGACAGTTAAAAACATCCGATATCGAAAAAAGAAAGGTTAAATCCCATGGGAGCGGTATCCATGATTTACTTCCTCACGGCTAAACTCAAATATTACCCACTCTATTCATTTGGACTTGTAACTGCAAAAATATAAGTCCGATAAGATTGGCTACCGTTGCGCGGATGAGGGAAATGCATCCGGACGGTAGTGGATAAGCCGGTAGCGGTAGTTCAGGCAGGCAAGGATGAAATATACGCCGGCCTGTATCCACAACAGGCGGTACTCAAAGGCTACCTCGCTCAGAGAGGCCCCCATCGTATGAATACGTACGAACCCCTGAATACCGGGCGTGGAAGGAAAGACATAGCTCAAAGCCCTCCAGAAAGGAGGCATGGCTTCTACCGGCCACGAGATACCGGATAAGAATAAAAGGATAACGGAGGTGAATACCAGGAGTAAGAAGGGGGATTCGCGGGATGTCATAAAGCCGGACAAGGTCATGGCGAAAAAAATACAGGCTGACAGATAAGGGAGAATAAACAGCAGGACATCCCCCGGATCACCTGCCTGCGGGAGGGAAAACAGCCGTGGCACTACAGCCAGCACCCAAAGGCAGACTACTGTATAAAGCAGCAGATAGGCGAGCGACTTACCCAATACGATGCGTAAAGTTCCGCTATAAGGGCGGAAGGATAGGGGAGGAGAGGGATCCCGGAGACGGCGTTTTTCGCCTGCTGTCCCTCCTAACATACAGATACCGAGGAGTAGTGTCTGGTGGATAATCAGTATTAATATAGCCGGAACCAGGAAAGAGGCAAAACCTCCCTGTGTATTAAACATCATTACCTGTTCGTAATGAACAGGATTGACAAGAATCTCCTGCGAGGCTTCCGTAAAGGCCGCCGGCTCGTTGCGCTTCATAAATTCTTTTCCTATATCGAGCGATACCTCGGTAGCCGACAATAGAAAGGCTTTGTAATAGAGCAGGCTGCTCATATCACAATAAAGGGAGAGCCTTGTCTGCCTGCCGGTATGCACCTCGCGGCTGAACTCGGAAGGGAATAACAGGATACCGTAAGCATCTTTCTGATCCATACGTCTCCTGGCTTCCTCCAGATCGGTATAAACTCCGATTACCTGCACATCGGGCGTAGCGTCTATCCGGCGGATAAATTCGCGGCTGAGGTAGGTAGCAGACTGATCGACGACTGCCAGCTTTGCCTCGCGCACGATTTCGTTGTCGTATATAAAAGCATACAGTAGCGGATAGCATAAGGGTACGAGAAAGAAAAAGATCACGACGCCTCCGTCTCTGAACACATTCTTCAACTCTTCTTTCCAAACGGCGAAGGTATCTTCGGTTCCTTCTTTAATGATAGATAATAAACGACTGTCTTTTTCCATCCCGGTTCTTTTTTATGGAATATACTTAAAGTACAGAAGCGCCCTTTTCAGGTGGCTGCCGATCAGTAAGGGCAGGCTCAGGAAGCCTGCTAAAGCAACGTATTGAACCCACGAATACACCCAGTCGCGCCCGTACAGCGCCTGGTCAACATAAATAAGGAAATAATGCCGGAGCGGGAACAGATTGGCGCAGGATTGTATTGCAGGGTGCATATTGGATACGGGATAAGAAAGTCCGATAACCGAAAAAGCCAGCATCCCGAAAAGGCTGGCAAGCCCCAGTCCCAGGCGGGGTACGGGCAGGATACCGATCATAAATACCCCTCCGGCCTGCGAGGCGATGATCAGCAGGAACATAGCCGATAGCATCGGTAGCCACCCCTTGTGTAGCGGGAAGTTCAGGAAACCGTACATCCAGGCGCAGAGGGCGAATCCTGTGATAGTAAAGATAAGTGTTTGCGGCAGCAGTTTGCCCAGCAGGCAGCGGGTGAGGGAATAATTTCCCATCCGCAGCCATTCGCGCGCTGTCCCGTCCTTGATCTCCATCGCTATACTATAGACTGTCAGCAGGAATATCATCAGTTGCAGGATGCCGGGCAATATCGTATTACATAGATAGATGGAGTAATTAAACCAGGGGTTTCCCAAGGCATGCGTATCAATAACAAACGGTTGTAGCTTCGCCATGCTCTGAGCTTCTGTCTGCCCTGCTGCCATTTCTTTTTGCAGGCCTACCGAGGCATTGGCCAGCACAGAGACCGTTTTCATATCCTGAAACAGCAAGGTAGAGGGTACTAAATAAGACGGGTTGATATAAAACGATAAAACAGGCTGTTTGCCCGTGATGGCATCGGCAGAAAAATGTTCGGGTATAAAATAGATCCCATAGATTTGCCTTTTCTGCATTTCGAGGCGGGCTTCGGTAAACGAATGGGTTTTCATCACAAAGCGGGTTTCTTTGAAGGCGTCCAGCTGTCTGACTAAGTTACGCGATACGGGCGTATCGTCCATGTCCACCACGGCTGCGGGCAGCTCAGCCGGCAATCCATCTCCCATTAAGGTCAGGAAGAAGAAGGCGCAGAACAAGGGTGCCCCCAGTATTCCGAAAAGATAGACAGGGTGGCCGGCGAAACGGCGTATCTCCCGCCTGGCGATGTCATAGCAATTCATTTCCTTTTTTTCTTATGATAACCGACATGCCCGGTCGTAGGTTCATTATTTTTTCCGTTGGGCGGGCGCGTACTTCAAAGGTTTTCGAGTCGTATTGTCCGGTGCTTTTGGTTGCTTTCCAGGTAGCGTACGTACCCATATCTTTCATATAAAAGACCTTCAGTCTTACGGCCTTATTGTCTAAAGCGGGTATGAAAGCCTTTATTTCGGTGCCGATGCTTATATTTTTCAGCAAATCTTCACGCAGGCTGAATGTTATCCACATATCGTCCAGGTCCACGATATGCATGATGGGAGCTCCGCTTCCTGCCAGTTCCCCCGGTTGCAGGAAACGTTCGGACACTTCGCCGTCGATGGGTGAGAGCAGGATCGTCTCTCCGATATACGATTCCACTTCGGCCACTGCCCCCGAAGCCTGATTAAGCAGTTCGGCGGCGGCTTTTTTGTCTTCCGCCCTTGCTCCGGCTTTTGCCATGTCGTATTGTGATTTTGCAGCTTTCTCGTTTGCTTCCATTGCTTTGTAATTCGCCTCTGCCTCATCGCGTTTCTGTGCAGAGACGACTCCTTTATCATATAAGTTCTGCATTCGCCGGAACGATTTTTGCGCAAAGTCTAATCCGGCTTTCGCCTTCTGCCATAGTTCGAATGCTCCGCTCACCTCCTGGGTTCGTGCACCGGCAATGGCTTTTGCACTTTGCGCTTCGGCGGCAGCGCGGGCCGCCTCAGCCTGCCTCAGTTTAGCCTGTATTTCGGGAGTATCAATACATACTAATGTATCTCCTTTCTTTACTTTCTCTCCTTCTCCATAATAATAAGCGACGATACGTCCGGGGAGCTTACCGGATACACGTACCTGGGTTGCTTCCGCCTGTCCCATTACGTAATCGTCCGGGGGAGAAAGCAGGAAAAAACCGGTCAGGGCAACCAGGCCTACCACTATCAAAACGGCAATAAATGCCAGAAACATGTTGTTGGTCGAAAACTTCTTATTCTCATTCATTTGAGTATATATTTCAGAGTTATTATTCATGGTTGGTTGTGAGCCTTCCCAGGGCTTTTGCCAGATACACCTCAGTCAGCTTCACTTCTATCTGCGCGTCGATTAGTTCCGAGGAGGCAGATAACCAGGCCGTCTGAGCTTCCATCAGGTTCAGGGCAGGGATAACTCCTTCTTCAAAGCCGGTATGGGCATGTCTCAGATTTTCTTCAGCGTTTTCCATATTGCGGGAAGAGGCGGCAAGTTTTTTCTGGGCTTCATTTACCTGATAAGCAGATTGATTGACTTGTAGTTCTATTTTCTCTCTTGCATCGTCATACTCCAGTTCCCTGATCAGGCTTTCTGCCCGTGCCGCCTTGCGTTTGTGTGTCCCTTCCCACCAGGCAGAGAGTGGTATTTTTACTACTACGCCCGCATTGAACATGCCTCCGAATTCGGATTTGAAGCCGTTGAACGAGCTGGGGTTTGATACCAGGTAATTGGCCGACAAGGCAATGTTCGGTAGCATATCTGCCAGCGCTATCTGTTCTTTCTTTTTATAGATTTTCGTTGCCAGTTCCAGGCTTCTCAGTTCGGGGCGGTCTATTCCGGGCCGGTTGCCTTCCCGGTCTTCTTTCGTTGTCGTTGGTTGAGGATTGATTTCGTCTGCCAGCAGGAAAGGCTGGTCTGGATGTAATCCGCATAGTTGTGCCAGCAACATCCGCGACAGGGTCAGAGCATTATTCACCTTGGTTTGAGCGACCTCGGCTTCGTTGAATCTGACTTTAACCGAGAGTCCTTCTGCCCGGGTAGCTACGCCTTCTGCTATCATCTCATCGACATCCTGATTCATTTTCTGCAATAGTTGCCAATACGAATCAGCCAGCTTTTTCTTATTCGTCAGGGAAATCACCTGCCAGTACGTTTCATCCGTCCGACAGATAATCTCCTGTAGTTTAGCATTATTTACTGATTCGGCCAATTCTTTTGCATATTCGGCAATCTGGTTGTAATACAAAATCTTACCTCCTGCGAACAGGGGTTGAACCAGCGATATACCGCCTATCCATACGTTTTGGATATCGAGGAGAAAGAGGTCGTTTATATTGGGAGGCAATAAGGCCTCCAGCGGGCCTAAAGTACCCGGTTCCAACAGCAGGATATTTTTCTCATTGCGCAGATAAGTGCCCGAAGCAGATACCTGGGGGAAGTATCTGGTAAATGCCGCTTTCTTTTCATGCTCTGCCACTTTTGTTTTCCCTTTTGCTATCTGCAGCTCTTTGTTGCTTTGTATGGCCAGAGTACGGCACGACTCCAGCGTCAGAGTTTGCTGGGAATAAGTAGTAGCGACCGGCAATAAGCCTGTTATCCATAGAGATATAAGCCATTTTTTCATAGGAAAATTCTTTTTTAATGTATGACAATTCTAATCTATCTGTTGCTTCGGCTGTCACCGCATGATAAAAAACAAAAGATATCGGATAATGAGCGTATTACTTATCCAATTCAAAGTTTTTCTGTCCTATCAGATTACCATCTGCAAAGATATCCGCTCTGTAAACACCCGGTGATAAAAATTCCTCAATATCCCAATACATTGTCACCGGCAGTTCCTCCCCATCGTATTCCACCAAACGCTTCATTGAGTAGTTAATCTCCTTTCCTTCAAACACGAATACATTCCCCCGGTTCTTCACCAGAATGTCATCATCCGGTTTTTTCAGGCGGACATAAATCGTTTTTTCGCCGACAGGCGCTGTGATATTCCTGACAATGCGGAAATTCACGACAAATTGTTCCATCTGTTTGATGCGTTTTGCTTCCTTCCCTCGTGCATTTACAGGGGTGACGGTAATGCCTGTTGCGTCTAAACGGCTTGCCAGCGTAACCCGTTCGGTTTGTTTTTCCAGTTCTTTAGTTAATTGGGCGGCTGTAGTTGAGGCCTGCCGATATCGTTGTTCTGCTTGTTTTTTTTCTTTCGTTAACTGCTCATTTGCCTGATTGAGAGAATCTATCTGAATGACATAGTTTCTCATGATCTTCCGCAGGGTTTCCAGTTCCTTCTTCAGTTCGTTGATACGCCGGGCATTGGTTGCTTTTACCGTACGCAACTCTTCCATGAGGCGTTGCACTTTCGCCTGTTCGGTATTTAATAAAGCCACTAATGAATCATTGCCTACACTGAACTTATATCCCTCATACTGAAGCGAAAGCTCATTAAATTCGTCTGCTAATGATTCCTTTTCCAGGTCAAATGTTTCAACTAAGTCCGTCATTTGCTGTTTCTGGTAATAAATATAATACACCCCTCCTGCTATTATCAGAATTAATACAACAACAATAACGATAAATAGCGAAAGTCTGTTGATCTCTTTATTCTCTTTTTTTTCTGTATTCATAGAGTTATATCTAATGGCGTACAAAGGTAATGTTAAATACGTTTTGCGCGCGGGTATTCACTTTCATTTATACGTTTTAAAGTTCTGTTAACATATTGGCTTCTGAATATTATTACTAACTTTGTGCCTCTTAAATTATAATAAATTACCTCAATGTACGAGAAAATAATTATTCTTGATTTCGGATCGCAGACAGCTCAGTTAATCGGGCGTAGAATCAGAGAGTTAAATACTTACTCTGAAATCCTTCCCTTTAACAGATTTCCCCGGGATACGGAGGGTATAAAAGGTGTTATCCTGTCAGGAAGTCCTTATTCGGTATATGATGCAGATGCTTTTAAGGTGAATCTGGCGGATATCCGTGGGAAATATCCTATCCTGGGAATCTGTTATGGCGCTCAATATCTGGCGTATAGTTCCGGTGGAACCGTCGAACCGGCCCGCTCCCGCGAATACGGAAGAGCGCATCTTTCTGCTGTTGACAATACCAATGCGCTACTGAAAGGAATCAATGCGGGAAGCCAGGTGTGGATGTCGCATGGAGATACCATTACCTGCCTGCCTCAGTCGTTCAGGGTTATCGCGAGTACGGAAGATGTAAATGCGGCTGCCTATCAGATAGAAGGTGAGCAAACGTTTGGTGTACAGTTCCATCCGGAAGTATTTCATACAACAGACGGCATCCGCTTGCTGGATAACTTTCTGCATATTTGTAATTGTAAGAAAGACTGGACGCCGGCTTCCTTCATTGAATCGACAATTGCAGATTTAAAAGAACGCCTGAAAAAGGATCAGGTAATCCTTGCCCTTTCAGGCGGAGTGGATTCTTCCGTGACAGCCGTACTACTGAATAAAGCGATAGGTAAGAATCTGAACTGTATCTTTGTAAATCATGGACTGCTGCGCAAAAATGAATTTGAAAATGTGCTGAAAGACTACGAACATTTGGGTTTGAACGTTATCGGAGTTGATGCCAGCGCAAAGTTTTACAAGGAACTGGAAGGTGTGACAGAGCCGGAACAAAAGCGTAAAATTATAGGAAAGGGCTTTATTGACGTCTTCGAGGAAGAAGCGCATAAATTAAAAAATATCAAATGGTTAGGACAGGGGACAATCTACCCCGACGTCATCGAATCCTTATCCCTAACCGGTACTGTCATCAAGAGCCACCACAATGTAGGCGGATTACCTGAGAAGATGAGCCTGAAGCTGATCGAACCGCTTCGTCTTCTCTTCAAGGATGAGGTTCGCCGTGTAGGGGAGGAATTAGGCATGGCGCCTCATCTCATCAAACGCCATCCTTTTCCCGGACCGGGCCTGGGCATCCGTATTCTGGGCGATATCACTCCCGAAAAGGTACATATCCTGCAGGAGGCAGACCATATATATATGTCGCTGATGCGTGAATGGGGGTTGTACGATACAATATGGCAGGCTGGAACCATCCTTCTGCCCGTGCGCTCAGTTGGCGTTATGGGTGACGATCGTACATACGAGAATACCATTGCCCTGCGGGCTGTCACATCTACTGATGCGATGACTGCCGACTGGGCACAATTACCTCACGACTTCCTGGCCAAAGTATCCAACGAAATAATCAATAAGGTAAAAGGCGTTAATCGCGTAGTATATGACATAAGCTCCAAACCACCAGCTACTATCGAGTGGGAATAAAATAATATAACAATGCAGATATAATACATTTTAAATAACAGTTCAATAAACCGGAGTCTATTAAATATATACTTAATGCTCCGGTATTTTTATTGTCTGATTATTCAAACCGGATTAAATACGGATTAAAAAGCATCTTGCCTATTCCCCCTGTAAGAAAGCGGATAAACATGCAAATAACTATTTATGATGAATTAAAATATATAAGAAGTATCAAGGGGAAGCCTCTTACCGGAGCAGGGATAGGAGGATATGCGAGAGTGTCTATCCTTTTTCACCCGGAAGCTCTTGCTGCTCCTGTTTCATCTCAGCAAGAATCAGGCCTAACAACATCATTACAAAAACGCCTCTGTTGGAGATAAAAGTGGAATCGGATGTTCCCTCAATACCCAGGAATCCGACAATTAAGATAGAGATAATAAGAAAATGAATGTTTTTTGTTTTTCCATAAAAAGCGAATGCCCGCTTACAGATATAGACCCAGAACAAAATGTATAAAACGATGCCTGCCACTCCGAACTGGACGAGCGAAGGATAATAAGTATCGGCAACAAAACTGTGGTGTCTCCTCGAAAGCCCCCAGACACCGTCTATTCCGTAATCGGTATAGATATGAGAATAGTATAAACCTGAAACATGCGTTGCGTAGCTGGCGAATCCGCTTCCGAAAGGGAAATAATCACGTAGTATATCCGGGGATGTAACGTATAAAACATACCGGGCAATCATATCCTTTTCAACTTCGTCTGTTATGGACTGATAAAAATAAAGATATATTTTTTCCCATGCCACAAACGTCATAACTGCAAGCATAGACAGCAGAATCAGGATATTGCGGAAGTTCCATCTGAATTGTTTTATATTCGAGAAAAACAGGATGACAAAAACAGAGAGCGCATAAAAACCGTAAAACTTGGAACGCCCGGAGAAAATGCCGATAGAGAGCATTAACAAAAAAACCAGCTTATCCAGCGAACTGAAGCTGCTGCAATAGAAATAGCAGAGAGACGTCGTGATTACAGCTGCCGCGTAATAAGTCTCGTGAAACATGAACAGTTTGATTATGTCCGGCTGAAACAGACTGGCGATCCCTATCAGAAAAAGCCCCCCCCAGAAAAGCAGGGAGAGCGATTTCAATATGGATTTCTGATCCCGGTCGAACCGGGGAGTCATGGAATAAACACAAAAAAAGGCCAGATAAGGCTTGATCTGGATAAATAAATCGCTGAATATACCTATGCCCGTATTACTCTGTATGTAAAAAGAATAAAAAAGGTAAAACAAAAAAATGAACAGAGTCGCCAGAAAAACCTTATTCATCTCCCAATCTTTCGTTGTAAACAGAAAAACGCTGAACAGGATAAAAAGGAGCAAAGCGGAAACCTCGTCGGTATAGTCAAACTTCAGGAAAACACAGATAAGGTTATAAAATACAATGCCAAAGGCTAATGTAAAGAGAAACAGGAGATAAAAATATTTATTTATATACGTTTGTGTCATTCTGTCTTGCATTAATACATTATATTAACGCTCTCTCTCTCTTTTTAGTATAATCCTCTGAAGCCGGATGGGCGCTCTCATCCCTTTAGTCAATAGATATCTTTGGCTATCTGATAGACGCTGTCGGTAGCCATGAGGGTATAAAAGTGCAGGCTGGGCACCTGGTGGGCTATCAGGTCTCTGCATTGTTGCCTGCTCCATTCGATGCCTGTCATTTTCGCGGCTTCGTCTGTTGTGCATTTGCGAAGCTCTGCGGCTAAAGGCTCCGGTATCTCGGAGCGAAAAACCCTGGGGAGGACATTCAGCTGGTCCTTGAAGACAATGGGTTTGATGCCCGGTATGATGGGTACGCTGATCCCTTCTTTGCGGCAGCGATCTACGAAAGCGTAGTATTTTCCGTTGTCGAAAAACATTTGTGTCACTAAGTAAGCGGCGCCGTTTTTCACCTTTTCCTTTGCGTAATAAATGTCGGACTCCATATTCGGCGCTTCTTCATGCTTCTCCGGATAACAAGCCATTCCGTACGAAAAAGGCGTCTCGTTAGCTTCGAAAGAAGAGCCATCGACGGCAATGCCGATATTGAAATTATTCACCTGGCGCTGCAAATCCGTAGCATATTCATGGTATAAGCCGGCATTCTGCTGCGAAGGGTCAAGCGTTTTGCTGTCCCCGCGAAGGAGCAGGAGGTCGTAAACGCCTAAGAAATTGAGATCTATCAGGGCATATTCCGTTTCTTCCTTTGTAAAGCCCTTGCATATGATATGGGGGACGGCTGTGATGCCGTATTTGTTTTGTATGGCCGAAGCAATGGCAACCGAGCCGGGCCGCTTGCGGATATTGACCTTCCGGATACTCCCGTCGGGCAGTGTCTTATAAAGATATTCGCTGTGATGAGATGTAATATTGATGTATTTAGGGTCAAAATCCCTCAGTTTATCAATGACATTATATACTTTCCGGATGCTGTTTCCCTTCAGCGGTGGTAATATTTCAAATGAAAAAGCAGTCTGTTTGCTGTTGTTTATATGTTCGATGACTCGCATACCTTTGAGATTATTTTGCCGCAAAGATAGCAACAATACTATGAAATAGCTTACTTTTGCAGCCGTAAGTAATCTAATAAACGGAATTTTATGGAAAATGCGATTAATTGGTCTGAACTCTCTTTCGGGTATATGAAGACAGACTATAATGTGCGATGCTATTATCGCAATGGCCAATGGGGCGAACTGGAAGTAAGCTCTTCGGAAATAATCAATATTCACATGTCGGCTACCTGCCTGCATTACGGACAGGAAGCTTTCGAGGGACTGAAGGCTTTCCGCGGGAAAGACGGGAAGATACGGGTCTTCCGTATGGATGAGAATGCCAAACGCCTGCAGTCGTCTGCCCGGGGAATTATGATGGCCGGCTTCCCCCTCGCGAAGTTTGAAGAAGCCGTTTCTAAGGCTATCAGGCTGAACGAACGCTTTATCCCGCCTTACGGAAGCGGGGCTTCTTTATACATCCGTCCTTTGCTGATCGGACTGGGCGCTTTGATCGGTGTCAAGCCTTCCGATGAATACCTGTTTCTGGTCTTTGTTACGCCTGTAGGCCCTTATTTCAAAACGGGATTCAAGCCGGCGCCTGTCTGCATCATGCGTGCGTACGACCGCGCCGCGCCCCAGGGTACGGGAACGTATAAGGTAGGCGGCAACTATGCCGCGAGCCTCGCAGCCGGTAATAAGGCGCACGAGAAAGGCTATGTAGCCGTCCTTTACCTCGATCCGAAAGAAAAATTGTATCTCGACGAATGTGGCCCGGCCAATTTCTTTGCCATTCGTGACAATACCTATATCACGCCGGCTTCGAACTCCATCCTTCCGTCGATCACCAATATGAGCCTGACACAACTGGCCGCAGCTATGGGATTGAAGGTAGAACGCCGCCCCATCCCCGTCTCTGAACTTGCTACGTTTGAGGAAACTGCTGAATGTGGCACGGCCGCAGTAATCACCCCCATCTCTCAGATAGACGATTTAGACGAAAACCGCTCGTACGTTTATTCGGAAGACGGAAAGCCCGGCCCGATCTGCGAAAAACTCTATCACAAACTTTTCGCAATCCAGACCGGGGATGCTCCCGACCCTTACGGCTGGGTAAAGATCATAGAATAAGGCTTAATTCAGCGATGCTGTAAGCATCTCCATCCGGAGTTGTCGTCTCCAAAGGTTCCAGTTTGATGAACTGCGCTTGTTCGGTCGGGTCAAACCGGACATCCTGAGGAATGGGGTTGTTTTTGATATTGTGGAACACGGCAGCCTGTTTGACCTTCGTCCACTGCTTCCCATCCAGACTTACCGACAGATTGTAACGAGTGATATGGGAAGCAGTGGCCTTGTCTGCCGGTACATAGATGACCCCCCTCAGCCGGAGCTTTTCTCCCAGGTTGAGGATTAGCGGCTCCAGCCCTCTGATGACGGCTGTTGTTTGTGCATCTCCGTCGATTACAGATTTGAATGTTTCGCCTTTGGGCGATTCGATCGACCATTTTACCCGTAGCGCCTTTATCAAAGTCTGGTCTGTTTCCTGCCGGGTATCCTCATAGATATCCGGAGCATCGTAAAGCCCTATCCGGTTCAGGACGGGAGAGGCCAGCGCACTCAGGATATGCAGGCGTAGCTTTTGCGCCTTTACCCGTGGGAAACGGAGGATGCGCTTGTATCCGATGGTGGTTCCTTCGCTGATGACATTCCATCCGGCAGCCGCTTCGTCCCAGCTTTCCAGAGCAAAACGCGCGACACGTTGTCCCAGAGGAATATATTCCTGTACAAGGAAGCGGTTGAACCTGGCGGCTTCAGGCAGGCTTATTTCTATGCTTGTCGTCAGCACCTCGTCGTCGCTTGCCCAGTAGCTGTCGTAGTCTTCATCCAATAAATTTTTTGCTGCATATTTCGCTGCCCCTCCTCTCGTGTCCGGGGCGTGAAGTATCGCATCGTCCAGCAGGTTGTGGGCAAAACTTTCCTCTATGGCCTTTCTGAATGCCATCAGGCGGGCGGAGTCGGTAGGGTGTATGCGCCCTTCCCGGTTGGGAGGGACGTTAAGCAGCAGGTTGGAGTTGCGCCCGATGGATGTATAATAAATATCTACCAGGCGTGACACGCTCTTTACCTGATCGTCTGTATGAGCGCTATAAAACCATCCCGGACGGATGGATACATCGGTTTCGGCAGGTACCCATGCCTCACCGTCGATATTACCGGTAGCCAGGGTGTCGGCAGGAGGCGCTCCCAATCCCGGTTCGAAGCCTTCTACATGCAGGCGCGACCAGTTTGTTTCGCCGGCTACTCCTCTTTCATTTCCCATCCAGCGGCAGCCGGGGCCTACGTCGCTGAAAATAACCGCCTGAGGCTGATGCGCATAAACCGTCTGATGAAACAAATCCCAGTCGTACACCTGTCTTTTTCCTTTGTGAGCATCACCGTTTGCACCGTCGAACCATTGTTCGAAGACCGGTCCGTAACCACTCAATACTTCGGTTAAGGTACGGGCAAATACCTCGTTGTATTCAGGCGTACCATACGATGGATGGTTCTGGTCCCAGGGAGAAAGATACACGCCGAATGCCAGTCCGTACGCCTTGCAGGCTTCCGACAATTCCCTCACGACGTCGCCTTTCCCGTCTTTCCATCCGCTTTCGCGTACGGTATGTGTGCTGTATTGGCTTGGCCAGAGGCAGAATCCATCGTGATGTTTGGCCGTCAGGATGATGCCTTTCATCCCTGCCGCCCGGGCTGTGGCCGCCCATTGCCTGCAATCCAGAGCCGAAGGATTAAACACTCCGGGGTCTTCTTTTCCGTCGCCCCATTCCACCTCGGTAAAGGTGTTCGGCCCGAAATGGACAAACATATAATACTCCATCTGCTGCCATTTCAACTGATGTTCCGTAGGGACAACCCCATACGCTTCGGGAGGTTTCACACCCTGCGAACACGAAAACCAGATGC
This sequence comes from Tannerellaceae bacterium, assembly GCA_031269535.1. GTDB lineage: Bacteria > Bacteroidota > Bacteroidia > Bacteroidales > Tannerellaceae > DFXE01. The sequence goes on from JAISZA010000056.1 coordinate 13,448, forward strand.
CGGACGGCAAAACCAACAAAAAACCAAGCAATAAAGCATAAGTCAAGATATTATTTCTCATAATTGATCTAATTAAGATGATAAAGAATTATGCAAATATACACATTCTTAAAAAATTTATTTATACATTTGCAGCCGTAATGAAAAACGGGGTGTAGCACAGTTGGCTAGCGCGCCACGTTCGGGACGTGGAGGTCGGACGTTCGAGTCGTCTCACCCCGACCATAAAACATCCAATAGTCTGAAAGCCGGACTATTGGATGTTTTTTTGCAGACACATTCCCCATAGACTTTTGACTAAAAATCCTTCACTCCTTCACAGGGGGTATAAGCCTTTGAGTGACACTTCGTTAAGGTGTGAAGGATGGGGGCCGCATCCTTCACATCTTACTGCGTGATCCGCCCGGAAATCAGCTGAGAGTTTTTGTATGAAACAGCTGTCCGGGTTTATATCCGGAAGTCTCACTCGTATAGTTGGGACGTCCTTTTCCCCCAGCCCCTCCCGCAAGGCAGGGGAAGAAAGGCACCCGCTCCGCAGGGAAAGGGACGGGGGAAAGGTGAAGGATGAAAACCCCATCCTTCACACCTTAATTTTGTATCATTCAAATGTTTATACCCTCTGTGAAGGAGTGAAGGATTTTTAGTCAAAAGTCTATGGGGGATGTGTCGTCCTGCTCCCGTCCGGAATAAATCCGTTCCCGTCCGGGATAAATCTGCTCCCGTCCGGTTTATTTCCGGACGGGAGTGAAATATTATATATAGGTTTTGGGAGAAGATCCTATATACTCTGAAGTGAAAGTCTATTGGTTTTGAAGCGGAAGTATATAGTATCTGAGATTGCGCGTCCGGCGGGTGGCTCGTTTTCTGATTTTCCATGATACACACACAAACGGGCTGATAAAGGACAAAAAGAAAAAGCCCGCTCTTCTGAAGCGGGCCGTCCGTAAATTAATTATTTACTGTCAAACAAATAAGTTAAGATACGGATATTAATTCCTGACCTAATTTATGCAGGCCGTTTATTATTTTATCCCTTTGTTCTTTCCGTGGCTTTTTTAATCCTGAACTATAATGGGTTAATTGTGCCGGATTAATTCCTGATGCCTTTGCTAAAGCTGTTTTCTTCACAATGCCTTCTACGTGTTTTAACAACGCCTCTGTATCAAATTCGAAATCTAATTCATAATCTCCGGTTAATATTTCCGGAATCGGTTTGCCGACTTTTTTCAATGCTTCTATAAATCCATCCAGAGCAGCTTTCGCATCTGCTTTCGCATCTGCTATACATTCTCCAAATCCGAATACATTCGGAATTTCGTCGAATGATACTCCGTAACCGTCTTTTCCTGCTTCTAATATTACTTTAATCGTTTTCATGATTTTACGTTTTTATTGTTTTATGGGGCTTATTTCAGCCTCAGTTGTTTTATAATTTTATTACATGTTCCCGTTGGAACTTCCTTTGAACCGTGAAAAGGGATACAAACTATTTTTCCCTCCTTTTCGTAGTACCGATGGCTTGAACCGTCCTGATAAAGGAGCATCCATCCCGCCTGTACTGCCTTTCTGTTTAATTCACTTGATTTCATACCTTAATTATTTGTTTGACAATTCAAAGGTATATATTTGTTTACTGTTTTGCGAACAAATGGGTATATATATGTTTACTATTATAAATATTTAATATTTAGTAATGCGAAATATATAATGTATAATAGTTTCGGAAAATATAACGATAGCAGGCAAAAGTCCCGTCCGGGATAAATCTGCTCCCGTCCGGGAGTAAACCGTCCGGGAGTGAAATATTATATATAGGTTTTTGGGGAAGAACCTATATACTCTGAGGTGAAAGTCTATTGGTTTTGAAGTGAAAGTATATAGGAACGGAGAGGAAGAGTAACGGTCCTGCACTCAGGGATGATAAATCATCCCCGCATCAGAGCCATGCGGGGATTGATTTATGTATGATCCCGTACTGAATCAATAAAGCGTTTCAGGGGCTTTCCAGAACTCTTTGTCATTGTAGATATCCTGGTCTGAATATTTTTTCCTGAGCGGTTTGAATCCGGCTTTGGCAAATTTAGCAGAGAAGTTGTATAAAACCTGAGCATCTCCTCCTTCAAAGATGTTATTTATTACTTTCCAGTATCCGCTTAAGTCGTAACATGCGGTTTTCCAGCTCTTTGCATGGGTTTTGCTCAATTGTTCGTCCATCTCTAAGCAAACGGCCATAAAGGCAGCTTTTGCGCGTACAGCTCTCTCCCGGCTACTTAGATCGTCTGTAATTTGTTTTCCTGATCTTTCTCTGAGGATATTTTTATTATCCGCTCCGGCCAGTAGCATTACAGGGGCAGGTTTCTCTGTGGTGATTTCGTAAACAAGCACTTTGTCCTTCAGCTTTTGGCTCCCGCCATTGTTTTCGTTGACAAGTTCAAACAACTCCACAAGCCTGTCTGCAAAACTTGTAATAGTTTCATCCATAGGCATATTATCACGGGTTGTGTTTTTATACCGATCCACGATCAGCCACGAAGGTTCCAGCTTTCTGTTTGTTGTCATCATTTTCCGGTATCCCTCTTTTACACCCATAATGGTGCCGACTGTTGCTGCGTTACAGTCGGCATCCCAGCCAAAATTAAATGCCAGTTTCAGTGTTTCTGCAAAATCTCCGCCCCCATATAATAAAGCAGCGATAATACTGCCTGTATTAAGTTCATACCCGTTACGGTCTCTCAGTCTGCCGTTTTCCGCAGTATATTTTTCTTTCAGTAAGCTCCGGGTTTTCCGCCAGTCAGCCGGGTTTTCCGCGTACCATTTTTTTATATCATTTATAATCAGTACTATTTTACTTTTGCTATCCAATGAGGCGATGCCGGCATCCAGGATTTTATTGATATCACTTTCTATGAAGGCCATTGATATCATTGTTGTAAACAGCTGAGTGGTTTGTGCCGGTTCACCACCGATTGCTACAGTAGTATAGTTCAGACCGGTCTTTGCCGCCGTCTGAGGCATCGCAGGAGCAAGGAGTCCGAAGGTTTCGCATAAGAACTGTCCGGAGATATTAAAATCCGCCCAGGGGTTGAATTCGGTATAACCGGTATAGGGAGGTTTGAATCCGAAGTCCATCAGATAACGGGTAAAACGGTTTGAGCACCAGACCCCTTTATTGATACGTTCGATCCAGATGTTTCTGATATAATCCGCATCCAGGAGCAATTCCCTGTTTTTCTGCATTTCATAGATGTAGAGCCATTCAAAATCAGTATCATCATCTGTCCGTGCTCCGTCGGGCAGGGCGGGTACATAGTTCATGACATTCCCCGGTTCGGCAATATGTGCCATTTCGTGAGATAGTCCGTTCAGATTCCCAAGAATCTGTCCTAATAATCCGCCGCGTATTTTATCGACCACCACTTCTTTCGGTAAAATTATTTTACCACTTTGCGCGAATATGCTTTTCATCATGCCCGGGAAAAAGCATACCGCAAATACAATAGAAATCAGTTTTACTTTCATAATCTGTAATATCATTTATAAATTAATTCAAAACATACGGAATTTATACGGGTGCAATTCAAATTGTCGCATCGTTATTACGGGCCGTCATTGCGAACCCGGAGGGTGAAGCAATCCAGATCGGAGGCGCCCTGGATTGCTTCGTACCTCGCAATGACGACGGAAATCCATTGAATCTGCGACAATTTGAATTGCACCTCCTTCTCTCAGCTTTTAGGTGCATTTGTTTTTTGTATTAACTTTGCCGGAAAAAAGTATGGACGAATTAAGAGAAAAAGTATTCAGGGCAAACCTCGACCTGGTAAAACACGGACTGGTTATATTTACCTGGGGGAACGTAAGCAGTATCGACCGCCGCCGAGGGCTGGTAGCTATCAAGCCTTCGGGCGTTTCGTACGAGAGCCTGAAGCCCGAAGATATTGTCGTAATTGATCTGGAGGGGAATATCGTGGAAGGACGGTTAAAGCCTTCTTCGGATACGCCTACCCACCTGGTGCTCTATAAGGCTTTCGCAGGGATAGGAGGCGTGGTACATACTCATTCGGTGTATGCAACGGCATGGGCACAGGCCGGACGGGATATTCCCTGCATCGGCACGACCCATGCCGATTACTTCAGCGACGATATCCCCTGTACGCGCAGCATGACACAGCAGGAGATAGAAGGGGCCTACGAAGAAGAAACGGGGCATGTAATCGCAGAGCGTTTCAAAGGACTGAATCCGGAGTATATTCCCGGTGTATTGGTAGCCAATCACGGCCCGTTCGCGTGGGGGAAGGATGCTACCGGGGCCGTGCACAATGCCGTAGTCATGGAGCAGGTCGCCCGGATGGCCTACCTCGCCTGCGGTATAAACCCTTCACTAAGCATGAACCCCCATCTGATCACCAAACATTTTTACCGTAAGCATGGAGCGAATGCCTATTACGGCAATAGCTGATGCCTTAGGAGTCGCCGGGGCGGGCCTTCAGTATTGTTCTTTCTCGTTGGGGAAGTCCTGCCGTTTCACGTCTTCGATATACGCTTGTACGGCGCTTGTTATGACTTCTTTCAGGTTGGCGTAGCGGCGCAGGAAACGGGGGGAGAAGCCTTCGGTAATGCCCAGCATATCGTGCATCACCAGCACTTGTCCGTCCACTCCATTCCCGGCGCCTATGCCTATCATGGGGATTGTCAGTTCGGATGCGACACGGGCGGCCAGGCTGGCGGGGATTTTTTCCAGTACAATAGCAAAGCAGCCAATTTCTTCCAGCAGATGGGCATCGGTTATCAGTTTGCGGGCTTCCGTTTCATCGCGGGCACGCACGGTATAAGTGCCGAATTTATTAATCGACTGCGGCGTAAGCCCCAGATGCCCCATCACAGGGATTCCGGCAGAGAAGATACGTTCTACCGACTCCCTGATTTCGGAGCCGCCTTCCAGTTTGATACAATCGGCATGTGTTTCTTTCATAACCCGTATGGCCGAAGAAACAGCTTCTCTGGAGTTTCCCTGATACGTGCCAAAAGGCAAATCAACAACGACGAGCGCCCTTTTAACGGCTTTCATAACCGATTTGCCGTGGTAAATCATCTGGTCGAGGGTGATAGGAAGCGTTGTCGTATTACCGGCCATCACATTAGAAGCCGAATCGCCTACCAGGATAATGTCCATACCGGCTTCGTCGATAATCTTCGCCATGGAGTAGTCATAAGCCGTCAGCACGGATATTTTCTCTCCTCTTTGTTTCATCTCTATCAGGCGGTGTGTAGTCACCTTTCTTTCTCCCAAATCACGTTTTGCTACTGACATAAGTATATATAATTTAATGTTTATCGGGTGCAAAGTTATAGATTTATTGAAATCTTGTTTGAGTTTTGCTCAACAATAATCCGGCACATCCTCAGAAACGGTAGTGGTGGACGCCTGAAAGATATAAGGGGCTCAGCCATGTCCTCCGGCAATATCCAGCAGTTCGTTTGTAATAGCCTGCTGGCGCGATTTATTATATTCGATTGTCAGTTCGTTGATCAGCTCGTCGGCGTTGTCGGTCGCCGTCTGCATGGCAACCATCCGGGCAGCATGTTCCGAAGCATTCGAGTCCAGAAGCGCTGTGTACAACTGGAGTTTGATGCTTTGGGGTATCAGGGTTTTCAGTAATCCTCTCTGTGAAGGCTCAAAGATATAATCCGTATGCCTGGCTTTCGTTGCCTGGTGGAGCCTGACGGGCAATAGCTGTTCGCGTACCAGCAGCTGCGACCCTGCGCTTTTGAAATGATGATAGATAAGTTCCACGCGGTCTATTTCCTGTTTTTCAAACTGCCGGATCAGTGATTCGGCAAAATCTGCAATCACAGGGTAATCGGATTTACCTGTGAGGTTTTCAAAATGTCCGCTTAGGGTGATATCTGTTTTCCCGATTGCCTCATATACTTTCCGGCCAATCGTATAGACAAAGGTAGTAACCTGGGCCGGCGACTGTCTGTAAGTACCTACCACCTGCTGCAACTCGCGTGCGACATTGGAATTGAAGGCTCCGCAAAGAGACGAATCGGAAGCGAAGGCGATAATTGCGACATTGCCGACAGGGCGTTCCCGGCTTAATGCGTCCGGATCGTCCATAAGCGATGCTTCCATTATCTGATGCAAGGCTTCGGCATACGGAAGCATACAGGCTATCCTGTTTTCTGCTTTATGCAGCTTGGCCGAGGATACCATTTTCATTGCCGAAGTCGTTTTCCGGGTGCTTTTTATGGAGTTTATCCGTTTCCTTATTTCTTTGAACGATGCCATAGTTTTTATATCCGATTGCTTCCGGTTATTTGGGCGGCGCATGCTTCGATAGCGGCGGCGGCATTTTCATCCAGTACACCCCGCCTCAGCGGTTCCAAGACGTCTTGCTGATGATTGCTGCGCAGGATGTACAGGAATGATTGCTCAAAATCGTGCACATCGCCGGTCGTTATATTTTTCAGAAGCCCCCGGGTGCCGCAATAAAGGACGGCGATCTGTTCTTCTACCGGCATGGGGGCATACTGGGGCTGTATCAGCAGCTGGGTATTTTTCTGCCCTTTGTCGATAATGAAAGCCGTGACCGGGTCGAGATCGCTGCCGAATTTGGAGAACGATTCCAGCTCACGGTATTGGGCCTGGTCTATTTTAAGCGTACCGGCTACCTGCTTCATGGCTTTCACTTGGGCGCTTCCTCCGACACGCGATACGGAGATGCCCACATTAATAGCCGGACGTATGCCCTGGTTGAACAAATCATTTTCGAGGAAAATCTGTCCGTCGGTAATGGAGATGACGTTTGTGGGTATATAGGCCGACACATCCCCTGCCTGCGTTTCGATAACGGGCAGGGCCGTAAGCGAACCGCCTCCTTTTACTTTGCCTTGCAGAGATTCCGGCAGGTCGTTCATCTTTTCCGCCACTTCCTGGCGGTCTATTATCCGGGCCGCACGTTCCAGCAACCGCGAATGCAGGTAAAAGATATCGCCGGGATACGCTTCGCGACCGGAGGGGCGGCGGAGTATGAGCGAAACTTCGCGGTAGGCAACGGCTTGTTTCGACAAGTCGTCGTACACGACAAGCGCATGGCGCCCGGTGTCGCGGAAATATTCTCCGATAGCAGCGCCGGCAAAGGGAGCGAAATATTGCATGGCAGCGGGGCCGGAGGCGGTAGCGGCTATGACAATCGTGTAATCCATAGCCCCTTTTTCGCGCAAGGTGTTTACAACCGATGCGACGGTCGAACCTTTTTGTCCTACGGCTACATAGATACAATAGACCGGTTCGCCTTTCTCGAAATGGGTGCGTTGGTTGATGATTGTATCGAGGGCAATGGCGGTTTTACCCGTCTGGCGGTCGCCGATTAGTAATTCCCGCTGTCCACGGCCGATAGGGATCATGGCATCGAT
>JAISZA010000062.1 GCA_031269535.1 Tannerellaceae bacterium
AAAAAAAAGTAGTGCCGTATCTCCATTTATCAACAAAGCAATACAGCTTCTCGACATGCAGATTGCTTTTGTCGAGAAGCAAATGCTCTCACAGCATAATTCATTGCCGGCATTTCTTCAATGGCAGGGCGGTGTAATGGAATTTGTCGAACTCGTTTATGCTTTGCACGAAGCAGACTGTTTCGGTAAAGTTTCTCTGAAAAACGTATTCGCCTGTGTTGGTAAAGTCTTCGGCTGTGAAATCTCCAACTACTATCGCCTGTTTTGGGATGTTAGAAATCGAATCGGCGAAGAGCGTACCTTCTTTCTCAAAAAGTTGATAACCGCGCTGTCGGAAAAACTTAACCGTATGGACAGCGGCGCAAAGTCATAAGGTATAGCCCTTTTAACAATAAATACTCCCTGTCCGGAATTTATTTTAATCCCGGATGGGACGGTTTTGTTATTTTGCAAGTACACGGCAAACCCCTGCCACCGCTTGGCAAACCCCTGCCACACACACGATTTTCCTTTTTTTGCAAAAATCGTTCGTTTAATTTTGTGCCGAGTGACCCGATAATAACTTTGATATACTTAGTGTATTCATGAACCGTGATCCCAAGTTCGAAGTGGTGAGTAAGCCTGATATGCTGTTTGGCATTAATCAGATCAAAACCAATGCTCAAACATTAAGCTATGATAAGAACGGAAGATTGACAACCTCAGATGTCAAACAGACATTGATTCCATATTATGCCTGGGCGCATCGCGGCAACGGTAACATGTCGGTATGGCTGGCCGAGGAACTGCGGGCATCACGTCCTGCTATGCCGCCTACCATTGCTTCGGGAAGCAAGATCAGCGCATCACATATGGATCAGTCTATATCTGCAATAAATGACCGTCTGATCCCTAAAGATGAAGAGGATACATCTATCCCTCATTATAACTGGTGGCCTAAAAAAGGAGGTACTGAATGGATCACTTACGAATTCGAAAAAGAGTCGACAATCTCGCACTCTACTGTGTACTGGTACGATGACGAACCGTGGGGCGGTTACCGTATCCCGAAACAATGGAGAATATATTATAAAGATAATGCCGGAAATTGGCAACCTGTGCCAAATGATAATGGGTATGAAATTAAAAAAGGTGTTCTCAATCTGCCTTGTGAACAGTGAATAGTGGAGTCTGATGCTCCGGTTTATTTGCTGCTTAATCGTTTCACATTTTCCACACGATTTGTTTCTTTTTTGCCGGTTCTCAATCGACAGCGTCCTGTTTGCTTAAGCTACGTTGAGTAAGCATTTGCTGTGTCCCTTGGTCAGGATAAAAAATAACCTGAATAATTGGAGAAAAATTTCTTCATTAGTAAATAAAGTATGCGTACCTTTGCCGGAAATTTCATAAAGTATTACTAAAAACATAAATTAATCGTATGAATATTACGCATATTGAACATCTTGGTATTGCTGTAAAGAGCATTGAGGCTTGTTTGCCTTATTATGAAAATGTGCTGGGGTTAAAATGTTACAATATTGAGGTTGTGGAAGATCAGAAGGTCAGAACAGCTTTCTTTAAAGTAGGACAAACAAAGATCGAACTCCTGGAACCGACCGGAGAAGACAGCACGATTGCCAGGTTTATTGAGAAGAAAGGAGAAGGCATTCATCATATAGCCTTTGCCGTACCTTCTGTTCCGGACGCTTTGAATGAAGCGGAATCTAAAGGGATACAACTGATAGACAAAGCCCCGCGGGGAGGAGCCGAGGGATTGAGCATCGCTTTTCTTCATCCGAAATCAACCTGTGGAGTGCTGACCGAACTTTGCATGTAATTAAATGATTCATCTTAAAATTAATAAAAGAAAATGAGTAACCAACTTGAGAAAGTAAAAGAGCTTATCTCCCTTCGCGAAAAGGCACGCCTCGGTGGTGGAACAACCCGCATTGAATCTCAGCACAGCAAAGGTAAATACACGGCTCGTGAACGTATTGCCATGCTGCTGGATGAAGGCAGTTTTGAAGAGTTTGACATGTTTGTACAACACCGTAGTACCAATTTCGGAATTGAAAAAACAAAATTTTTAGGAGACGGTGTAGTAACCGGTTATGGAACGATTGACGGCCGGCTGGTTTATGTCTATGCACAGGATTTCACGGTTTTCGGAGGCGCTTTGTCTGAGACACTGGCGCTGAAGATTTGTAAAGTAATGGATCAGGCAATGAAAATGGGCGCTCCGGTAATCGGACTGAATGATTCGGGCGGGGCGCGTATTCAGGAAGGAGTCAATGCTCTGGCCGGGTATGCGGAAATTTTCCAGCGTAATATCCTTGCTTCAGGAGTGGTCCCACAGATATCCGGTATCTTCGGGCCTTGCGCCGGAGGGGCTGTGTATTCGCCGGCTCTGACCGATTTTAATATCATGACGCGCGGTACCAGCTATATGTTCCTTACTGGCCCGAAAGTGGTGAAAGCCGTAACCGGCGAGGATGTCACACAGGAACAGTTAGGAGGAGCAAGCATACATACGACCAAGTCGGGCGTAGCACATTTTGCCGTGGATACGGAAGAAAACGGCTTCGCACTGATCCGTAAACTGCTTAGCTACCTGCCACAGAACAACCTGGAAGAAACTCCTTTGAGAGCCTGTAAAGACCCGATAGACCGTTTAGATGACAACCTGAATGAGATTATCCCCGATAGTTCGACCCAATCGTATGATATGTATGAGGTGATCGGCACCATTGTCGATAACGGAGAATTTCTGGAAGTACATGCCGATTATGCCAAGAATATCATCGTCGGTTTTGCCCGTTTCAACGGTCAGTCGGTAGGTATTGTGGCTAATCAGCCCAAGATCATGGCCGGATGCCTCGACAGCAATGCTTCCCGAAAAGGCGGTCGCTTTGTACGCTTCTGCGATGCCTTCAATATCCCTCTGGTTACTCTGGTGGATGTGCCGGGATTCCTTCCGGGTACAGGGCAGGAGTACAATGGCGTAATCCTGCACGGAGCCAAATTGCTGTATGCCTATGGAGAAGCTACTGTGCCGAAGGTTACTGTCACCTTGCGTAAATCATACGGAGGGGCCTATTGTGTGATGAGCTCCAAACACCTGCGCGGCGATATGAACTATGCCTGGCCCACGGCTGAAATTGCTGTGATGGGCCCGAGCGGAGCCGTAGAAGTCATCTTTGCCAAAGAAGTAGCGGCGGCGGAAAACCCTGCCCGCGTGGCGGCGGAGAAAGAAGAAGAATACCGGAAAGCCTTCGCCAATCCGTATAATGCCGCTCAATATGGCTATATAGATGATGTGATCGAACCCCGCAATACCCGTTTCCGGGTTATCCGCGCTCTGGAACAGTTACAGACAAAGAAGCTGACCAATCCGGCCAAGAAACACGATAATCTGCCTCTATAATTCTGAAAAGATATGAATAGGATAAGAAAAAAAGCAGGACTACTCCTGTTGCCGGCTCTGTTGCTCGTTACGGCCGTGCAGGCGCAGCGGGTAACGTCTATGCGGATCAATGAAGTGCTGGTTATCAACGAAGACAACTATGTGGATGATTACGGCAAACGCAGCGGCTGGATTGAGTTGTTCAACACTTCGGCAGGAACGGTCAATGTAGGCGGATGCTTCCTGACCGACGACAGGAATAACCCTAAAAAATACCCGATACCCAAGGGCGATGTGCTTACGAGGGTCAGCCCGCGCCAGCACGTATTGTTCTGGACAGACGGGGTCGCTTCACGCGGTACGTTCCATCTGAATTTCGTCTTAGACCCTGCAAAGGAGAACTACATCGCTTTCTATGATTCTGATGGTAAGACCTTAGTGGATGAAATCATTGTCCCGGCTGCTCAGCGTCCGGATATCAGTTATGGACGCAAAGTGGATGGGAAAAATGAATGGGTTGAGCTCACCAAGGTAACCCCCAGCACAAACAACCTGACATTAGATACGAACGAAAAGATAGATAACTTCAAGATAAACGATTCATTGGGGGCGGGAATGACGATCACAGCTATGGCCGTTGTCTTCCTGGGACTGCTTGTTTTGTATCTCATATTTAAGCAAGTGGCCAGGCTGGCCATCACACTCGGCAAGGTCAGAGCTCAGAAGACGGGAGAAGAGACACAAGCATCGGGCGATATCTCCGGAGAGGTTTTAGCTGCTATCAGCACCGCTCTGTATGAACTGAATGAAGATGTACATGATATCGAAAGAACCGTACTGACTATACAGAAGGTCAAACGTAACTATTCTCCGTGGAGTTCGAAAATTTACAGCCTGCGCGAGAACCCAAGAAAGTAATTATCTAAAAACAAACAAACATGAAAAGTTTTAAATATACAATCAACGGCAATGTGTATAAGGTGCATATCAATTCGGTATTGGAAAATATCGCTGAAGTAGAAGTAAACGGAACACCTTATCAAGTGAAGATGGAAAAACCTTCCAAGAAACAGGTGGTTACCATAAAAAGACCTGCCCAGGCTCCGACAACTCCTACGGGAGACCCCGTCGTTGCCCGTCCCGCCTCAGTCGCCACTCCCGGAGCGCTCCGATCGCCACTGCCGGGTGTCATCCTGGATGTAAAATGCAGTGTAGGGAGTACGGTTAAGAGAGGCGATCTCCTTTTTATCCTCGAAGCCATGAAAATGGAAAACAGCATCAATGCCGACCGCGATGGCCGTATCATTGAATTAAAAGTAAACAAAGGAGACTCTGTACTTGAAAATGCAGAACTCGTAATAATCGGATAAGGGTATGCAAGAAAGTCTTTTTTCTTTCCTTGGTGAGAATCTGCAATTGTTCCTTACCTATACGGGGGTATTCAATGCCGAGCCGGGTCATTTTGTGATGATTGCGATAGGTTTGATCTTTATATTCCTGGCCATAAAATATGAATTTGAGCCGATGCTCCTGATCCCGATTGGTTTTGGTATCCTGATTGGTAATATTCCTTTCAAAGATGCCGGCCTGCAGATCGGTATTTACGAGCAGGGGTCGGTGTTGAATATCCTTTACCAGGGGGTGACTTCCGGATGGTATCCTCCTTTGATATTCCTCGGTATTGGTGCCATGACAGACTTCTCGGCACTGATATCCAATCCTAAACTGATGCTGATCGGGGCGGCTGCCCAGTTTGGTATTTTCGGCGCTTATGTCATTGCGCTTCAGATGGGATTCGAGCCTAATCAGGCAGGAGCCATCGGTATAATCGGCGGGGCCGACGGGCCGACGGCTATCTTCCTCTCATCCAAGCTGGCGCCCGAGATGATGGGGGCTATCGCTATATCGGCTTATTCGTATATGGCGCTGGTGCCTATCATACAACCTCCTTTCATGAAGCTCCTTACCACCCCGAAGGAAAGGCTTATCCGGATGAAATCTCCACGGGTTGTCTCTTCTACTGAAAAGATCATATTCCCCATCATCGGCCTGTTGCTGACGTGTTTTCTTGTGCCTTCGGGTTTGCCTTTGCTGGGTATGTTGTTCTTCGGAAACCTGCTGAAGGAAAGTGGTGTAACCCGTCGTCTGGCCGAAACAGCCCGCGGCCCGCTGATTGATACCATCACCATATTGCTGGGAGTAACGGTAGGCGCATCCACACAAGCGACGCAGTTCCTGAATCTGAACTCGGTCAAGATATTTGCGCTGGGGGCTTTATCTTTTGTGATTGCGACTTGTGCGGGCGTATTGTTCGTGAAATTCTTTAATATCTTCCTCAGAAAAGAGAATAAGATCAATCCGTTAATCGGTAATTCCGGCGTATCTGCCGTTCCCGACTCGGCTCGTATCTCACAGATAGTAGGTTTGCGATACGATCCGACCAATTATCTGTTGATGCACGCCATGGGGCCGAATGTGGCAGGTGTAATCGGTTCGGCTGTTGCCGCCGGTATCCTGTTGGGATTCCTATCATAAAAAGCGAATGCCCCCTGGGGCAGGAGTCTGAAGGGGCGCCTTTGACTACGTCGATTTTCGTTTGAATTGAAAATCGACGTAGTCAAGGGCACCCGTCACCGGTTCCTCTTTTTCATTTCAGGCCTCTTCCTCATCGTCTGTTTTGATAGAGAAAAAGAAAGCTGCGCTTTCGCCTCTTCCCGGTTCTATCTCGAGTTTACCCTCGTGTAGTTCGACAAAGATTTTGCATACCCATAAGCTCAGATCGGCTGTATGATTTTCGTTTATATCAAAAGCAGCCGCCTTATCTTCTTTTTCCTTTATACCTCCGCCTGAATTTTTAATGCTGAATAACAGGTAGTCGCCGCTTTGTCGCATGGATATCCGTATGGTATCTCCCTGCCTGCCTGCGTTGATGACATGCGACAGCAGATTGCGTAAGATGGTTTTCAGCATATCGGCATCGACCCTGCCGGATAATCCGGTATCCATATCCTGTAAAGAAATCCGTACCTTTTTCAGTTCTGCGATGGGATTATATACATCGACGATGCTTTCGACGAGGCTGCTGATTTGTGTTTTTTGTTTATGAGGCCGTATTTTTTTCCGGGTGAACTTGCTCCATTTCGTCAGGTTATCCAATAGCTGAAAGGCTTCTTCCGATGTCTTGTTCATTGTCAGGAGCATTTCGTAAACCGTTTCGTTTACCGTATCTTTTCCGAGCATTCTGAGAATGGAATGATTCATCATTTTCAAGGCTCCCAGCGGAGTCCGTAAGTCGCGCGAAATGATTGAATAAAGCATATCGCGCGACTCCATCGTAGCCTCCAGTTCCTGCCGGTATCGCTCGACGGTATATAATTTGAAACGATGGGCAATGCGTTTGACGAGTTCTTCCCGCTGAAAAGGCTTTGTCACATACTCTGTCGCGCCTAACTGATAGCCTTTTATAATACTGGGCATATCATTCAGTGCCGACATGATAATCACCGGGATATGATTGGTATCAGGATTCGTCTTCAGCTGCCGGAGTACTTCGTATCCATCCATACCCGGCATCATGGTATCCAGCAGAATAATGTTCGGACGACGTTCGCGGGCAAGTTGTAAGGCTTTCACTCCATTATTGGCAGTCAATAATGAGTATCCTTCTTTTTTTAAAATGACCTGTACCAGTGTTATATCCGTTGGAAGGTCGTCAACGACCAGCACAGTGTATTCAGATGTAAAGTCCGTCATGCAGCAAGCCTTTTGATGGTTTGCAAATGTATTAAATTACCTTGAGTTTTTATGGATTTTCCGTCATAAATTCCCGGCCGTCGGCTTCTTTATTTCAAAATATTTCCTATATTTGCCCCGAATTGATGTGGAGAGATTTGTATTGCTTGCAACCACAGGAAAAAATGCTAAAAACAATGGAACTTTTCTCAAACTGCCTGCCGCGCGTTTTCTTTCCATATTCAATTCATTACTAAAAAAATACATTTTAAATTGTTTAAGTAATGAGTTATTTATTTACCTCCGAATCGGTGTCTGAAGGACACCCCGATAAAGTAGCCGATCAAATATCGGATGCTTTGCTGGATGAGTTTCTTGCTTATGACAGAAACTCGAAAGTAGCTTGCGAAACCCTGGTTACAACCGGACAGGTTGTACTGGCTGGAGAAGTTAAATCAAGTGCATACATTGATGTGCAGGAAGTGGCGCGCGGCGTGATCCGTAAAATTGGCTATACTAAAAGCGAATACCAGTTCGAAGCCAATTCCTGCGGCGTACTATCCGCTATCCACGAACAAAGCGGCGATATCAATCGTGGAGTCGAACGGGCAGACCCCTATGAGCAGGGAGCCGGCGACCAGGGAATGATGTTCGGCTATGCAACCAACGAAACGGCCAATTATATGCCGCTTCCCTTAGACCTTTCACACAGCCTGCTTTACGAACTGGCTGATATCCGTAAAAACGAACCGGAACGGATGCCTTACCTGCGCCCCGATGCGAAAAGCCAGGTGACGATTGAATACGAGGATAATGGCGTCCCCCGTCGCATCGACACGATTGTCATCTCTACCCAGCACGATGAGTTCATCGAAGCCAAGGGAATTACGCAGGACGAAGCCGACAAGGCCATGCAGGAAAAGATAAGCGCCGATGTGAAAAACATATTGATCCCCCGCGTGAAAGCACAGTATCCGCCTCATGTACAAGCCTTGTTCGACGATCGGATTACCTATCATGTAAATCCGACCGGTAAGTTTGTCATCGGCGGCCCTCACGGAGATACCGGCCTGACAGGTCGTAAGATCATTGTCGATACGTATGGGGGCAAAGGGGCACACGGAGGGGGCGCTTTCTCAGGAAAAGACCCTTCGAAAGTGGACCGCTCGGCAGCCTACGCCGCCCGTCATATTGCCAAAAACCTGGTAGCAGCCGGAGTAACAGATGAAGCACTGGTACAGGTATCCTATGCCATCGGAGTAGCGAAACCTATGAATATCTTTGTCAATACATACGGACGCGCTCATGTCGCCCTGAGCGACGGCGAGATAGCCGAAAAAATAGGACAATTGTTCGATATGCGCCCCAAAAAGATAGAGGAACGCCTGAATCTGCGTAACCCCATCTACCTGGAAACCGCTTCCTATGGCCACATGGGGCGCCGGCCGGAAAAAAAGACGAAAGTATTCAACTCGCGCTACAATTCCCAGCCCGTCATTCTTGAGGTCGAACTGTTTACCTGGGAAAAACTGGATTATACCGATGTCATCAAAGCCGCCTTCGGGCTCTGATGGGAAACATATCACCGAAGGTGTTTCATGTGGATAACCTGTCAGGTTATCCACATTGAATTGTGGATAGCATCATCCGGAAAGAAAATGAAGAGTTAAGAATTCATCGGAGACGCTCAGCTTAGGCGTTGTCAGGAAATAAGTGTTACATTCTTTCATTACCGGCATTACTGGATTGCTTCGCTCCGCTCGCAATGACGATCCTCCCGTCATTGCGAGCGGAGCGAAGCAATCCAGTTTTTGTGACGTTTATTTCCTGACAACGCCTGAGCCGATATGCCTGTACAGAATAGATACAGAATTTGCTCCCGTCCGGATTTTTTTCGGACGGGAGCGGTTTTTCCCCGGACGGGAGCGGATTTTTTTCGGACGGGAGCAAGTGATTACGAAATATAGGGTGTCTCTTATCTGATAATCTCTGCAAACGTAAGGGGATAGGGGGCGCCTAATAGTTTTTCGTATTCTTTGGTAAATTCATCGTATGTGGTTTTGGCTATACTACGTTTCCCCATCCGGTTCAGTATGGAGCATTTGACCCGGATGGCGTCTTCATTCAGCGGATCGGCCGAAAGCAGGTATTCGGCAATGTGGTAGCAGATGTCGGTATTATTGCGCATGGAAGGTGAGCGCAGAAGCCTGTTCAGGAGTCCGGCAATCTCTCCGTGAAAAGCCGATTTATAAGGCTCGGCCCATCCGGCATGTACCGTATGTAAAAACTCTCCGCTGTTCAGCAAACTTAACAGCCTGTAGAGCTCTGCCGGGGCAAGGGGCTCGGTTTGCGAAGCGGAAAGGATGTCCAGTATGCCGAAATAATCGCAGTACACAGTCTTACCTATGCTTATTTTCCAGAGCGCGTTTTCATTGCTTATTCCGATACTGCCGGTTTCGTCGAGCAGGGTGCGCAGCTTACTGATGTTTACATTCCGGTTGTTGCGGGCGCTGTCGCCTATTTTATCGTGCCACAGCGTCTCGTCGAGCCTGGCAGAACTTACGCCTTTATGCTTGTCTGCCGAATTAAGCAAAACAAAAAGAAACAAATGTTTCAGCGTGGGCGAGAAAGAAGCGCTCACATCCTTCCCTTGTTTATCGAATACCTGGAACTCGCCCAGGAGGTAAATCGCCGAAGTCTCCTTTCTTTTTATATAAGGTAAGGGCGTAATATTCAGCATGGATTTCCTGCCGTTTTGCAGACGGAAACCTTCAGGAAAAACCTTCTTTTTCTTCCCTGAAACCACAAACGCCAGGACCAGCAGCACGGCCAGGGCCAGCGCCGCTATATGCCATGCACTGAAGGCGGCAGGAGGTGTCTGCAAAACATCTTCCATCGTAAGAGGCGGGTAAGCGATGGCATAGAGCGCAATATCGTCGTTGTGGCTGACAACGGCTATCAAATCAGACTTCCGCTCATTCAGATACAGATACACCCACGTCTCCGTATCGCGGAACTTGAAAGGAATCGAATCCCCCGGAAAGACTACCGATGGCTCATGGATGCCGTATTGCGCCAACTGCAGGTACGAATCGTAAGAGTCATTCCTGTGTATTAATGTATAAAAGCAATCTTCCGGCTTATTGACGACCAATGTTTCGGAAGGGACAAAAGGCTTTTCCTGCGGAGGCAGTGTCCACAGATGCGAGAACGCAAATGTACGCAGATCAAATATATACAAGTCGTAGTACGAACCGGGAGCCAGTTCCTGCCTGCCCGATTTGCTTCCGTATCCGCCGAACACCAGCGCCTCGTATGCATTCAGATGCCCTGCACTGCTTAAATACCGGGGAGGTATCTGGTCGCTGCGATCGGTTTGTTCCCATTGAGAAGCTGTTGTATTGTAATGGCTTACTATGCTTTTATATGTATAGTAGCCATACCCGAGAATCGTAACTAAGGAGCTATCGACAGGCGAAATAAATTTATTATGGTGTGCAAATCCGGATTCAATCATCTCCGGCCGGTCGTGCGACCATCCGGAAGTCCTGAAATCAAACCGGCTGATGTTCGGATTGCTGAAATCGTACGACCATAGTTCGTCGGTGTATGGGTTATAGACAAGGGATTTACCCATCGTATCATTATAAGGTACGCCTTTGGTCTTGCGGACTGAATCAGTCTCCAGGGTATTCACGTCCAGCCAACAGACGGTTTGGTCGTTGACAAAGAACAAACGGCTTACCGCCGTATCTGCGGCAATACCCAGCAGATGGCCGACATGGATATCTTTTAGTTTTCTCCATTTTATGTATTGGTCGATCAGCCAGATGGGGTTCTCTGCTTCGGCTCTGGCCTGTGCCACCTTGTCGTACACCTGATTCCGGCTGTGCCGGGACAGCTCCCATTGGCGATACAGACGCTCCTCTTTATACAGTCCAATGTTCTTCACCGACATCGGGCAGACATCCGTGCTCCGGAAGGATTTCAACTTGCAGGCGCCGAACACCAGCCTGAATGTTTTCAGGGAAGACAGCCAGGGTGCAGACACCTCCTGCTCCTTTCCGTTCATAGAAAAACGGATGGAGGAATTTCTGATATCGAAATCGATCCTGACTCTGACCCATCGGTCGTATCCGATCGATGGGATATCCGCCCATTGATAGGATAAAAGCGTCTGGTCTTTACATACTAACCAGAAATTGGACGTTTCGGAAGCTAAATTGGAAACGAAGTCAATATTTGTTTCATCATCGGCTATGGCTCTGAATATGTATCCGTAGTAGCCATCGTTTTCCCGGAAATTTATATCAAACTCAAGGGCAGTGTTTCCCCCAAACCGGAACGCCTTTTCGGGAGAAAGGTTCAACGAAGTCCGCTGATCCTGTACGACCTCGTGAGACGAGAAATACAAGCCAGTCAGTAAGTCTTCCTGCCCTGATATACAAGGATTACAGAAAAACAGAAAAGCGAATAATATAGAAAACAACCGGGTCATCCACATCGTTAAACAGGTATGAATCATGTTTCGGCTATAAAAATACACATTTATCCGCTCAATACATAGAATTGCCTCTCTTTTCAGGGTGGCATGTCGGCCAGTAAGCCGGTAAAAAAACAAGAGCTGTTGAATTTATTCGTCAACGGCTCTTGTTTGTCCTGAATCAATCGTCATTGCTAAGCGTGCGCCCCAATGTATATTCCGGTGCACCACCGCTTATCGCATTCGACTGGGATAAAAGCTCTTCTTCCTGCAATTCGTCGTCCGAATCATTCAATTGCATATTACAAGTACCTGAGAACTTAGCACTTGGTTCGACTACTAAGGCATGTGTCGTAATAATGCCTTTTATAACTGCGGTGGGTTTAAGCACCAGCACTTCGCTTGTCGTAATGCTTCCTACTACCGAACCCAGTATCTCGGCATTCACAGAGATGATATCTCCGTCAACCTGCGCCGTGGGACCGATCACAATTTTCCCTCCACAACTGATTGTTCCTTCTATTCTGCCATCTAAACGAAAATCACCATTCGTCGTCAGATCACCTTTTACTGTAGTGCCAAAAGCCAAGGCGTTATGTAATACGCCTGTAGAAGCTTCTTCTGTAATAATATTTTGTACCATAAATAAAGATTTTATTGTTATTTAGTTTTTCAGCAAATATAAGAATATTTTTATACAACATGGCTTTTTCAAACTTTTTCATTTAAAAATAACAGTAGATTTAAGTAAAAACAACCAAATAGTACACAAAAAAATTGAAAGCTGTCCGGATCATTTACCGGGCCTTGAAATTTTTATTTGCAGGCATGGAGCTCCTAATAGTGCTAACCTGTTAAGTTACAAGTAAATTTTTGGTTCTCTATCGTTTGTGTGGGGTTGTGTCTCTGTGGAAAAGAATCTGCAGAGTGTTTCCGGTGTTCCCCGATCGGGGT
Organism: Tannerellaceae bacterium; assembly: GCA_031269535.1. Taxonomy (GTDB): domain Bacteria; phylum Bacteroidota; class Bacteroidia; order Bacteroidales; family Tannerellaceae; genus DFXE01. The sequence goes on from JAISZA010000062.1 coordinate 12,552, forward strand.
CAGACAACTGAAAGCATACGGTACCGGAAGAAAGAAAGATCAGGAAGTTCTGAAGGAAACGGTCTGATATGGCGATGGAAACTGAGATAAGCCCATATAATAAGTTTGTCCGTGTGATTATACTTCCCACTATTTTAAACCGCACGAAGTATAATAACCTGTAACCCGTATCAAAAAAAATTTGCCCTGACAATCTTTGCTAAACTATATGATATCTGCAAATCCTTTACTACTTTTGTACCTTTAGTTTATATTTTAATGCTAAAACAGAAAATGAAAACAAATTTGAGTTCTCAGATTACGCTAACACGAATACCTACCCGGTATTACCGTGCAGAAAATGCGTTCGAACAATCGGTTCTTACACGTTTTGAAAAAATCCCAACCGCCATCTATGAGTCGGCAGATGAAGGTTCATGTGAAATAGCCGGCGAAATAGCCTGGCAGATCAGGGAAAAACAGGAAGCCGGAGAGTCTTTTGTCATCGCTTTGCCGGGTGGACGCTCTCCACAAAGTGTTTTTAAAGAACTAATCCGTTTGCATAAGGAAGAAAAACTTAGCTTCCGGAATGTGATTGTATTTAATTTATATGAGTTCTACCCGCTGACTTCGGTAGCCTTCAGCAATCTCACCTACCTAAAAGATTATTTTCTGGATCATGTGGATATCCATCCCGAAAATATCTACTCCCCCGACGGATTTATGCCGAAGGAAAATATCTTCGATTTCTGCCTGCAGTATGAGCAGAAAATAAAAGATGTAGGCGGGCTTGATTATATCCTCCTGGGAATTGGGCATGCCGGTAATATCAGCTTCAACAGTCCGGGCTCGTCGGTCAATACGGCTACCCGCCTGGTATTGCTCGATAACGACTCGCGCAAAGAAGCCTCCCGCATTTTCAAATCCATAGAAAATGTACCTGCCGGGGTTATTACGATGGGAATATCGACCATACAGAAAGCCCGCCGGATTGTCCTGATGGCCTGGGGCGAAGGTAAAGCAGGAATCATAAAGGAAGCGGTGGAAGGAAAAGAAAGAGACAGCCTGCCGGCAAGCTACCTGCAGAACAAAGACAATGCCAAAACGGTGATCGACCTCTCGGCAGCTTATCAGCTGACAAGGATCAGCCACCCCTGGTTAGTCACCAACTGCGAGTGGGATAACCAGCTGATACGCCGGGCGATTGTGTGGCTGTGTCGGCTGACCGGTAAACCCATCCTTAAACTGACCAATAAGGATTACAGCGAAAACGGATTGGGAGAACTGCTGGCATTATACGGCTCGGCATACAATGTGAATATCAAGATATTCAACGATATACAACATACTATCACCGGATGGCCGGGAGGTAAGCCGAATGCCGACGACTCCAACCGCCCCGAACGGGCCTGCCCTTACCCCAAAAAAGTCGTGATCTTCAGCCCCCATCCCGACGACGATGTGATCTCCATGGGGGGGACATTCCAACGCTTATGCAACCAGAACCATGAGGTCTATGTGGCGTACCAGACTTCCGGGAATATAGCCGTAGGCGATGAAGAGGTTATCCGCTACTGCGAATACCTGCGGGATGTGTGTAGCCGCTATTCGCCCGCCGACCCCGCAGTAAAGAAAAAAGCCGAAGATATCATCCACTTCCTGAGATATGAAAAAGTGGAAGGCGAAAAAGAAAAAGACGACGTGCTCTTTATGAAAGGAACCATCCGCCGCGAAGAAGCACGCTCCGCCGCACGCTATGCAGGAATAACGAGCGATGAGCATATACGCTTCCTCGATTTGCCTTTTTACGAGACCGGAATGGTCAAAAAGAAAGATATGAGCGAAGCGGATGTGAAAATTATTTATGAACTCCTGGAAGAAATCAAACCAGACCAGATATTCGTCGCCGGAGACCTGGCCGACCCGCACGGCACCCATAAGGTCTGTCTCGATGCCGCACTGGCAGCTATCGATAAACTGAAAGACGAAGAATGGATGAAGCACTGCCGTATCTGGATGTACCGTGGAGCATGGGCGGAATGGGAAATGGACCATATCGAAATGGCTGTTCCGATCAGCCCCGAAGAATTGCGCAGCAAACGAAACGCCATTCTGAAACACCAGTCGCAAGCCGAGAGCGCACCCTTCTTAGGCGATGACGAACGCCTTTTCTGGCAACGCGCCGAAGACCGTAACCGGGCAACTGCCGACCTCTACCGGCAATTGGGCCTGGCAGCTTACGAAGCGATCGAAGCTTTTGTGCAATACATCCCACTCAGATAAGCCCGGTGACATGCATCTCCTGCAGACTTTAAAAAACCAGGCGCTTCCGGTAGCGATAATAATAGGAGTGATAGCTTACCCTTTGGTGAGCTATCTCTCTTTTCTTACGCCTTATCTCATTTTTACGATGCTGCTGCTTACTTTCTGTAAGTTGTCTCCCCGGGATATCTCTCTCCGTCCCGCGCATATCTGGCTGTTGCTGATTCAGTTAGTGGGGTGTTTATTCGTATATGGCGCCCTTTGGTTTTACCATCCTGTAGTAGCCCAGGGGGCATTTATATGTGTACTGGTACCTACGGCTACTGCGGCAGCAGTCATTACAGGCCTGTTGGGGGGGAATGTCGCCTTTCTCACCACGTACCTGCTGCTGTGTAACACCGGAGTCGCGCTCGTGGCCCCGGTGCTCCTTCCGCTGGTCGGAGCGCAGCATGCGGAAGTGTCTTTTATTGAGGCATTTCTCCGTATCTGCAGGCAGGTAGCCCCGGTCTTGCTGTCCCCTTTATTACTGGCCTGGGTCATACGATACGTCTTTCCTGAAGTAAACAGGAAAATAGTGAGCATACATAAGCTCTCCTTTTACCTTTGGGTTACAGCCCTTACCATCGTGACGGGTAAAACAATGAAATTCCTCGTCGAACAAGAGAACCCCGACTACAGGATGGAAGCCGGCCTTGCCCTTGTATCCCTGATCATCTGTGTCTGTCAGTTTTTGTTAGGCCGGCGTATCGGCAGACACTACGGCGACCCCATTTCCTGCGGACAAGGATTAGGACAGAAAAACACCATCCTCGCCATCTGGATAGCCCAGGCCTACCTCCACCCCCTCTCCTCCGTAGCCCCCGCCGCCTACGTCCTGTGGCAAAACATCATCAACTCCTGGCAGTTGTGGAAAAAGAGGAAAAAAAACGCATAAACCCGTCGAGGGCAAGAGGTATTTAAGTTTTCCCTCCAGGATATGCTCAAACGCCCCATAGACCTGCTGGAGGCGAAAGCCATCCGGAATCCTTATTTCCTGCGAAACGTTAACTCACAAAAACCTGGATTGCTTCGCTCCGCTCGCAATGACGGGAGGAGCGTCATTGCGAGCGGAGCGAAGCAATCCAGGTTTTTGTGACGTTTATTTCCTGACAATGCCTAAGACAACAAACAATATCTCTGAATGAAAAAGAGGGCAGACGTATGTATCGTCTGCCCTCCTCTTTGTACGGCGTACAGAGAGAGAAAAAATGGCTTCGTACCTCGCAAGGACGACGGAAATCCATTGAATTTGCGACAAGTTGAATTGCACCCATTTGTAACTTGTAACTTGTAAAGATTGAGGTAAAACAACTGAGTTAGACCATGAGTGAGGTATATCTTGCTCCAAAACAACTGAATTAGACCATGAGTGAAGTATATCTTGCCCCAAAACAACTGAATTAAACCATGAGTGAGGTGTATCTTGCTCCAAAACAACTGAATTAGACCATGAGTGAAGTGTATCTTGCTTCAAAACGACTGAAAAGCCTCATGAGTGAAGTGTATCTTGCTTCAAAACGACTGAAAAGCCTCAGGAGTGAAGTGTATCCTGCTTCAAAACGACTGAAATACCTCAGGAGTGAGGTGCATCCTGCTTCAAAACGACTGAAATACCTCAGGAGTGAGGTGTATCTTGCTCCGGAACGACTGAAAAACAAACACCGAAGGTGTATGAAATAGATAACCTTGCGGGAAAGCTCAACAGAACTCATTCCTGATAAAATTAAAAACGGATTATCAGGAGATTGAAAAAGATTTTTTCGTAATTTCGCACTGATATAAACAAAATTATTGCCTATGGTATAAAATCCGATTGTGCAAATAAACAGGCACAACGAAAAACATATTGGAAAAAGCGTTTAGCTTGTATTCTGGTTCTTGAAACTTCGACAATTTCAATTCCACCAAGAGTAAAGCGATGACGCTCACGCTTCGGCGTGGGCTTTACTCGTTATTTGGTGGATAGGTAGTCGAAGACCTCAAGAACAGATAAAGGAAGTTTAAGTCCACGCTTTTTTCATGTTCAGAAACGAAGAAATAGTGAAAAAACAATTATTTACCTAATACGTGTATTGAATATGAGAACAAAAATTTTAATCCCGATGATGATGCTTTCATTGTTTTGCATCAACCTGAGCGTGCAGGCGCAAAGTGACAGGAAATACAGAAAAACAATGGAGAAAGAGTATAAAGCAAAAGTCAAAGAACTGAAAAAACAAAAATGGCAGATCAGCGGAAGCAGCCTGACCCTGAACGCAGCTATTATGAAACATCAGCGAACCCTCGATGCCAACGAAAACAGTAAGGAACTGATCGCTACTGTCTCGATGTGCCAGTCCCTGAATGTGTGCAGATCAAATGCGCTGAACAATGCCCTGATTGAATATGCCCAAGGCGCCGGTTCCTACGTGCGGGGACGGATTGCGTCGGATATGTTTAATAATTCGTCCGCCGAAGCGCCGCAGGAACTGGATAATTTCTATGCAGCCTACGAACGCTTGGTGAGCGCCGAAGTGAAAGGCGAACTGGAATTCAGCCTGGCGCTGGAGAAAAAAAACGGCGCCGGCAAATCGTATCAGGCCTGGTATATCATCAACGAAGACAAGGCTTCGAAGGCCCGTATGAGAGCCATGCGGAGAGCTGCCGAAGAAAGCCGCCTGGCGCAGGAATACGCCCATCAGATATCCCAGTTTGTACAGGAAGGCTTCGGAGAACCAAACAGTAATTGACCTGCTTCCTGTTTTCGTATGAAAAAAAGTATCTGTTTTTCAGGCCTGTTGCTCCTGCTGCAGGCCCTGAGCCTTTCCTTCGTCTCCGCCCAGTCAGGCCGGTATCCCTGGATGGATGGCGAATTTCCTCCCGCCGGCTCCTCCTTTGAATACCGGGTAGAGCGGGGCGAAGGAAAATCGCTGCGGGCCGCCCGGGAAGACGCCTTCAACTCCTTACTGATTGATTTGGGCAATCAGGCCGGCGTAAGGGTGACTTCCCGCACCTTGTCCGAGATAAAAAGAGAGCTGCAAAGCCGCCCTGATTCCCAGGATTATAACGAGACGGAGCGCTCGACCACCACCTACCGCATCGACAGGGAAGGCTTCCGGGCCTTTTTTGTCAAGGTAGGCGAGTACCACGAACGGGTGCGCACGGCCGCCGGAGAGGTGTACCGCCTGTGGGCGCTGTATGAAGTGTCCGACAGGAGGAGCTTCCGGCCCTATTTCCCGGAATATACCGACCGCTACGGAGGGGATGCCTTCTGGCGGTCGATGTTGCTGCCCGGCTGGGGGCAACTCTATAAAGGCTCGAAAGCCAAAGGGCTTTGCATCATCGGGGGAGAAACAGCCTTCGTCGGCGGTCTGGTCGCTGCCGAAAACCTCCGGGCAAGCTATATGCAGAAGATCAGCGCGACACATCATGCCGACCATATCCGGACGTACGCCCGGAAAGCAGATACAATGAAAAACATACGCAACCTCTGCATCGCCGGAGCCGCCGCCCTATACATTTATAATATAATAGATGCCGTGGCCGCTCCGGGCAACAAACATTTAATTACCAGGGAGCGCTCCCTCGCGCTTTATCCCGTGGCGAATGAGCAATATACCGGCATCGGATTTGTCATAAATTTTTAAAACAAACATATAAGATGAAGAAGTTATCCATACTGTCGCTTTCATTACTGACGCTCCTGTGCAATGGTTGCATCATAGATGAGGTGGTGACCACCGGGAGTATCTCCGGGGTTGTAAAAGATGCGCAAACGAAAGGGGCTCTGGAAAATGTGAGCGTCGCGCTCAGCCCCGGAGGACTGAGTAAACTGACCGGTAAAGACGGAGCCTATGCCTTCGGCGAACTGGAGGCGAAGGAATATACCCTGACTTTCACCAAACAGGAATATATCTCCGTTTCTAAAGAATCGACGGTTCAGGCCCGGGCGAATAATATAGTAGATATCAGCCTTGTGCTCGAACCGGTGGTACCCATCCTGAAAATAAACCATAAATCGCTGGACTTCGGGAAAGATTCGGAAACCCTCTCGCTCGAAATCTCCAATACCGGCAAAGGCTCTTTAGACTGGCGTATCGAACAGGAATCCTCTTGGTTCTCGTGCAGCCCCTCGGCCGGTTCGACAGGAAAAGAAAAGTCCACCGTCGTTGTAACGGTCAGCCGCACCCAGAAAGAAAAAGGCACCTACCGCCAGACCTTCTCCATCGCCTCCAACGGAGGACGGGAAGACGTCACCGTCACCATGGAAGTAGCCGGAGCAAACTTAGCCTACGAACCCTTAGAACTAGACTTCGGGAAGCTGACCACATCGCTTCCTCTCCTATTGACCAATAAGGGAACGAATACCATTAACTATACGGTGGAAACATCCAACAACTGGATTATACCCGAAAAAACATCGGGCAGAATCACGACGACGGATAAATTGAATGTCCTGGTATCGCGTGAGTCACTTTCGGCCGGTGATTATAACGGAAGTCTTGTTCTTAAATCAGGAAACGAGAGTTACGCCATACCGGTGAAAATGACTATTTCTCCGAACAGTAAACCGGTTATAAGTATTAATCCGGTAAGCGAGATTACAACTAATAGCGTTACGCTCAGTGGTGTTATAGCAGATGTTGGGAGAAGTGAGATAACAAAGCACGGCTTTTGCCTGAGCGCTTCACCTAATCCTACGGTCAGCGACCTCAATTTCAACTTAGGCGATTGCTCCGTCCCGAAATCTTTTGAGAAAATAGTCTCCGATTTGCAGCCCAACACAACGTATTACGCAAAAGCATACGCCGAAAATTCCTTTGGCATATCCTACAGCGCACAAATATCGTTCACTACACCGGGCATTCCGGTCACCGATGTATCGTTGAACAAAACGTCACTCTCTTTACCCGCCGGAAGCACAGAGCAGCTGACTGCCACCGTATCGCCTTCGGATGCTTCGAACAAAGCGGTGAGTTGGACGAGCAGTGATACCCGTGTGGCTACGGTTTCATCCACAGGCTTAGTGACGGGTGTATCGAACGGTTCGGCAACGATTACCGTAACGACTGCCGACGGCAATATGAAAGTAAATTGTTATGTGACAGTTACGATCCCTCCCATTCCGGTAACCGATGTATTATTAAACAAGACAAGCCTTTCCTTAGGAATCGGCGCAACGGAACAATTAACGGCTACTGTTTTACCATCCAATGCCACAGATAAAAAAGTGAGATGGAGCAGCAGTAATCTGTTAGTGGCTACAGTTTCATCCACAGGCTTAGTGACGGGTGTATCGGACGGTTCGGCAACGATTACCGTAACCACTGCCGACGGCAACAAGAAAGCCACCTGCAATGTAAGCGTTATCTCCCCCATTTCTGTAACCGGTGTATCATTAAACAAGACAAGTATTCCATTGGGAATCAATGCTACGGAACAATTAACGGCTACCGTATTCCCCTCCAATGCCACAAATAAAAATGTAAGTTGGGAAAGTAGTAATACGACTGTAGCATCTGTTTCGGCAAACGGACTTGTTACCGGAAAAGCCGAAGGCAGCGCGACAATTACTGTAATAACACAAGACGGAAATAAAACAGCCACCTGCACCGTAACGGTTACCGGCGAAAAAGGCGGGACAACAGGCACTCTGACCTGGAAATTATCCAACGGAACACTCACAATAAGCGGGACGGGGGCAATGCCGCATTATAGTAGTAATAATAATGCTCCGTGGAGTTATTACAGGGAGAGTATTACAAACGTAATAATTGGAAATGGTGTTGCGAATATTGGGAATCTTGCCTTCTGCTACTACTACTACTACTACAACAACACCTACAACTCCTACACAAATCTTAAATCTATTACTATTTCAAATACGGTAACGAAAATAGGTAGTTATGCTTTTTATGGAAGTAGTTTGGAATCTGTCACTATTCCTAACTCCGTGACAGAGATTGGAG
>JAISZA010000096.1 GCA_031269535.1 Tannerellaceae bacterium
AAAATCGGAAAACGAAACATGAACAGTTATATCATCCTCTTTATCATAGCGGCCTATTTCGGCATGTTGCTATTGATCTCGTACCTCACCGGACGGAAAAATAGCGGGAACGAGGCCTTCTTCCTGGGTAACCGCAAATCACCCTGGTATATTGTGTCTATCGCCATGATCGGCACCTCGCTCTCGGGCGTCACGTTTGTCTCGGTTCCCGGCATGGTTCGCAGCATCGATATGACGTATATGCAGACGGTTTTTGGCTTTTTTTTCGGATATATCCTGATTGCCAAAGTATTGCTTCCCCTTTACTATAAGCTTCAGCTGACGTCTATCTATGCGTATCTGGAAGCGCGCATCGGGAAGCGGGCTTACCGGACAGGCGCTTCTTTCTTCCTGCTATCCAAGATCGTAGGAGCAGCCGCCCGCCTTTATCTGGTGGTGCTTATCCTGCAGACCTATGTTTTCAATACCTGGCATATCCCTTTTGAGGTGACGGTGATCATCAGCATTGCGCTGGTCTGGCTCTATACGTTCCGGGGCGGTGTCAGAACCATTGTATGGACAGATACGTTGCAGTGTATCTGCTTCGTTTCCATGCTGGGCATCATCATCTGGGAAGTGAAAACCAAAATGGGAGTGGATATGGGCAGTATGGTACAGACGCTGACGGACAGCACCTGGTTCCGCATCTTTGAGTTTGAAGACTGGCATAGCACCCAGCACTTTGCCAAACAGTTTTTCAGCGGTATATTCATTACCATTGTCATGACCGGCCTCGACCAGGATATGATGCAGAAAAACCTTTCCTGCAAAAACCTGAAAGATGCACAGAAGAATATGTACACGTATGGTTTCGCTTTCACGCCGGTGAATTTTTTGTTCCTATCATTAGGCGCCTTGCTGCTAATCCTGGCTTCGCAGGAGAATATCAGCCTGCCGGCTCTGAGCGACGATATCCTTCCTATGTTCTGCACCTCTGGAATCCTGGGCCATTCTATCCTGATTTTCTTCACGATAGGTATTATTGCTGCGGCATTCAGCAGTGCCGACTCTGCCCTGACAGCGCTCACGACTTCTTTCTGTGTCGATATTCTGGGTGTAGAAAAAAAAGAAGCCGGACAAGCCCGCCGCACCCGTCTGAAAGCACATTTGCTGATCTCCGTCTTGTTCGCTCTCATCATACTGATATTTAAAGCCCTGAACAACCGGAGCGTAATCGATGCTATTTATATGATAGCCTCCTATACCTACGGCCCCTTGCTGGGGTTATTCCTGTTCGGGCTGTTCACAAAAAAGAAACCCCGCGACAACTATGTCCCCTATATCTGTATCGCTTCGCCTCTGATATGCTTCGCCCTCAGTTATACCGTAAAGCACGCTACCGGCTATGTCTTCAGCTACGAAATGCTGATGATAAACGGAGGCCTTACTTTTATGGGACTCTGGTTCGCATCAAAAGATCAGCCCCTGTCTGAACAGGGATGACCCGTATCTTGTAAAAAAAATGTACATTTGTGCACTCAAGAGAAACAAGTATGGAAATAAAAAGCGCTGAATTTGTTATCAGTAATACCGACATACGGAAATGCCCCGAAGGCAACCGGCCGGAATATGCCTTTATCGGGCGCAGCAATGTGGGTAAATCGTCATTAATCAATATGCTGACCAATAAAAAAGGACTGGCAATGACTTCCCAGAAACCGGGAAAGACCCAACTGATCAATCATTTCCTCATCAACGAAACCTGGTACCTTGTCGATCTGCCGGGCTATGGCTATGCGCAGAGGGGAAAGGAAGGACGGGAACGCATACGCCACATTATCGAAGATTATATCCTGGAGCGGGAGCAGCTTACCAACCTCTTCGTACTCCTGGACTGCCGCCACGAACCCCTGCAAATAGACCTCGAATTTATGGAATGGCTGGGCGAAAACAGCATCCCCTTCTCCATTATTTTTACCAAAACAGACAAGATAAGCCGCGGACGCCTGCAGGAAAACCTGAAGGTCTATCAGGCTAAGCTGTCGGAAAACTGGGAAGAACTCCCGCCCTTCTTCTTTTCTTCTGCCGAAAAGAGAGAAGGACGCGAAGAAATACTGGGGTATATCAGTGAGATTAACGCTCAGCTTTTGAAATAACCCGGTCGTAAATAAACAAGCTACAGGCGGCTATGCCGCCAATGGCCAGCAATACCATCCAGAGACGCGAAGGCTCATAAGTCTCCCAGAGCAGGCGGGTCAGTTCGCGGGGGGATAGATTCACCTGCCGGGCTACCTCTTCAAAAAAGGCATTCGTCGATAGCCCTTCGGGCATACTCAGACCACGTGAAGCGGCAAAGTCGCGGGTGATCGCTACTTTATCCGACATGCTCTGATAGACATTCCCGGAAATAAGGCCTGCCAGCAGGTTGCCGATAAATACCGGAATAAACGAATACCCCATATACAGGGCTTTCTTGTCGGACGGAGCTATGCGCCCGATGTATTCTGATATCTTCGGCGAGCCGGCCATCTCGCCGAAAGCAAAGACTAAAAGAGCAGCCAGGGTAAACAGCACATTCTGTGAAACAAAGGTCAGCGCCATACCGATGGAACAGACCAGAAAACCACTCATCATCGAACGAAGCGGACGCATCTTCATGATCAGACCGGAAACCAGCACCTGGAAAAGGATGATGTAAAAAGCATCCATATTCGTAACAAACTCGGCTTCCATCACGCCTGGCTCCGGACTGTAATTGGCTGTGATAAAAGGAATATGGAGATGAAAGAAATCGTAAAGCACAGAGGTATCCACCCATTGCGACACAAATACCGGCAGCGTGAAAAACAGCTGGTGATACATCGCCCAGAAACCGGCTACTATCAGCAGGAAGACCAGGAACTTTGCGTCTTTCAGGATTGCACCCATCGTACGGAAAATTTCGCCGAAAGCATGCAGGAGGGAGACTCCCGGCCCTGAGCTCTCATTCTCGCTACGCCCGGGCTCTTTATAAAAAGGCAGTAAAAGCAGATTTAAAGAAATAATCCCTGCCGAGATATAAAAAATAAGATGCGAAGAGGATTTAAACAGCAAGGTGACCATCGGGCCGAAGAAAGCGCCGACATTTACTATCATATAAAAAATACCGAAACCGATGGAAGAGGTATCGGCGGTAGTCGTCTTCGCCACGGTTGCCTGGATGATCGGCTTAAACAGCGCCGCCCCGACAGCCAGATACAAATACATCAGAAATACGCCCGTATAAGAGGAGAACAAAGGCAACAACAGAAAAGCGGAAGCATAGATGAGAAAGGAAAGAAACAGCATCCGTTTGTATCCGTAACGGTCGGCAATAGCTCCTGTCAGAACCGGAAGGAAATAAAGAATGCCCGTCCCTACCCCCATCAGCAGTCCTTTCTGACTCTGAGAGAACTCCAATCCTCCCAGATCAGACGAGCCTGTCAGGTAATTGGCAAACAACATAAAAAAACCATACCAGGCCCAACGCTCAAACAATTCGAGCGTATTGCCTATCCAGAAAGTTCGTGGAAATTTACTAAAGGGATTCATTGTATTAATTATTTAAGTGGCGATAAAAATAGAACATTTTCCGTTTCAAAGCAAAGCCGGAGCGAAAATAATTCCGCCCCGGCTGCTCAATTCAGAATTTCAGGCTTATACGCGCCATCGCGTGGGTGCCGGCCTGGGTGAAATAGCCGTCGTCCTTCAGGCGTCCGCCTCCGGCTATGTAGGAATAAACCCATCCGCCGGTTTCGTAGGTCTCGTTGAACAGATTGTTGACAGTAAGGTCAATACCTACCTCTTTCATAAAGACAGGCCGGAACACATAACCGACACGCAGATTACTGACAAAGTAAGGGTCGATCGAGCGGCCGGCGGACGAGGTGTTGTCGATATACTGCCTCCCGACGTGCTGCGAAAGGAAACTGAGCGAAAAACCTTTCCACTGGAGGTCGAACGTGCTGTTGGCTATGACGTTGGGCGAAAAAGCAATATCGGTCGTTCCCAGGTACAAGGCGTCTTGTCCGCCGGTATCCCAGTTGTCGATGTATTCCGTAAAGCCTTTTATCTTGTTACGGCTCAGGGTCAGGTTGCCGCTCCACTTCAGCCAGGAAGTGATCCGCGCGCCGGCAGTCAGTTCGATACCTGCACGGTAGCTGTCTTTGATATTGGTGGTGAGCGCCTCGCCTATCTCGCTGATCTTGCCGGAGAGGATAAGCTGGTTGGTGTAATCCATATAATATAGGTTAAGTCCGGCCTGGACAAATCCGTTCCCGAAGCTGTACCCGGCCTCGTAATCATACAAGGTTTCGTGCGTAGGACGTTCGCCGGGGGCGGCCTCGGTGAAGTTGTCGCGATTCGGCTCCCGGTTAGCTACCGAAAAGGAGACGAAGGCGTTATGCTCCTTGTGGTGGTAGTTGAGCCCTGCTTTGGGGTTGAAGAAATTCCAGTTTTTATCCACATCCACCTGGTCGCCTGCCTTGTCGTCGCTGCCTTGTATGGAGTAGTCTATTCCCCGGTATTGCAGGTCTAAGTACATATTCAGCCGGGAGGAGAATGGGCGGTTGGCTTTTACGTATGCGCTGTAATCCAGCTTCTTTCCGGTATTGAAATAGTATTCGTAATCGGGCGAGGGGAGGGCATTGGCGGCTTTGGCCCAGATCACCCGTCCGAAGTGCTCGCCTACGTAGTTGTTTACAGCGCCTCCTGCCGTCAGTTGCAGGCTTTCCTTCCGGTAATTGAGGCTATATACGCCGCCGTAGAAATCATTATCCAGCCATTTCCGGCGGATAAGGTCGGTGCGGCTCAGGTCGTTTCCTTCCGGGTCTGTATAGACGGGAAGCTTATAACTGCTGTATTTCGCACCGGCTTTGTAGTCTTCGTAATAGCCTTCTCCCCGGGTGTAATGGAGCGTCAGGTTCATATTCCAGAGGTCGCCCAGTCTCTGGCTGCCTGTCAGGTGGTAATGACGTTGCCAATAATTGTCGGTCTGGTTGTCGTAGAATTCCACCACGCCTCCGTCCGTATATTCACCGCAGGAGTTATACGTCCGGTTTCCCTTTTTCAGCCATTCGGAAGAGACGCCGTTCCAGGCCTGATAAGTCTTTTCCGCGCTGCCGAAGGTCTGGAATTTCAGGAGCGTATGGTCGCCATACCAGGCCACCGACGCATGGTAAGACGACATCTTCGCCCAGGCGCGGTCGATAAATCCATCGCTGCGGATATCGGAATAGCGGGCATCCACCACCCAGTGGTCGTACAGCAGTCCCGTCCCACCCCTTAGGGTATGCTTCACTGTTCCGAACGAGCCGGCGGATACCGAGTATTCCGCACCCGGTTTCATCTCCGGCTTCCGGGTCTGCAGGGCGACGGTTGCCCCGAAAGCAGCCGCTCCGTTCGTAGAGGTTCCTGCTCCGCGCTGGATCTGAATATTTTCCACCGAGGAAGCAAAGTCGGGCATATTCACCCAGAAGACGCCATGCGATTCCGAATCGTTCACCGGCACGCCATTGACGGTGATATTGATACGGTTCGCATCCGTCCCCCGGATGCGGAAGCCGGAATAGCCGATCCCCATACCGGCATCGGAGGTTACAATAACAGAGGGAGAAGCCGAAATCAGTGAGGGGATGCCCTGGCCGTCGTTCCGGCTCGTGAGTTCGTCTTTCAGGATGTCCGTATAGGCTACAGGCGTCCCTTTCACAGCTTTGGTAGCCGTCACTACCACTTCATCCAAGGATACATCTTTCGAGATTCTGAGCGTATCGACAGGTTCGTCGGCATACGCAACCATCGCCACAAGCGAAGCTAAAGATAAAATTACACTTTTCATCCGTAATCGGTTTAATAATTAAACATGTTAAAACTGAATAGGATAGGAGTGTCTGAAGAAGATACAGTTCCCTACGTCGGTATTATCCGAATCAGGTTCACGGGTATAATCTCAGCCTGTAGTCTGTTCTCCGAGGAGACAAAAACAAGCACCCCTTAGTATTCGGCTACAAAGAAAAAGAAAATTACGGAATAAACAAAACTCAGCGATTCAGGGAGGTGCATTTGACTGCATCGATTTTCAATTCAAATGGTCGCCTCGTCATTGCGAAAGGGAGGGTGAAGCAATCCAGACCGGGGGCGCTCTGGATTGCTTCGTACCTCGCAATGACAGCGGAAGTGGATTGTTTCGTACCTCGCAAGGACGATAGAAATCCATTGAATCTGCGACAATTCAGCGAATCTCGTACACATAATACCCACATTACCGGTGGTGCCGACGACTGATTACTTCGCCTCTACCTTTCTCGCAATGACCCTCCCGGACTTTTTCTTCCGTTTCTTTGTTGTTATGCATACCAGATATTTCTTAAATCAATCTTTATATATCTCTTTTATAATTAGTTAGTGTTTTATGTCTCATTCCTTGTTCTTTCCGTTTATCGCATGTCAATAATTATTAACTGATTCTAAATCCAGTTAATTCGTATGCTTTTTAATAGTTAAATGGATAGTTCAGCTATCATATTGTCATTGTATTTTAAAGTTAATTCAGACGAATTTATTATTTTATAAAATAATTCTGCGTATTTCGGTAATTCGATCCCTTGTTTTCGGGGATTTCATTGCGATGATTCCGAGAAATCATTGCGATGATCCGGAAATTTCATTGCAATGATTTCTCGGAATCATCGCAATGAAATCCCCGAAAGATGCCGATAAAAAGTTAAGAACACCCAATATAGCAGAAAATTCAGTTAAAATCGGTTTTTTTTGCAGTTACAAGTTACAAGTTACAAGTTACAAGTAGGAATATCAGATTGCACTGTTTCCGGAATAAAAGCTGTCTTATTGTCACTTCCAATGGATGTACTGTTTACTATTCACTATTAGTTATTCACTTGAAAAAGCAGAATGTTTTTCCACTCCCCCGGATTACGGCGTTTTTTGCACCCAAAGGAGAGAGAGGCGGCAAAAAAGCGGTTTTTTTAATTACAAAATCTGACATTTTGATAGTTCTGAC
>JAISZA010000111.1 GCA_031269535.1 Tannerellaceae bacterium
TAATAAATATATTTGGGTCCCTAAAAAATATAAAAATAAAAAGAACAAATTATAAATATTATATAGAAACAACCCTAACAACCCTAACCCTAACAACCCTCCGCAGTCCGGAGTTTTTCAGGATACCGGCTGCTCTGTTTTTTTCTCTATCTACCTGATCATCAGACATCCTCATTACCTGATACGGACATTTGTTCTTCCTTCTCAGCATAGGAAACCCTTCTTTTCTGAGCAGAATTTCCAGTCTGATATTGCCTCCGGAGCTCATCATAAGGTGCGTTTTGAGGCACAGCAGGTACATAATCTGTGCTGCCGTGAGCCACTGGCTGCCTGCCTCATCTTCCTCACATTTACGGAAATACGTATAGAACAGGTCTTCTTCCGGAGGACGGATGCGGAAGGCTTCATTGTTCTATGTAATCTCCTGGATTTCAATATAGAGCGCCTCGAAACAGAGGAACCTCCGGGAACCTGTCAGGTCGGTGAGGATGATTCTCTGCATCCCATTGGTGGACAAAAAATATTTGAAAGGTGCATACTACCTGTTCTTTCCTGATCGATAGCTGATTCGACATCTTCTGCATTGCATCAACCTACTGATAAAACAGGGCGACAATTGGCTGCCGGAGGAGGAAGGGAGCAGATTATATTCGTATTATCTAATGCATCGTTATTAAATCAAAAATATGTATTTATAGTGATTATAGAATGAATTGTTTAATCTGTTATTTTATAATTGTTTATTATGTAATCTAAAATACATACAAAATGCATTCATATCCATCTGTTCCTGATGTACATACTATTTTTCTGCTATACAGTATAATTACTGTAATCAATAGGATTGTTTTATTTTGTATTTATTTTATTTATTTATTGTTTTTCAAGAATGAGTATTAATTGAATATATATTATTTAATTATCAGATAGATTATTGAAATATCTGTTTTTATAGATATTAAATTCTTATTGGCCTATATATTATATAGATATTATGTACCGAGGGTTGTTTTTCTACGGGAGGCTGGTTCCTGAAACCTGCTCCCGGCGGGGGAAAAGCCTGATGGGGATACTCGCGGGGAGTCTGCCTCTGCCGGCAGCGGATGAGTAGCCGGTCATGTAATAAAACAGCCGACGAACTTACGATGTTCAACTAAAACATGTTTTTTTACGTCATTTCACATTTATTTTTAGGCTAATTCAGAGAAAAGGATAACTTTGTCGCCGGAAACACGATTACGCATTTTATAAATCACTTTTATAGTACAGAAATGGATACAAAAATTCAGGAACTTACCGACAAAATCTATCGCGAGGGAGTAGAGAAAGGTAATGAAGAAGCCGGTCGGATTATCTCGGAAGCTAACCAACAGAAACTGACCATTGTAAATGAAGCCCAAGCAGAAGCAGAACGTATCATTGCTGCTGCCGAAAAACAAGCTGCCGAATTGAAAAAGAATACGAAAGCTGAGTTGAAACTATATGCAGCTCAGGCTGTTGAGGCTTTGAAAAGCGAGGTGGCCAATCTGATTACCGGAAAAATCGTCGCATCCAATGTCAAACCGGTAGCCACGGATAAGGCATACATGCAAAAACTTATACTGGAGATCGCTTCGGAATGGGTGAAAAAGGAAAGCCTGAGCATTCAGAGCTCCGAGGCAGAAGCGCTTCTTAAGTATTTCGCAGCCAATGCCGGATATCTGCTCAACCAGGGAGTGAAAATAGAAAAAATAAGCGGGAAGAACGCAGGTTTTACGATTATACCTGCCGATGGCTCCTATAAAATTACTTTCGGTGAGGATGAGTTCGTATCCTTCTTTAAAGATTTCTTACGTCCGCAATTAGTAGAATTGTTGTTCTGAGATGAGTAAGTATTATTACTTAATAGCAGGACTTCCCAATATCTCGTTCGACGATAGTAAATTACCCTATACAGTCACCGGATTCAGAGAGGAACTGGGTAATTATTTATCCGATGCAGATACGCGATTGCTCAACCTGTTTATCCTGAAGTTCGACAATGAAAACCTGCTTGAGCAAATACAACATCCGGGTTATGACCCGGATACAAGGGGAAGGTTTACGTATGAAGAAATGAGCGAACTGCTCAAAGGTCTGAAAGACGAAAAAGAGGAAGAAAAACCCTTTAAAAACAAAAACAAACGTTTTCCTTCTTATTTTGAAACCTTCGCACGCGCCTTTCTGGAAACGAAAGAAAAAGAAGAGAAACCTCCCATCCCCTGGGAAGACTATCTTTCGGCCCTGTACTATGCGTACGCCATGAAAAGCAGAAACAAATTTGTTGCCGGGTGGTTCGAATTGAATCTCAATATAAAGAATATACTGATAGCACTCACCTGCCGGAAGTATAAATGGGATAAAACCGCTTATATTGTGGGTGATAATAAAACCGCTAATAAGATACGTACTTCCAACGCGCGTGATTTCGACTTGGGAGACTCGCTGGAATGCCTCCCCGCCGCCATGCGCATCGCCGAGGAAAGTGACCTGCTGCTGCGCGAAAGAAAAGTAGATCTCCTGAAATGGGAATGGCTGGAGGAAACAACCATCTATCAGACGTTCGACGTAGAGAACGTGCTGGTTTACCTCCTGAAATTAGAAATGATGGAGCGCTGGGCTATGCTCGACAAAAACGCAGGAGAACGGAGTTTCAGAGAATTGGTGGGTGTTATGAAGAAGGGTAGTGATAATGTCTTGGAAGAATTTAAAAGAAACAATAAAAAATAAGTATGGCTACGAAAGGAATAGTAAAAGGGATCGTGTCCAATTTGGTGACCTTAGAGGTGGATGGGCCGGTTTCTCAAAATGAAATTTGTTATATCTCCGTCGGGGGCGTAAAGCTGATGTCGGAGGTTATCAAAGTAATCGGACAGAATGCCTTTGTGCAGGTGTTCGAAAGTACGCGTGGTATGCGGGTCGGTGACGAAGCCGAATTTGACGGACATATGCTGGAGGTTACATTGGGACCCGGTATGCTCTCACGTAACTATGACGGTCTGCAAAACGACCTGGATAAGATGGAAGGGATCTTCCTGAAACGAGGAGAATATACCTTCCCCTTAGATAATGATAAAAAATGGGACTTTAAACCCTTAGCCCATACAGGCGATAAAGTAAAAGCAGGAGACTGGCTGGGCGAAGTGGACGAAAATTTCCAACCGCATAAAATCATGGTGCCTTTCGTTTTCGAAGGAACCTATACCATCCAAACACTGGTGGAAGAGGGACCATATACCATCAACGATACCATCGCTGTCCTGACTGGAGAAGATGGAAAAGATGTGAAAGTCACCATGACGCAAAAATGGCCGGTAAAGAAAGCCATTATCTGCTACAATGCGAAACCCCGTCCGTATAAATTACTCGAAACCGGCGTGAGAACCATCGATACCGTCAACCCTATCGTGGAAGGAGGTACCGGATTTATCCCCGGCCCCTTCGGTACGGGAAAAACGGTGATGCAACATGCTATCTCCAAACAGGCGGAAGCCGATATCGTCATCATCGCTGCCTGCGGGGAACGTGCCAACGAGGTCGTGGAAATCTTTGCCGAATTCCCCCACTTAATTGACCCGCACACCGGACGTAAGCTAATGGAACGTACGATTATCATTGCCAATACATCCAATATGCCCGTAGCAGCCCGTGAAGCCTCCGTATATACAGCCATGACCATTGCCGAGTATTACCGTAGCATGGGGCTGAAGGTGCTCCTGATGGCCGACTCCACTTCCCGCTGGGCACAGGCTCTGCGCGAAATGTCGAACCGACTGGAAGAACTTCCCGGACCGGACGCCTTCCCGATGGACTTGTCTGCCATCATTGCTAACTTCTACGCCCGTGCCGGCTATGTGGAACTGAGCAATGGAGCGACCGGTTCCGTTACCTTTATCGGTACGGTATCACCCGCCGGCGGTAACCTGAAAGAACCGGTTACGGAAAATACAAAGAAAGTAGCCCGTTGCTTCTATGCGCTGGAACAGGAACGTGCCGACCGCAAGCGCTATCCTGCCATCAACCCTATTGACAGTTATTCCAAATACATAGAGTATCCGGAGTTTCAGGAATACATTGCCCGGCATATCTCTCCTTCCTGGATTGAAAAGGTAAACGAAATAAAAACCCGTATGTTGCGCGGTAAGGAAATATCCGAACAGATCAATATCCTGGGTGACGACGGTGTACCGGTAGATTATCATATCACTTTCTGGAAATCGGAGTTGATCGACTTTGTCATCCTCCAGCAGGATGCCTTCGACGATGTCGACGCCGTAACGCCGCTGGACAGGCAGGAGTTTATGCTTGACAAAGTGGTTGATATCTGCCGTGGTGAGTTCAAGTTTGATACGTTTATCGAGGTCATAGACTTCTTCAAAAATCTGATCAACGTCTTCAAACAGATGAACTATTCTGCCTATAAGAGCGAACAGTTCTATAACTTCAACGAACAGTTAGACAACCTTCTGAAAGAGCGAACAGAAAATTAAAGAGGATATACAGTTATGGCAACAAAAGCATTTCAAAAGATATATACAAAGATTACCCAGATTACGAAAGCGACCTGTTCGCTCAAGGCGACAGGAGTAGGATACGACGAACTGGCGTCGGTAAACGGGAAGCTGGCTCAGGTGGTAAAAATCATCGGCGACGAAGTAACCTTGCAGGTGTTCTCCGGAACGGAAGGTATCCCTACCAATGCGGAAGTCGTATTCATGGGAAAAGCGCCTACACTGAAAGTAGGCGAACAGTTGGCCAGCCGTTTCTTCAACGCCTATGGAGACCCTATTGACGGAGGTCCTGAGATAGACGGAAAAGAAGTGGAGATTGGTGGACCGTCGGTGAATCCGGTCAGACGCGAACAGCCCTCGGAACTTATCGCTACCGGTATTGCCGGTATCGACTTGAATAATACGTTGGTGACCGGACAAAAGATTCCTTTCTTTGCCGACCCCGATCAACCTTTCAATCAGGTGATGGCGCTCGTGGCCCTGCGTGCCGAATCGGATAAGATTATCCTCGGCGGTATGGGTATGACAAACGACGACTATCTGTTTTTCAAGAATACCTTCAGCAACGCCGGCGCACTCGACCGCATCGTGAGCTTTATCAATACGACCGAGAACCCCTCCGTGGAACGTTTGCTCATCCCCGATATGGCGCTTACGGCAGCCGAATATTTCGCGGTACAGAAAAATGAAAAAGTGTTGGTGCTCCTTACCGATATGACCAACTATGCCGACGCATTGGCCATCGTATCGAACCGCATGGACCAGATTCCCTCGAAAGACTCCATGCCCGGCTCCATCTATTCAGATCTGGCGAAGATATACGAAAAAGCCGTGCAGTTCCCCGACGGTGGATCGATTACCATTATTGCTGTGACCACTCTTTCGGGAGGCGATATAACCCATGCCGTACCGGATAATACCGGGTACATCACCGAAGGACAGTTATACCTCCGCCGTGACAGCGATATCGGTAAGGTAATTGTAGACCCCTTCCGCTCGCTGAGCCGCCTGAAACAACTTGTTACCGGCAAAAAGACCCGCCCCGACCATCCGCAGGTGATGAATGCTGCCGTTCGCCTTTATGCCGATGCTGCGAATGCAAAAACCAAATTGGAGAACGGTTTCGACCTGACGGATTACGACAACCGCACCTTGGCCTTTGCCAAGGATTATTCCGACAAACTCCTTGCTATCGACGTAAATCTCAATACGACCGAGATGCTCGATGTGGCCTGGGAACTCTTTGCTAAATACTTTACTCCTGCTGAAGTAAATATCAAGCAGGAATTGGTGGATAAATACTGGAAAAACTAAGCAATGGCAATCAAGTTTCAATATAATAAGACGTCGCTTCAGGCATTAGAAAAGCAGTTGAAGGTGCGTGAACGCGCGCTGCCTACGATCAAGAGCAAAGAAAGCGCCTTACGTATGGAAGTAACCCGTACTAAAGATGAGGTGACGAAATTGGAACTCCGGCTTGAAAATGAAATACGCAGCTACGAAAACATGGTAGCTTTGTGGAACGAATTTACTCCCGATCTGATAAAGGTCAAAGATGTAGCACTCTCTACAAAGAAAATCGCCGGTGTGATCGTCCCGGTACTACTAAAAATAGATTTCGAGATTAAATCGTACAGCCTCTTCAACACCCCACTATGGACAACCGATGGGATCGAATTGCTGAAAGGACTTGCACGTACCGGTATTGAAGCTGAATTTTCGCAAATGAAACTGGAGTTGCTGGAGCACGCGAGGAAAAAAACGACCCAAAAGGTCAACCTCTTCGAGAAAGTGCAGATACCCGGCTATAAAGATGCGATACGGAAGGTCAAGAGGTATATGGAAGATGAACAAAGCCTCTCCAAAGCCTCCCAGAAGATTATGCGTACCAATCAGGAAAGACGTAAAATGAAAGAACAGGAGGTATCCCAATGATTGTACCGATGCGGAAATATGCCTTTATGGTGTATCATAAAGAGTATGACAACTTCCTTCACACCCTGCGCAACCTGGGAGTAGTGCATGTGAAGCAGACGAAACCAATTGCCGGCTGTGCCGGGCTTCAGGAAATGCTGACCGAACAGAAACGGGTGACGGCCTTGCTGAAAGACTTCAAAAAATGGAATGGAGAGAAAAAAGAACTCGTCCTCCTGCCCGCCAGAGATATTCCCAAAACGGAAGGCCTGCGACTGGTAGAGAAAATTGAAGCGCTCCAGGAAAAGAAAGTCCAACTCCTGGCCGAAAAGCAAGTGCTGCAGAAAGACCTTGCGTATATGGAACCATGGGGTGATTTTAGCTATACCACCATCAACAACCTCAAAGAAGCCGGCTATATCGTCACGTTCTTCAACTGTCCGACAGCCCGTTTTGAACCGAAATGGGAAGATGAGTACAATGCGTTCTTAGTAAACAATGTACAATCCGTCAGCTATTTCGTTACGGTAACGAAGAAAGGCGAGCCGATTGACATCGAAGCCGAACGCCCCAAAATGCCCGACAGGGGACTGGAAGTGCTCCATACCGCCCATCAACTATTGCAGGAGAATATCAGGCAGACAGACGATAAGCTGAAAGAGATAGCCGCCTCGGAGTATAATACACTGGAAGCTTTCGACAAAAGCTTGCAGGACGAATTTAATTTTACCAATGTACAGATACAGACCGAACGACAGGCCGACGACAGGCTGATGTTTCTGGAAGGCTGGACAACGAAAGACCAGGCGCAAAACCTGGAAACGGAATTAGACAAGCAGGGGTATTTCTTCCGGCAAGAGGAAATACAGGAAGATGATAAAGTGCCTATCAAGTTGAAGAACAACAGTTATGCACGCTTGTTTGAACCTCTCACGCGTTTATTCTCGCTTCCCAATTATGCAGAGATAGACCCGACGCCGCTGCTGGCGCCTTTCTTCATGCTGTTCTTCGGGCTTTGCTTTGGAGACGGAGGTTATGGCCTGCTGGTGCTGCTGGCCGGCACTTTCCTGAAAAAGAAAGTCAGCCCCGATATGCGCCCCTTCCTCACGCTTGGTCAGTACCTGGGGGGGACAACGATTCTGGTTGGTGTGCTGACAGGAACATTTTTCGGCGTAGCCCTGGTCGATGTACCGGCCTTTAAAGCGGTGAAAGACTACTTCCTGACAACAAACAACCTGATGACGCTATCCATTGTCTTAGGGTTGGTGCATATTGTCTTCAGTAAATGTGTCGCCGCCTATAAGACAAAGGTGCAGAAAGGCTTTAAATACAGCATTGCTTCTTGGGCATGGGTGTTCGTTATCGTATCCCTGCTGATGGTTTTCGGTTTGCCGATGCTGGACATACAACTGTCGCAGACACTGATACACGTGTGTTACGGCATCGCCGCCGTTTGTGGGCTGGTGGTACTTTTCTATAACGCGCCGGGGAAGAATGTTTTCCTTAATATGGGTTCGGCTATCTGGGCTACCTATAATGTCGCTTCGGGATTGTTGGGCGACACCTTGTCGTATCTACGTTTGTTTGCCATTGGCTTGGCGGGAGGTATTTTAGGCGGCGTATTCAATATGTTGGGAGTAGAGATGACCGCCGGTCTGCCTGTCGTAGTCCGGATACCTCTGATGTTGTTCATACTGCTGATAGGACATGGGATGAACATCGCACTGTGTATGATCAGTTCCTTGGTACATCCTATCCGTCTTATATTTGTAGAGTATTTCAAGAACTCCGAATATGAGGGAGGAGGGACTGCTTATCTACCTTTCAAAAAAGCATAGAAAATAATAAATTAATACTTAACACATTTAAAATAACAGATTATGGAAATTTTATTGGCTTATATTGGCATTGCAATTATGACTGCCGGAACATTTGTTGCCAGTTCTATCGGTGTAACAATTACTGGAAATGCAGTGATTGGTGCGATGAAGAAGAATCCGGATGCGTTTGGCACTTATCTTCTGCTCAGCGCTCTGCCTGCATCGCAGGGATTATACGGGCTTGTCGCTTTTTTCATGTTACAGGGTTTGCTGGTTGAAGGCATTTCACAACTGGCGGCATACGCTATTCTCACGCTGGGAATAATGATGGCTGTTGCCGGTCTTTATTCATCCATTCGTCAGGCGCAAGTGTGTGCAAACGGCATCACGGCCACCGGGGCTGGGCACAATGTGACAGCTGCCACGATGGTGATGGCCGTATTCCCCGAATTATACGCTATCTTGTCTCTGCTGGTTGTGATACTGACTTCGTTTGCGCTTAATCTTTAAAATCCAATTTAAACTGGATACCGCCTGGCGGGAGTTGAGTTTCTTCGTTATGACTGATACTCAACCCCATCAGGCGTACTTTTTTCTTGCTGGTATCGATATGGCTAAGCATCTCTTTAGCCGTATCCCAAAAGAAACGAAA
>JAISZA010000035.1 GCA_031269535.1 Tannerellaceae bacterium
AGTTTTCTTCCTCCGAATTGGTAATTACAAAATGTCAGAACTTACAAAATGTCAGTTTTTGCCATTCGGAAAATTGATTTTTTACCCTCCGCCAGCCTTCTGAGCACAAAAAACGCCGGGATTTTGCGGTTGATAAAAAGCAGAATGCTTATAAAAGTGGATAACTAATAGTGAATGGTGAATAGTATATCCTTTAAAGCGACAATAAGACAGCTTTTCTGTCGGAAATAGTGTAATCTGATATTCCCGCTTGTAACTCGTAATTTATAACTCGCAACTATAAAAAAGATATATTTAACGGAATTTTCCACAATATTAGATGTTCTTGACTTTTCATCGGCTTCTTTCCGGAAGATCATTGCAATGATTTCCCAGAATCATTGCAATGAAATTTCCAGATCATCGCAATGATTTCCCGGAATCATGCAATGAAATCCCGGGAAAATACCCATGCTGATTACCGGAATACGTAAAATTCCTTTTATAAAATAACAAAATCGTCCGAATTAACTTTAAAACACAATAGCAAACTGACAGCTAAAAGCCTTATTTAACTATCATAAAGGCTACGAATTAACTGAAATTAGAATCAGTTAATGATTATTTATTTCTCAGTTTCCTGCTTAATATTAGGTATATTATATGATACAACGACCTCATTACAGAGGTGAAAAAATGGAAAAGGCGAACCAGCTGTCTCCCCTGTCTATTTAAAATGTTATAAATTCTCAATAATATTTACCCTTCTGAGCCGTTATAGAGCCATGAAAGTGTTGCAGATTAATAAATATTTTTACATAAAGGGAGGAGCGGAAACGGTTTTCTTCAATACGATGGATTTGCTTACGGAAAAAGGGCATACCGTGATTCCGTTTAGCCTGAAAAGCAGGAAAAACCGTCCCAGCGCGTATGAGTCCTACTTTGTTGATTATCCT
This sequence comes from Tannerellaceae bacterium, assembly GCA_031269535.1. Classification (GTDB taxonomy): domain Bacteria; phylum Bacteroidota; class Bacteroidia; order Bacteroidales; family Tannerellaceae; genus DFXE01. The sequence continues at coordinate 936 of JAISZA010000035.1, forward strand.
GAATTATCCGAATCCGGTCTGTGGACAAAGGTGAAGTATCTTTTTGCATTTATCCATAACAGGCAGGCAGCCCGGAAGCTCAAAGCCCTTTTATTAGCCGAAAAGCCGGATGTGGCTCATATTCATTTGTTGTTTAATTGCTTTTCTGTTTCCATTTTGCCTGTACTGAAAGAATGTAAAGTGCCGGTTGTCATGAGTGTACACGACTATCGCCTGATTTGCCCGGCCTATACTTTCATTGACGGACAGGGGCATTTTTGCGAGCGGTGCAAGGCGAAACACGCCTATCATTGTATCGTTCACCGCTGCTATAGGAACGAATGGTTCAGCAGTATCCTGCTTGCGCTCGACAGTTACTACCGTACCTGGTTTATCCGGCCTGTTGAGCTGATTGATCAATTTATTTTCGTCAGCAGATTCTCGCGCGACAAGCATATCTCCATGGATGCCTCTTTCGAATCCAAATCACTCTATCTGTATAATTTTACTCCCTTGTCCGACAAGGGAGCATGCCTGCGGAGCGATTATATTTTATTCTTCGGGCGGATTTCGGCAGAGAAGGGGATACCGACTTTGATGAAAGCCATGGAACAGATACCGGATGTAAAACTGAAAATTGTGGGAACAGGGCCTTTGCTGGAGGATTTAAAAAAGCATAGCGGCCCGAATATCGAGTTTGCAGGCTTTCAGTCCGGAAACGAATTATATGATTCTATCCGGAAAGCCCGGTTTGTTATTGTCCCTTCCCAATGCTATGAAAATAATCCCCTGTCGGTTATCGAGTCGATGACTTTAGGAACGCCCGTTATCGGGAGCCGGATCGGAGGCATACCGGAATTAATAGAAGAAGGCCGTACAGGATATATTTTCGACGTTAAATCGGCTGAAAACTTACAGCAGACGATCCGGAAAGCACTCTCGCTTCCGGAGCAGGAATATGCAGCCATGTCGCTGGCTGCGAAAGAGTTTGCCTCGGAACAGTTCTCCGGAGAATCGCATTATCGGAGACTGATGGCGGTGTATGATTCTGTTATAACTAAACAGGGATGAAAAAGAAGCGAATTTATGTGTATGGAACCAGAGGGTTTCCTCATATGCAGGGAGGCGTAGAGAAACACTGCGAATATCTGTATCCGGAATTAGCCGGCAGATATAAAATATACGTTTTCAGGAGGAAACCTTTTCTGGCAGATGATGAGCCGGAGCTGCCGGGCGATATTGAATTTATTGATTTGCCTTCTACGCGGAGGGCCGGCTGTGAAGCCTTCTTCCATTCGTTTCTGTGCACGCTGTATTGCCTCCTTGTCCGTCCAGACATCATTCATGTACACAACATAGGCCCGGGTATCTTCATCCCTTTACTGAAAATGGCCGGATTGAAAGTAGTATTAACCTATCACAGCGTAAATTACGAACACGACAAATGGGGCTTCTGGGCAAAAAAGGTATTGAAAATAAGCGAGTACTTCGCTACCAAAGGAGCCGACCGGATCATCTTTGTCAATAAAAACCGAATCCCGCTGTTCAGTGATAAAATACAGGCAAAATCGGTCTTCATACCCAACGGGGTACAGCTCAGGGAACAAACGGAAGAGACGGATTACGTCGCTTCGCTGGGCCTGCTCCCGGGCCGTTATATCCTCTCGGTAGGACGTATCACACAGGAAAAAGGCTTAGACTGCCTGGTTGACGCCTTTCTGCAGAGTAATCTTTCTTCCTGTCAGTTGGTACTGGCCGGAGGCATCGACCATCCGACCAGATATGCGGAGCACTTCTACCGGAAAATACAAGAACATTCCAATATTCTGGTTCCGGGGTATGTGGATGGGGAAAACCTGCGTCAGCTTTACTCACATGCCCGTCTTTTCGTGCTGTCTTCGTATAGTGAAGGCTTCCCTCTCGTCTTACTGGAAGCCATGAATTATCAACTGCCCATTCTTGCCAGCGATATACCGGGAAACAGGCTGCTCAGGCTCAACGATGAGGATTACTTCAAAACCGGGGATGCGGAAGATTTATCCGCCCATCTGCGCAAAGAACTGGAAAGGCCGCCCCATCCCCGGATGTACGATATCAGCCCATATACATGGGAGAAAATAGCCGGGCAGGTGGCCGAAGTGTATAAAAGCCAACAGGAGGCGTCGTGACGGACAATTTTTCCGACAAAGCCTGGTTCGTAGAGAGGTGAAATCTGCTCCCGTCCGAAAAAATAGGGCTCCCGTCTGAAAAAAAATAGCTCCCGTCCGAAAAAAAACCGGACGGGAGCTAATTCTTCTGCCCTGTTGGTTATACTTTCGGCAGTTCCCAGGGGGCGCGGTAATAGGCTTTGGCAAGAGCTTCGGCCTCGGAGTTGCCTGTAATCCGGTTTTGGGCATTATCCCAGCCAATCTCATGCTGCACGCGGCAGGATATATTCGCCAGGTGAGACATCTTTGCCACACGGGCACCGATTGCGATATCGGCATTGGGCAACGCCCGGCTCCTGATACAGTCAAGGAAATTGCCCACGTGTTTGTATAGCCCTTTTCCTTCTCCCTTTCTGAAGGCGACAGCTTCCATTCTGGGCGCATTGCCGGCAATGACGGGAAAGACCTCCCAGCCGGCGCGGGTCAGCAGCATCGTACCCTTTTCGCCATAAAATGCTAGCCCTTCTTTTTTATCAAACAATCCGTGGTTGATTCCGCAGGCATGGTCCCAAATGATATTGAAGTCTTTGTAAGAGTAAGTTGCCATCAGGGTATCGGGCGTTTCCATGGCATCCTCAGGATAGGCCATTTTACCTCCGCTCGCATATACACGCGTGGGTAAATCGGCTCCCATACCTTCCAGCGCATAGTCTAAGAGGTGGACTCCCCAGTCGGACATCAACCCGCCGGCATAGTCCCAGAAAAAGCGGAAGTTATAGTGAAAACGGTATTCGTTGAAAGGACGTTTGGGAGCCGGGCCCAGCCACATATCGTAATCCACTCCGGCAGGAGGATTGCTGTCGGGTTTGACGGGGAGGGTCGGTTTGCCGTCCTGATAGGCCCAGACTTTGACCGTGCGGATGCGTCCGATATGCCCGTTACGCAGATACGTGGCCGCTTCGTTCCAGTGAGGGTCGCTGCGCTGCCACTGTCCGACCTGTACCACCCGGTTGTACCGGCGGGCAGCTCTGACCATCAGGTCACACTCTTCGATGGTGTTCGAAAGCGGCTTTTCCACATAGATATCTTTTCCTGCCTGGGCTGCCCATACCAGAGGAAGGCAATGCCAATGGTCCGGGGTGCCGATGATGACGGCATCCACATCTTTGTTGTCTATCACCCTCCGCCAGTCTTTGTACAAATGCGGGACTTTCTTTCCTGTCTTCTTCTCCAGGTCGGCAGCACGTTTGTTCAGCCATTCATCATCCACATCACATAAGGCCACACATTCCACTTCGGGATAGTCGAGAAAGGCATTCAAATTGGAATACCCCTGGCTCCGACAGCCGATGAGCGCTACTTTTATTTTATTCACCGGGGCGGTTTGCCCATTGACAGAATGGCCCATTCCTCCCACTAAAGGGGTGAGTCCGAGGCCTGCTGCAGATAGCGCAGACCTATGCAAAAAAATTCTCCTATTCATATTTACTCTTTTCTTAAACTTTATTGTTGATAATTTGAATTACAAAACGTATTTTTGTGCAATAATAATAAAAATATCATTCAAGGCTACAGTCTATGCACTAAATTATGATAACTAAAAAGCAACATACAAATCATTGCTGGTACGTTTTATATACATCGCCGCGGGCGGAAAAGCAAGTAAAAGAGAGGATCACAGTTCTGGATATAGAATGTTTCCTCCCTTTACACCGCACTCCCCGGGCGTGGTCGGATAGGGTGAAAATGGTCGATGTACCTCTCTTTCATTCGTATGTTTTTGTCAGATGTCATGAGAGCCAGTTATATTCTTTGTTAAGCGTCTATGGAGTATCGCGTATCGTTTATTATAATGGAAAGCCCGCCATTATCCGCCAGCAGGAGATAGATGCTATCCAAGATTTCCTGAAGCAATCGGCCAATCATACGCTCCTGGTAGGCGACGAAGTAGAAATACTGGCAGGAGCTATGAAACATATTTCAGGAAAAGTAAGAAAAATAAAGAAAACATATCTGGTCTTATACCTCGAACAGCTGGGAGCAACCGTTAGCGTAAATTTACAAAATGTAGCCCCTGCCAACAGACTGAAATAATGCCGGAATATAAATGAAAAAGAAAAAAAAACAGATTGAACATCTCTGGAAAACCGTTTTTGACGATTCTGACGAATTTATCCGCTTATATTTCAATCATGTATATCAAGATGAAAACGCTTTGTTCCTGGAGAAGGAAGGACAAATCGTATCCGCTCTGCAGATGCTGCCTTACACAATGACTTTCTGCGGAGAAGAAATATCCGTCGCTTATATATCGGGCGCCTGTACCTTGCCTTCCGAACGGGGGAAAGGGCTGATGGAAACACTTTTACAAAAGGCTTCCGACGAAATGGAAAAAAGAAATACAGCCATCAGCGCCCTGATCCCTGCCGGGAAATGGCTTTTTGATTATTACCGATCGCGGGGCTACACGGAAATATTTGAATATTCGCAGAAAACATATACCCGGAACGAAGGGTCTTTACCGGATGCAGGCGGGATGCTGGTGCAACAGAAGAAAAATCCGGATCGCTCAACCTATGCTTATTTCGAGCGTAAACTGCGCGAACGCCCGATAAGCATCCTGCATTCGTATGACGATTTTGCCATCATTCTTAAAGATTTAAAATTATCCGACGGACAGTTTTTTGTTGCCTTTGATTCCGGCAGACAACCGGTAGGAATGGCTTTTGTTTCCCCCCCCGAAATCAGAGCCAAAGCCGGTGAAAACAGTGTACTGATAAAAGAAATATTCTATGAGAATGAGCAGGTAAAGGAGTACCTGCTATCCGAAATAACCAAAGGCTGTCGTGCGGATAAAGCGGTTTACAGAATACCCGTCAGTGATAACCAGCTTACTTATCCCTACGGTATGGCAAAGGTGACAGACAGGGAGCGGCTGATCAGGCTCTGGGCATCGGCTCACCCGGAAAGCCCTTTGTCGATAAGCGATATGGAAGCGATGGATATCCATACGCTGACACGTCATCTGCTCGGCTACTCCGAGCGAATGGCTTATATGAGTTTAATGCTGGATTAAAGTATTTTGATTAATACTTGCCGGATTCTAATTATTATTGATTACTTTTGTTTCAAATTGTAAGTAAACAATGATATTATAATTCAAATCACAGGTATTATGGCGCACCATCAATTAGACGCATTGGATGAGAAAATACTGAGATTAATCATCAACAATGCCCGCATGCCTTTCCTCGAAGTAGCCAGAGAGTGTAATGTTTCCGGCGCAGCGATCCATCAGCGTATTCAGAAACTCACGAATTTAGGCGTGATTAAAGGCTCTGAATATATTATTGACAATACGAAGGTAGGATATGAAACATGTGCCTATATCGGATTATTCCTGAGCGCTCCCGGACAGTTTGCCGCTGTATCCGAAGCGCTGGAAAAGATTCCCGAAGTAGTGGAATGTCATTATACTACCGGACGGTACGATTTGTTTATCAAGATTTATGCCCGTAACAATCAACATCTGCTGAACATCATCCATCAGAAACTACAGCCTCTCGGATTGGCACGTACCGAGTCGCTGATCTCTTTTAAAGAAGCGTTCAAAAAACAAATCCCCATTGATCTGGAAGAAGAAGAAGAAGAAGAAAATAAATAAATAAACTTATTCATTATAAATAATTATTTGCATGAAAAAATACACGACTATTGCAAGCTATATAGCGATGACATTTGCAGTGTGCGCTTGTGGGAATCTACAGCCGGATAAGCAGGCCGGTATTATTCCGGAGCCGGTTTACCTCCAGCAAACGGACGGTCTTCCGTTTTCTATGGATGAGAAAACGCCTCTTTCTTACTCGGATATCTCTCTCCGGGAATTGGCTCAGCAACTATCCGGCGAACTGAAAACACAAACGGGATTTTCTTTGCCAGTAGATGCGGCTCCCTCTGCATTCCAGACAAAGTCTGTTTATCTGGAACTGACCGGTACGGCGGCTATTCCTGTTGCTTTACCTCAGACATACGGCCTCAGTCCGAAAGATGCCAACCCTGCCGACGAGCAGTATGCCTTGCTTATCTCTGCGGATACGTTGCGGCTGACCTCTGCTTCGGTCGAAGGATTATACCGTGGGACGGCCTCGTTGCGACAATTGATTGGCGCCCGTTCTCTCCCGCTGAAACTCCCGGCCCTGCAGATTTACGATGCCCCCCGTTTTGCCTGGCGCGGGCTTTCGCTCGATGTCTCCCGTATGTTTTTCACGGTTCCGGAAGTAAAAACCGTCATTGATATGCTTGCCCTCTATAAAATGAACGTCCTGCACCTCCACCTGAGCGATAATGAAGGATGGAGAATACAGATCAATGCCTGTCCGCAGCTGACGGAGACAGGCAGTGAAATGCCGAACAAGAACCGGAAGGGAGGCTTTTATACGCAAGCCGACTATCAGGAACTGGTCGGATACGCCGCCGGACGTTTCGTCACCATTGTGCCAGAAATAGACCTGCCGGGGCATACTTCGGCCGTCTTCGCCTCTTATCCGGAACTTAAAAATGCCGTTCCGGTAAGCAATGAAACAAATAAGGCAGTCATAAGCATGGTAGCGCTCGACCCGGACGACGATGCTGCGATGCTGCTGGTGAAGAACGTACTGAGCGAACTGGCGTCGCTTACCCCCGGAAGCTACATACATATCGGCGGAGATGAGACCTTTGGTATGCCTGAGGAAAAATATGTGCAATTCATTGATAAAACACGGGATATCATGAGAGATATCCGCAAAAAAACAGTGGGCTGGCAGGAGATCTCACGCGCTCATATCGGAGCCGGAGATATTATCCAGCACTGGATAGCACCGGGTATGGAGCAGATCCTGAGTGAAGATTCGGCTATTGCTTCGATGATTCCTCCCGAAATGCTCAAGGCCATGGTGGATATGTTTGCGAAAGCTCCCGAAGACATCGAACGGGGTATCGGAAAACAAGCAAAAATAATCGTATCACCGGCCCGTTTTGCCTATCTGGATTTCCCGTATAAGGAGCCCAGCCATGAGCCGGCGCAGGAAGCGGATCGCCTGCGCTTAGGATTGTCGTTCTATCCGGGAGCTACGATAGAAGACAGCTGGAAATGGAATCCGGCGACATTCAATCCCCTGATAAAAGAGACTCATATAGCCGGCGTAGAAGCTGCTATATGGTGTGAAACCATTGAAAGCCTGTCAGACCTTCAATTCCTGCTCCTTCCCCGCCTTTCCGGTATGGCCGAAAAGGGCTGGTCGTCGCAAGATACGACCCAGGACACGACCGGCTGGGAAACTTACAAAGAACGCCTCGCCGCCCAGTCTCCTATCTGGGAAAAGGCTGGCTGGAACTACTTTAAATCATCTTTGGTTGATTGGGAGAAGTAAGCATCTGCCCATCGTTGCTTCACGCCGGCGGGCGGAGCGAAGAGTAATCCGGATGAGTCCGGATGGGCTTCGCTCCGCCCGCTATGAGGTTCCGGGGGAGACACAATCTCCGCCGGTTGTTAGTTGTTTGAGGGCGAATAATTCTTGTTCAGATAGATTATCAATTCATTTGTAATATCGTATATATCATCCGCCAGTAAGATATTGTCGTTTGATATATTGCTGAAAATAATCTGGTATTTCTTTCCCTGATTGAATATTTTCAGCTGAGCGGATAACGAATCGCGTAATTGCTCGATTAATCGTTGCTGTTCGGCCATTAAATCCTGTGTAAGGCGATTATCCAGGGCTTCTAATTCCTGGCGTTTTTTGACTAAGCGCTGTTGTTCCTGTTCGGCCCGTTCCCGGGTCAGAAAGGCGTTATTGTTTATTTTGCGTTCAAAGTCCTGTATTTCCGACTGAAGCTGGCTTCCCTGTTGATTGACATTGGCACGGGCATTTTCTTCCTTCCGTACGATAATCTCATTCAAATCTTTATAGTAATTGTAATTCTGGAGAAGAGAATCCATGTTTACATAAGCCACAGGCAATGATGAGGACGAATCTTCTCCGGAGACAACAGAGGGTTTCACACTTTCTGTTCCTTTTTTCCCTGTAAATTGCATTACAAACAAAATTATAACAGCTACAGCGAGTACGCCATTAATAATGTAGTTAATGTTCTTCATAAAGTTCAATATTATATATCTATTATTCTATTATTTCTTTCAATCGTTCTTCCAGATTTTTCCGGTGTACTTGTTCATCATGCTGCGACCTGGCGCATTGAATCCCTTGTTTCTTCAAAGCCTGATTGTCGCCGATATGCATAGCCGGGAAACTTCCGTTTTTTTTCAAGAGGATGCCTACCGAAAGTAAAACAACACAGACCAGAAGAATTATAAATGTCAATAATAATGTTGTGAACATTTTCTTTTATATTTGTGGACGCAAATATAAGAGTTTAACTCTTATATAGTACCTTTTTAAATAGAATATTCTGTTTTTTTTCAAAAAGCTCTTGCGAGTGTTTGATTTTTACCACGTGAACTAACATCTATAAAATAAGATAATAACATGAAAATTACAGATTTAAAGCCTCAGATCGTATGGAAGTTTTTCCATCAGATTACCCAGGTGCCACGTCCTTCAAAGAAGGAAGGCCGGATTATCGAATACCTGGAAACATTTGCCGGAACGTATCATATTGCCATTAAAAAAGATGCAGCAGGCAATATACTGATGTCGAAACCGGCGACGCCGGGATATGAAAACCTGCCTGTCGTCATTCTCCAGTCGCATATCGACATGGTATGTGAGAAGAATAAAGCGAAAGTCTTCGACTTCGAGAAAGACCCTATCCAAACTATCATTGACGGCGACTGGCTACGTGCCGACGAAACAACCTTAGGCGCCGATAATGGCGTTGGCGTAGCCGCCGAACTGGCTATCCTGGCTTCAGACGATATCGAACATGGCCCCCTCGAATGTCTCTTTACCGTAGATGAAGAAACCGGACTGACCGGAGCCAAAGCCCTCGAAGCCGGCTTTATGACCGGAAACATTCTGCTCAACCTTGACAGCGAAGACGAAGGAGAGATTTTTGTAGGATGCGCCGGAGGAAAGGGTACACAGGCCGAGTTGTATTACACCTCCCTGCCGGCCTCTCCGGAACTTGATTATTTCCGTATTGATGTGAAGGGCCTCAATGGAGGACATTCGGGAAGCGAAATACACAAAGGCCTGGGGAATGCCAACAAGATACTGGTACGCTTCCTCTACCTGCTGAAAACAGACGTTGATTTCACGCTTTGCGCAATCGAAGGGGGGAATCTGCATAACGCAATTGCTCGCGAAGCGTATGCCGTGATCGGATTGCATCCGGAAAACAGGGAAGAGGTACGCGCCCTGCTGAACCATTTTGCCGCCCGGATCGAAAACGAGCTGAAGCATGTCGATCCCAAGGTACAAATAGGGATGCAATCGGTTGATAAACCGGATAAACAGATCGACCCTCAAAGCGCAGAAAAACTAATCTATGCGCTCTATGCCTGTCCGCACGGCGTTATCGGCATGAGCCACGACATCGAAGGCCTGGTAGAAACCTCTACCAATCTGGCATCGGTGAAGATGGAAGACGACCGGATTCTGATAGGCACAAGCCAGCGTAGTTCCATCGAATCGGCCAAAGAATCTATTGCCAATCAGGTAGCTTCGACCTTCCTGCTGGCCGGAGCTGTCGTGACGCAGGGTGACGGCTATCCCGGATGGGCGCCCAATCCCGATTCTCAGATACTGAAGGTGGCAAAGGACAGCTACAGGCAATTGTTCGGTAAAGAACCGAAAATCATGGCGATCCATGCCGGACTGGAATGCGGTTTATTCCTCGAGAAGTATCCGTATCTGGATATGATATCTTTCGGCCCGACTTTGCGTGACGTACATTCTCCGAATGAACGTATCCGGATTGATACCGTAGAACTGTGGTGGCAACACCTGCTTTGCTTATTAAAAAATATTCCCGCAAAATAAACAACTTCAGCCAATCAGGTCGGAAGAGATGAGGCCGTTCATGATTGCGTAAAAGGTGAGGCCGGAAACGGTTTTGATACCGAGCCTGGCAGTAATGTTTTTCCGGTGGGTCAGGACAGTGTTCAGACTGATATTCAGTTTATCTGCGATATCTTTGTTGGTACTTCCCTGCGCAATGAGTCTGAGTACTTCTTTCTCGCGCAGGGATAGTTCTTTGTTCCGTTCCACCACCTCGTTGTTTCCTTCCGTTGAAAAGAATTGTTGCAGCTGCTCGATGAGGGTCTCTTTTGACGAACCGGTATTCAGGTAGTTGTATCCCGTGCCGGGCGAGCTTACTTTATTATCCGGTGTCAGGATCAGTGTTCTGGAGTGACGGGGGAGAAAGAAATCAATATTCAGTATGAATGTATCGGCTTTGGTGAGATAATAGTGGAAATCGTTTCCGCCTTCCGGTAAATCGCCGAATGTGCGGAAATCCGTAATCTCAACCGGTGGGAAATAATCTGTCAATAAGCTTTGCAGGCCTGTGCTTTGCAATGTATCAGAAAGAATAATAGCTATTTGCTTTGTCCTTCGCATCACACGGAATTTATTGTACGCTGATCTTTTCCATTGCCCTCACCATAGGTGTCAGAATGCGGAAACGGATGCGGTTGTGCTGTCTTATATCCTTTTCCAGGCTGCAAATGGCTGAGATTACTGCGTAACAGAGATTCAGGTTGTAATCGCCCGAAAGATGCTTTACCATGATCCGCTTCAGGTCGGCCAGCAATTCTTCAATGCTGTCTTCCGTATATTTTTCAGAATGAATCAAAAGAGGCAGGAGGTCTTTGGTTCCGTATAGTTTATCCTGCAACTTCTCGCTCAATGCGAGGCAATAAGGGAACCATTCCCGGTCGTCGTTCTCTATGCGCGCCACCAGCTCATCCTTGAAGGAAAAAAAGAATTTCCCTATCAGGGCAAGCGTTTGATTACCGGGTATGCTCATAGAGATGAACGAAGTAAGATGGTGTTCGATATTGGGTAACTGAAAACGCAGGTAGTACTGATTGGTTTTTACTAAGTAATCAATGATCTGCGAGGTATGGAACGTTTGAAGCTTCTTTTCCGGAAAATATTCTTCGTTCAGAAAAGTATTAATTACGGTAAGCAGGAAATCGGTATCCAGCCGGTATTCGTCGCATATTTCCTGAACCGATTTATCACCCAGGCCCAGACGTACGCCAAACCGGTTTATAATAGGTATGAGCGAGGGGTGTTCCTCCACCACCTCGCTCATCTGCATATCGGGATATACTAAAGGCATCTTCAGGCTTCCTCCCATTGTTTGCGCAGTAATTCCACAGCAGCCGGTACAGCCACATTGCGATCGCCCTGGCAACCACATTCGAAGCTCACGTATTTATTGTATCCCAGCATTTTCAACGCTTTGAAGCCGGCGATATAATTATCTGCCTCTCCATCTTCGCCCGGCATGCTGCGGCGTTTGCGGCTGGCTATGTGCACATGCTGCAGGTATTCTCCGGCAGAGAGGAAAGCGCCCATGTCGCAGGTCTCTTCCCATGTCATATGCCAGAAGTCTCCCATACAGCGCACGCCCGGATTATTTATGTCGCGGCAGATGGAAGCGGCATCGGCTACCTGGCGCAGGTAGAAGGCTTCCCTACGGTTCAGGGGTTCGAAAATAACGGTCGTCCCGTGCTCAACGGCCCAATTACCCATTTCGGTAAACTGCTCGCAGAGGAAGTCGCGTGTTTCCTGTGTATGAGGGAATACCGGTATCTGGCTGTTGAAGGCTGGGACGATGATTACTCCCACAGAACCCAAATCTCCGGCAGCGGCAATGATTTCCTTCATCGTATCCATACATTGCCTGCGGACAGCTTCGTCTGTAGAAAGGATAAAGCCTTCGAAGCCGGCGCAGATGGCGCTGATTTGGATAGTGCGTCCATTCAAAGCCTGCCGGATCTCGTCCACACGTCCGGCCAGCCCTCTGCCACCCGGCTCAAATCCTGCGACTCCCAGTTTTTCCATGAAATCCAGTTTCTCATTCAGATTTTCCCCCGGGGCAATTCCTTCCTGAAAAGAAAGTTTCAGTTCGGAGGAGCTGCTTTTTGTTTCTGCTTTCGGGGGCGCCAGTTTGCCTGTACAAGCTGTCAGCGCCGACCCGCTCATGGCAGCCACAGCAGCTCCGGAGAGCGTCGTTTTCAGAAAGTTTCTTCTGTCGAGTGCCATATATTATTTCGAATCAAGAGGTTTACCGGGGACAGGAACAGTAAATCCTTTCATGTCCATCTTCCCTAAATTCAGATCGGCAGGGATATAGTCTAAAGCAGAAGCTGTCAGGGCTTCCCATGTCGTCTTTTCTCCTGTATAAGCCGACTCACGCCCCATAATAGCCGCCATATTGGCAACGGCTGTTTCCGAAGCCTGGTCGATAGGTCTCTGGCTACGGATATGGTTGATCCAGTTGACATGTTCCAGCGTATAGGGGTCTGTTTGCTTGAAGTTGGCTTTTTCGGCTTCTCCATCGAACTTCCAGAGCAGGTTTCCTGCCAGGTCTTTTATCTCCATCGTATTGCTGTTCCACGAACCTTTGGTTCCCTGGATGAACTCGCTCACATTGTTGGCGCAACCATCTATCTGGCGGCACATGCTGTGGAGGTGGATTCCGTTTTCCAGTTCGAAATCAATGCTGAAGTTGTCGTACTGGTCGCCGGTGACCCGGCGCTGGCGCGAGCCGAAGCCTACGGCGCTGACAGGTTTCAGGTATCCGGTAAACCAGGTGAACACATCTAAATTATGCACATGTTGTTCTACGATATGGTCTCCCGAAAGCCATTTCCAGTTCACCCAGTCGCGGATCATCCATTCGCAGTCGCTCCATTTGGGCTGACGTTCGCGGAACCAGAGCATACTTTGATTCCAATACACCGTACCTCCGGTAATTTCGCCGATAAGGCCGTTCTGTATCTGTTTGTACGATTCGACATAGCTGCGCTGATGATGGCGTTGTGTCCCTGTAATCACACAGAGGTTTTTGGCAGCGGCCTGTTTGGCTGTGGCCACGATAGTACGATAGCCTACCGGATCTACACAAATTGGTTTTTCGAGGAAGGAATGTTTGCCCTTTTCCGTTGCATACTGGAAATGAATAGGACGGAAATTGGGAGGCGTCGCCACAATCACTACATCCACACCACTGTCGATTACCTGCTTATAAGCGTCTAATCCTACGAAGCGCTGGTTTTCGGGGATGTCGATGCCTTTGCTTTCTTTCAGTTTAGCCGCCAGGTCATCTACTCTGTCTTTGAAGGTATCCCCCAGCGCAGTGATGGTTACGCCATTAGCGGCATTCAGGAAGTTGAGCGCTGCGCCCGAACCACGTCCTCCGCAACCAATAACACCGGCTTTCAATTCCTGTCCGTCGGTAGCGAAATCCACCAAGTCAGGCACATAATAGGTGCCGGGGTTTTTCAGCGGTTTGAGCGCTCCGGCTTTCTCACCTCCGCCGCAAGATGTTAATACGGTAGCTGCACTACCTGTTCCCATGGCGCCTAAAGCGCCTGCCATAGCCGAACTTTTCAGGAAGTTCCTTCTGCTGATACTGTTTTCTCTTTTCATGATATTTATGTTTAATAATAAAAAAACTATTTTATAAGGGATGTATCCGGTTCGCATACGACACGGAAACCGATTCCCCGGATATCCGAATACCACCAGATGCTTTTAGGTTGCTGAGGATCGGTTTTCAGCCAGGCTTCGTGCCGGGTATAATCGCGGGCTGCTGCACGCAGATCGGCCGCGTCTGAGGTATAATTGCCTCCGCGTACGACCCATTCCACTCCTTCCGTAACCAAGGGATTGATTACGCTTTCTCCTCCTTTATGATAGGCTTCGGGATCGTATTTGTCGGCACAATATTCCATTACATTGCCCAGCATATTCTTCAGGCCCTGTGGATTCGGCTTCACTTCCGAGGGTTCCTGCGTCTTATTCTTACTGTTTTTGACATAAATTACGTAGGAACTGATACTATCGGTTTTAGCATCGAAAAACCTGCGCCAGAATCCGTGGTCGGAGAATTTCGAAGGGTCTCCGGCAAAGAAGTAAGGCGTTTGCGTACCTCCCCGCGCTGCGTATTCCCATTCGGCTTCGGTAGGCAGCCGGTATTTCTTCCCCGTTTTTTTAGACAGCCACTGGCAGAATGTTTCCGCTGCATAATGAGTCATGGTGATGGCCGGGCGGTTTCCTGAACCCCATCCCTGGTCGGGGAGACCGAACGGAGGCGTCGGGCCGGAAATGGCATCCACATGAGGATTGCTGTTGTTTGCATAAATCGTTTCGGGAGGCGTACGCCCTTCGCTCATGGTATTGGCATAGAACGCCCAATATTGTTCCCAGGTTGTTTCTACTTCAGCCATGAAAAAAGGACTCAGGGTGACGGTACGCACAGGCGATTCATCCGGCTGATGAAACGATTCTTTTTCCGGACTGCCCATCCGGAAGGTTCCTCCCTGAACGGCTATCATCCTGAACGACACTGCCGTCCCCGGTATCTGTTCTGTGTAATTACTGAAGGTAGTTATCGTTGCCGGCATTTTAAAGAATAAGCTGGTATCGGTCACGGCCTGGCCCGAAGCATTTAATCCCGGAATCCCCGTCATTCTTCCGTGCGTGTAATTGGGATTATGATGCCCGGCATCCAGATGACAGCTGATACACTGCAAATCCAGCTTCTTTTCATTTTCTTCATAATACAGATGCGCTGTGACGGCGTCGTTGGTAATACCTTCGGGGAAAAGATTCTGGTGGCACTCTTTACAGGATTCGTTCGGGATATAGGTTATGGCATGTTCAAGCTCGGATAGTCTGTCCCAGTCGAAATCAGCGCTGTCTTTCGTGAGCCATCCCCATGCATCTTTCAGCCCTAATCCGGCCTTTGCCGTATAATGCGCCCAGGTGTCGTGCTGGGGGGGGAGATGGCAATCCACACAATGCACTTTCGTACCACTCCGGTTATTTACATGTTTGGATAATTTCCAGGTGTTTTCTACATGCGGATGCACATGGCACATCATGCACGAAGCGTCTGTTGAGAAGTAAACGGATGTCAGATACAAACCGGTCACGCAAGCAGCGCCCAGAAGTAAACCTGCGGGAAAAAGAAACATTTTCTTTTTCTCCGGCTTTGTTCTACCAGATGAATAGCGATTAGAATCTCTTTTCGTCATTTGTTTTTTGAGTCAACTTATAAATAGTCTTGAATTTGGCGATAAAAGTAGCATAATCTTATATAACAATAAAAAAATCATGCTACTTTTTTAATGCTTAAAGACTTTATTCAATCCATTTCTGCCATTTTTGTTTATCATTATATCCGGCCTCCACCATGGTTTCGATAAACTGCATCCCTCTTACTCCGTCATAGACCGTGGGAAAATCCAAGGCCAGAGCCGAAGGTTTCTCTCCCTTTTTCACGGCCTGCAAGGTGGAAGCAAAATTTCTGTATATATTGGCAAAGGATTCGATGAACCCCTCCGGATGCCCTCCCGGTGTACGGGTGTTTCCTTTGGCCGCTCTTCCGCTGAAGCCGTTATTTCCCACACGGACGACTTCTTTGGGGCGGTCGGGCCATTTCAGGTACAGGGTATTGGGTTCTTCCTGACTCCATTCCAGCCCTCCTTTTTCTCCGTAAACACGGATGAAGAGTTTATTTTCTTCGCCCACGGCTATTTGTGTACATGTCAGTACGCCTGTTACGCCTTTTTCATAATGCAGGAAAGCGGCGGCATCGTCGTCTATGGGTCGTCCGGGAGCAAAGGCTCTCAGCTCGGCGCATAATTCGGTTACTCTCAATCCGCTGATGTATTCACTCAGATGCCAGGCGTGCGTACCTATATCGCCTACGCATCCTGCTTTGCCTGAGCGTTTGGGGTCGGTTCGCCATCCGGCGTTATTGCCTCCTGCCAATTCGATCCGTTCAGACAGCCAACCTTGCGAATATTCCACATAGATGCGTCGCAGTTTACCGAGTTCGCCATTGGCTACTCTTTCTCTGGCTTCTTTTACAGCAGGATAGCCGGAGTAAACATGAGTAAGAGCAAGGATAAGCCCGGTCTCTTCCACTTTTTTCTGAAGCTGTCTGGCCTCTTCCAGTGAGAAGGTCATAGGTTTGTCCAATACAACATGGAAGCCTCTTTCAAGCGCCATCATCGCCGGTTCATAATGCCATTTATTTGGTGTTACAATGGCAACGAAGTCCATCCGTTCATTTTCCGGAAGGCCGGCTTCATGCTCGAACATTTCCTGATAAGTCTTGTAAATCCGGTCGTCGGGCAGGAAATAAGAACGTCCTGAACTCAAAGATACGTCGGGGTCAGTACTGAAACATCCGCAAACCAGTTCGATCTGGTTGTCCATAAAAGCGGCACATCGGTGAACAGCTCCAATAAAACCATTGCTTCCGCCGCCAACCATTCCCATTTTAAGTTTTCTGTTTGTCATTTCTAATTTATTTTAAGGTTAAAATTGTATCCATGATAAAGCAGCCAAATATACAATATTTATTTATTATTTCATGTCTGTATTCCGGATGAATCC
>JAISZA010000016.1 GCA_031269535.1 Tannerellaceae bacterium
GGCGGAATTGGTAGACGCGCTCGTTTCAGGTGCGAGTGTTTTTGCGAACGTGCAGGTTCGAGTCCTGTTCCGGGCACATCTAAGAGACAGAATAATTCATAATTGCGCAGGTGGTGGAATTGGTAGACACGCTACTTTGAGGGGGTAGTGCCGGTTACGGTGTGTGAGTTCAAATCTCATCCTGCGTACTGTAAGCAACCCGTTGCAAATACATCAATTTGCAATGGGTTGCTTTCTTTTTTTGCAGGGTATATCGGGGAAGAAAAGGGATAGTTTTTTTTTGCTATTGTAAATTCAATGGATTTTAATCGTCGTCCGAGAGAAGCCCGATTGAAAACAACTGATGAAAGGTTTGCATATTAATCAAGTGATTATTATTTTTGTGGTGTCAATAATTACTAACAGCATGAATAACGAAAAACAAAAAGAATGGCTGAAAGACATCCAGATGAAGAAAATGGAAGTAAAAAGTCAACTTAAAAAACTAAGTTTTCTTTTGGAACAAAACATAATCTTCAAAGAGGAAATGGATGCTCTTCTTGACAGATTGAGAATGCTGGAAGAGCTTGAAAACGAGATTAGAAAAATGAAGTAATCAACAAACCTCCGAAAGGGGACTAAAACAAATTTGAATTATGAACCTGCAGATGGAACTTGAAAAATTAAAAGAGTTGTATTCCGGTGATACAAACGAATTTAAAACACATTATCTGTCAATCTGTGAGAAATTTCCTGATGGGAAAAAGCAGATAGGCAAATATATGGAAACAGTTATTAATGAATCTATAAAAGAAACGGATGCTTTTATTGAAGAAACAAAAGTTAAAATGCAGTTGATGGAAATTACAGAAATTGTTTCACTTTCCTATATTGCAAAAAATTACTTTCATAAAACAAGAACCTGGCTTTATCAGAAAATAAACGGAAACAAAGTAAATGGTAAAGAGGCTTCTTTTACTCAGGAAGAAATAAATATTCTGAATTTGGCAATTCAGGACATAAGTAAAAAATTAGGCTCTACAGTTATTTCGTTATAAGCTGTTAGTATTGACACAAAATCCCGAATCCAGGTCTGTTCAGGCGCCCCGGTACCATCTCTTTCTGGTACCGGGGACGCAGGATGCTGACTCTCTCAGAGAGCGAACGTGGGCTTGCGGTGAATCCACTGGCCACGGGTGAAATCAGGGAAATCGACTACGGCGCCGCCACGGGCGACAGACATTTCCGACAAACCGGAAATGGCGCTCCAGGCTGCGGCATCGTAACAATCCATAGGCGCCGGTTTCTTATTTCGTATCGCATCAATAAAGTCGTACATCATGATATAGTCCATCCCTCCGTGACCTGCTTCTCTCGCATTGGCATCCAGCGTGCTCCACAGTTTATGGTCGTATTTCTTAAACCATTCTTCCGAATCGTCCCAGCGGTGAGGTTTCGACTGTCCTTCTACATATACGTGAGTACCGTCGTTCATCCAGAGACCTTCTGTTCCCTGAATACGGAAGCCAAGTGAGTAAGGACGCGGTGAATTGGTGTCGTGCGTAACAAGTATCGTCTGTCCGTTTGCGCATTTAATCATGGAAGTGACAATATCACCCAGATTGAAGCGCACTTTGGCCAGCGGATGGTCTTCGCCTCCATTATCTACGATAAACTTATGCAGGCCGCGGGATTGGGTAGCCATGGCTGATAAGGAGAGGAAACGGTTCCCATGATTGATATCCATGCAGTTTGCCACCGGCCCGATGCCGTGAGTGGGGTAGATATCGCCATTACGGGCTACGGAGTGTTGCGTACGCCACTGGGCTTCGGCAAAGGCTGTCGGCCCCATACGCAGTTCACCTCCTTTTTTGTAAGTATAACTGCTGCCATCGTTGAATTTCACATCCCGTAAATCGTGCTGATAGCCGCATCCTCCGTGCAGCAATTCACCGAAGAGTCCCTGCCTGACCATGTTGAGCGCTGCCATGCAGTCGCGCCGGTAGCATACGTTCTCCATGATATTCAACTGGCTCCCGGTAGCTTCGGATACATTGACCAGGTCCCAGCATTCTTCGACTGTATTGGCGGCAGATACTTCCACGCCTACGTAAGGGACGCCTGCTTTCATAGCTGCCAGCGACATGGGCACATGCCACTCCCAGGGGCTTGCTATAATCACACAATCGAAATCTTCGTTAGCCAGCATTTGTTCAAAAGCCCGTTCGCTCCCGGTATATACTTTAGGCTCGGGAAGGTTGAAACCGGCAATATGCTTCAGCGTCTTTTCCAGCGGGCCTTTCTGGATATCGCAGATTGCCACGATTTTATTACCGGGAATAACGACTACATTATTGATGTGTTCCTGACATCTCGAACCGGTTCCGATAAATCCGAACCGGAGCTTGCCGTCGTCTTTGGCGACGGGCTTTTTCTGCTGAGGTGTTGAAGCCTTCACTTCGGCGGAGGCTATCTTGTTATTCAGTGCAATACCGGCAGTCCCCATACCGGCGACAGTCATTTTTCTGATAAAAGAACGACGAGAGTTTTCCATGTTTTGTATAGTTTAAATTCGCTGTAAAGATAAGACGAAAGCATCAGATATTCAAAAACTTTTCCGCGAATATTGATTTGTTTTCCATATCACCTTAAATTCATACCTTTGTCGGTATGAACAGATTGAAAACAGATGCCTGGCTGCCGGTTACAAAAAAGGAAATAGAGGCACGCGGGTGGGATTATGTGGATGTCATTCTTTTTTCGGGAGATGCGTATGTCGATCATCCGTCTTTTGGTGCAGCTGTTATCGGGCGTGTGGCAGAAGCTGAGGGGCTACGGGTAGCCATCGTTCCGCAGCCCGACTGGAGAGGCGATTACAGGGATTTTAAAAAGCTGGGGCGGCCGCGCCTGTTTTTTGGTGTTTCGGCAGGCGCAATGGATTCGATGATTAATCATTATACGGCAAACAAGCGTCTGCGCAGTGACGATGCCTATACGCCCGACCGCCGTCCGGGTATGCGCCCGGACTATCCGAGCATTGTTTATACAAAGATACTGAAGACGCTTTATCCGGATGTACCTGTAGTCCTGGGCGGTATCGAAGCCTCTCTCCGGCGGCTCACGCATTATGATTACTGGCACGACCGGCTCAAGCCCGGTATCCTGGTGGAAAGTGGTGCCGATTTACTGATTTACGGCATGGGCGAACAACCGCTTCGCGAATTAGCTGGGAGACTGAAAGCCGGAGAAGCATTCAGGGAGATAAAGGATATCCGCCAAACGGCCTATCTGAGCGACTCGTCCATCCCCCCTGAGCGCCTGGAAGGAGGACGTGGCGACATCCGTCTGTTCTCACACGAAGAATGTCTGGCTGATAAGCTGAAACAGGCTCAGAACTTCCGGCATATAGAGGAAGAATCGAACAGGCAGGAAGCTTCACGCATCCTGCAAGCTGTTGGAAAAGAGATGATTGTCGTAAACCCGCCTTTCCCTCCCATGACGGAAGCCGAGATAGACGCTTCGTTCGACTTACCTTATACCCGTTTGCCCCACCCCAAATACAAAGGAAAGGAGATACCGGCTTTCGAGATGATTAAATTCTCGGTAAATATGCACCGCGGATGCTTCGGAGGCTGTGCTTTTTGTACCATCTCGGCGCATCAGGGTAAGTTCATCGCCTCGCGTAGCCGCGAATCGATCCTGAAAGAGATAAAAGCCATCACGCTGATGCCTGATTTCAAGGGCTATCTGAGCGATTTGGGAGGCCCCTCGGCCAATATGTACCGGATGAAAGGAAGAGACGAAACACTTTGCCGCCAATGCCCGAAGCCCTCGTGTATCTCGCCTCAGGTCTGTAAGAACCTCCAGGCCGACCATACTCCTTTGTCTGAAATATATCACGCCGCCGACCGGATAGCCGGAGTAAAGAAATCGTTTATCGGAAGCGGTATTCGCTACGATTTGCTGCTGCACGATTACAAAGATGAAAGACTGAACCGGGCTGCCCTCACCTATACGGAAGAGCTGATTGCCCGCCACGTCTCCGGACGCCTGAAAGTAGCACCGGAGCATACTTGTCCCCATGTCCTGGAGCTGATGCGCAAGCCGTCTTTTGAGCTGTTCGGACAATTCCACCGTTTGTTTGAACGCATCAATAAACAAAAAGGATTGAATCAGCAACTTATCCCTTACTTTATCTCCGGCCATCCCGGTTGTACAGAAGCCGATATGGCCGAATTGGCGGTTGCCACCCAGGCGCTCCATTTCCGCCTGGAGCAGGTACAGGATTTTACCCCCACTCCCATGACGCTTGCTACCGAAATCTATTATACCGGCTATCACCCTTATACCCTTGAGAAAGTATATACCGCCCGCACCAAAGATGAAAAACAGGCTCAGCGCCAATACTTTTTCTGGTACAAACCCGAATTCCGCCGCTCGATCATTCACGCATTGCAACGTCTGGGAAGGAAAGATTTAATTAATAAATTGTTTGGACGAATCAGAGTAAAGTAATCGTAAGGCATGTTCAGCTGCTGAACCCGGACTCTCTGATCGTCCCAAAATCCTGCCAGACCGGAGCAGAGTGATAGAGCGCTTTCGTGCCTGCGGGGACAACTAAAGTCTTGATATTCAATTTTATGTCGCGAAATACATTGCCTTCCACATACAAAGGAGTGGCCCAATGAACTTTGACAGAGGTCAGACCGCTGCATCCCCAGAAAGCCCATTCTCCAATCGCTCTTACCGCCTCCGGGATCGTAACAAAGGCCAGACTACTGCATCCCCAGAAAGCATTGTTTCCGATAGTTGTTACCGAATCCGGAATGTGCACAGAGCTTAAACTGCTGCATCCCTCAAAACACGCATCACCAATGGCAGTTATCCGATGGGAGATGACCACCGAAGTCAGACGGTCACACTTCTGGAACGCTTTATTACCAATGCTTGTCACCGAATCCGGAATGTGCACAGAGCTCAGATTACGGCATGCGTAAAAAGCTTTGTATCCGATGCTTGTTACCGAGTCGGGGATGATCACCGACGTCAGGCTGCTACATTCCTCAAAAATGCCGGTTTTGATAGTCGTTACCGAGTCCGGAATGATCATAGAATTCAGTTTGATGCATCCATGGAAGGCGAAATTTCCAATCGTACGTATCGAGTCGGGTATTTCCACAGAAGCCAGACGGCTGCATCCCTCGAAGGCGCTGTGTCCAAGGCTGATTACCGATCGGGGTATTGTCACAGAGGTCAGGCTGTAACATGCCGCAAAAGCGCTCTCTTCAATAGCCCTTACCGGGTGGGGTATTGTCACAGAGGCCAGGCGGCTGCATTCCGCAAAAGTGCCACTTTCAATGCTGCTTACCAAGTCGGGGATTATGATAGCGTTCAGGCTGCTGCAACCCCTGAAAGCATTATGTCCGATACTCGTTACCATCTCGGGTATTGTCACCGAGGTCAGGCTGCTGCATCCCTGAAATGCGCCATGTCCGATGCTCGTTACCGAGCCGGGTATTGTCACGGAAGTCAGGCCATAGCACCTCGCAAAAGAGTTATATCCAATGCTTGTTACCGAGTCGGGTATTGCCACAGAGGTCAGGCTGTAACATGCCGCAAAAGTGCTCTCTCCAATGCTCGTTACCGAGTCGGGTATTACTACAGAATTCAGACTGTAACATGCTGCAAAAGCGCTCTCTCCGATGCTCGTTACCGAGTCGGGTATTATCACAGAGACCAGATTGCGGCAACGCGAAAAAGCATAATTCCCAATAGTTGTTACCGAGCCGGATATTATCACAGAGGTCAGACTGCTGTTATCAGAAAATGCATAGTCTCCTATGGCCCTGACACCTGAGCTCTCCGGTATCGTCACTTCTCCTCCGGGGCCTTCGTATTTGGCAAGTACTCCGTTTCCGTTGACAGTAAATATCCCATTTCCGTTGATTATCCCATCAGAATTTTGTCTCCATATACTTGTCTTACTCAGCATACGGGAGAATAAACTTTTCAAGCGCTGTCTCATGATCCTGTTTTAAAGTTTGCATTTTGTACGATTTTTGTCAAATAGTTCAACTCACATTTTCTTCATTCCCGTTCTGTTTCTTATCAAGAAGCGGAACGGGAAGAATTATTTTTTGTATCTCACCAATTATCAGTAATATAAGTCAGTACCGGAAAATATTTTGCAAACATTTTTGCAAACAGTGTATGTGGAATAGCGCGCACAGGAATGTCAGGATACAGGCAGACAGGTAAATAGGGGGCTGTCTGTGTGTCTGCTGATATCGTTTTTTTGTAAACATTTTTCAAACACAAAAGTATCAAACACTTAGCGGGTAAACAACCTGTCTTTGGAAACAAGGATATAAAATATCTGTTTAAATATATTGTTGGTTTAAAGGATATTTGTATGTTTGCAATTACAAATAATTCTTCCTGTTCCGCTTCTTGATAATAAGCGGAACTGAAACAGGACAGAATACAGGGGCCAGAATCATTCGTAGCTGCTTCTGTCACAGGCAATAAAACATCAGGCGCTAATATTTTACAATCGCCAGGGAAGCATGGGTTACAGTAAATAGATCAGTATTCCAGGATCCTAATCCGACAGCGCCACCCACTCGTATCCCTTTCTTTAGTTCTGCTACATAGAGCACCGAACCGAACACAATTACCGGCGAATCGCTTACCAGGTCGCTCACGGTGTTTGTATCATTTATCTGAATAAATGTTTGCATGCTGGGTCTCTTTGTGTTATTATGAGCCAGTTCTACATTGCAGGTAATCTCGTATAAACCGTCTTCCTGAATAATGTATTCGTAATTTGTCTTGTTATAGCCATTCTGGCTGTCGAAAGTAACATTGTCAATCCGGAGCTTGTAGGGATCCTTATTGTTGTTATCCGTCAGATGCGGGGAGGTTTCGGGGTTCGATTGCGTAGCAAACAGTACAATTTGCGCGATATGTCTGGTCGATATGCTGTCATACAACTCACTCTGATTCAGAAAGCGGTTCCACCGTTTATTGAACCAATAGTTCAACCCGGCATAAGATGGATTCGCCGTGTAAGGCGAAAAGACAAGCAGATAATCAACTGGGTTGGAAATACTGGTACAATCGGTGGGACTTTCGAGGGGAATCCGGGGAAAGAGTACGCCCAGATGCCTGCCGGCAATGGTAGTATCCATATCCAACATGGCTGAGGAAGCCGACTGACGGTTCGTGCTGCCTATGCTTATCTGTGCTTCGGCAGCACCGGGAAAAGCGATGATAATCAGAAGCAAATATAAAATTATCTTTTGCATAATTCACTGTTTTTTTGATTTTAATCTGTGGCTATCTTTTTTATACTCAGAATAGCTGTTTCTACTTTTTCTGGTTTACTCGTATCCGTTGTTCCGTAAAATATCCGGAGTCCTATTTCATCGTCCTTTTCTAAAGGACCGTAATAAATTGCTTTGGCTGCTATATCTTTATAAGAGTCAGTCTGGCTTACGGTGGTAAAGGCAAGATGAGCGTTCTTTTTATAATTATAAATACTCAGGGCGATAAAGCCGTCTCTCTCGCTTGGAATGCCCGTAAAACTGGCTGTGAGTTCATAGACGCCCTTTTCCTGAATGATATGTTTATCGTTGGTCAGCGTACCAAAAGAAGCCTTCAGTTCGATATCGGTAAACTGATGTGCCGTGAGTATTTGTCCTACAGATTCTTCAATCCCGATGAATACGCCTTTCTTTCCCATTTTCAGGAGGTCGGCCATTACCGATTCTTTGGTTTTCAGTTTTTCCCATTCGCCTCCGTTCCAGAAAAACAGGCCTTCCTTGCCTGGATAAATATTCATAACCATCAGGCCTTTTGGGGGATTGTTTACCGGAGAAGCGGATTGTGTATCCGGTATGTTTATCCTTGGGATCAGAACGCCCCGGTTGCTTGATTTTACTTCGAGCAGTACCGG
Source organism: Tannerellaceae bacterium (assembly GCA_031269535.1). Lineage (GTDB taxonomy): Bacteria > Bacteroidota > Bacteroidia > Bacteroidales > Tannerellaceae > DFXE01. The sequence goes on from JAISZA010000016.1 coordinate 7,937, forward strand.
ATTCCCTGTCGGTTCCGTCCCGATAAACACCTGTCCGTGGACGCAAAGAGCCGATAAAAGCAGTATATGAATGGCAATTAATTTTCTCATGATTTTATCTGTCAGAATGTGTTAATATACAGATATTTTCTATTTATGTATCCTGATTTATTACTGTAACCGGTCAGGTAGAGCTTAACATCCTTCTTTAAATAACCATTATAAATAAGAGAAGGGGTCAATGGCATGATTATACTCTGGCTATTGATATTCGAACGAGTAACCTCCATATAAGCAGAATCTTTCTTACCATTACCGGTAAGAAAGATTAACCGGATATCGGCTTTGTCGGTTTTTTCTACCTGGTTGTGAAGTATTTCTATTCCGCATACCACCTTGTAGTATCCATCTTTAGGTACAGTAAATATATTGCTGGTGTCGGCGAAATGATTCCCTTTGTTTATGCTGATATTACCGGGTCTTTTAAAAGTAAGTTTCACAACATTTCCCGCTGATATTTTCATCTTTTCATCATTATTATTCACTTGATTGGCAACCAAATAAGTTTCTTCGATGGCATAATGTGACGTGAGCATATCATGGAAACTCTGCTCGCTGACGATGTTTTCCCAGAGTTCCTTCACGCTATTCCAGGCGCATAGCCCATCGTAGAGGTTCAAGGAAGCATCTTCCGTTGTATTAAATACCAGCAGGCCGTCAACGGTTTTATTATTCACAATCACCGAACTGTCGTCGATGGACTGTAAGCTTACGGAGGGGAAGAGGATACCCTTGTCGGTAGCCGATACTTCCAGCATAGCGGAACGGCTGGGAGGTTTTTCCGAGCCGATATGTACTTGTGCCGAAATAGTTGTCTGGTATAGCGCTGCACACAGGAAGAAAAGAAATTTCCGGTTATGGTTTACTATAAAAGAATACAGGCGTCTCATTTTTTTATTTTTGTTTATGCGTTTATATAAAATAATTAATTACAAAAGCAAAAGTAGCATATTATTTCAATAAAATGACATAATTTTGAAAATAAAATATTTTTTAATATTTGTTTGTACGTTCTGATAAAATGACTGCAAACCTCAGATGCTTCTGCTAAAACCATATTCGAACCGCCGGGAACAAGCTGTCAACAAATATTAACTGATTCTAAATCCAGTTAATTCGTATGCATTTTAATAGTTAAAAGGATAGTCCAGCTATCATATTGTCATTGTATTTTAAAGTTAATTCAGACAAGATTGTTATATTATAAAAATAATTATACGTATTCCGGTAATCTGATCCGGTATTTTCGAGGATTTCATTGCAATAATTCTGGGGAATCATTGCGGTGATTTGGAAATTTCATTGCAATGATTCCGGAAAATCACCGCAATGATTTTTCAAAAGGAAGCCGATGAAAAGTCAATAACATCTAATATAGCAGAAATTTACGTTAAAATCGGTTTTTTTTGCAGTTACAAGTTACGAGTTACAAGTTACAAGTGTGAATATCATATTGCGCTATTTCCGGCAGAAAAGCTGTCTTATTGTCACTTTCAGGAACATACTATTCACTATTTACTATTAGTTTTTCACTAAAAAAAGCAGAATGTTTTTTCACTCCCTTCGGATTACGGCGTTTTTTACGCCCGGAGGAGAGATGGGCGGCAAAAAAACGATTTTCCGAATAGCAAAAAATGACATTTTGATAGTTCTGACAATTTGAAATGCGAAGGTATGAAGCAATTCAGCCCGGGCGCACTCCGGATTGCTTCAATCGAATGAACAGGAATTGATTCAATAAATTTAACCGATTTATATAATAACTGTAGTCAATTTGTAAGCATCGCCGCCGACCGTCTGACGCCGGCAGGTAAGGGACAGACATCGCCCCTCGCCGACAACACCACCACCACCGACGAAGGCCGTGCCAAAAACCGGCGTGTCGAATTTGCTTTGAATGATTGATATGATTTCGAAAAAATCTGCGAAAATCTTTCAAAATCAGTACAAATCTTTATGGCTTTTCAGTTTCATATACGGTTTTAATTCGCCGTCTTTTACGGTAATATCCGTTTTCATCGGTCGTTGCTCCATGACATAATCGTTGATAAAGGCGATAATTTCCGGGATGTTCCGGCT
>JAISZA010000072.1 GCA_031269535.1 Tannerellaceae bacterium
AATTCAAATTGTCGCAGATTCAATGGATTTCCGTCGTCATTGCGAGGTACGAAGCAATCCAGGGTGCCCCCGATCTGGATTGCTTCGCTCCGCTCGCAATGACGGCCCGTAATGACGATGCGACAATTTGAATTGCACCCCTACAAGTTACGGGTTAGTTGAATAAAAAAATATGCTGTACCTTTGTCGTCTATGATTGATATAGATAAAATACCTTCACCTTGTTATGTGATGGAGGAGCGCTTGCTCAGAGATAACCTGACTTTGATTAAGCGTGTGAAAGAAGAGGCCGGTGTGAATATTATCCTGGCATTTAAAGCATTTGCTCTGTGGAAGGCATTTCCCATCATCCGTGAGTACATTCCTTTCTCTACGGCAAGTTCCCGCTACGAAGCCCAGCTGGCTTATGAAGAGATGGGTAGCCGGGCACATACGTATTCGCCGGCTTATACGGAGGAGGATTTTCCGGTGATACTGAAGTACAGCAGCCATATCACCTTTAATTCGCTTCTGCAGTTTGAGCGTTTTTATCCGATGGTACGGGCTTCAGGCAGGCCGATATCCTGTGGTTTGCGTATCAATCCGGAATACTCGGAAGTAGAAACGGAGTTGTACAACCCTTGTGCTCCGGGTTCGCGGATGGGCGTAACGGCCGGGCTGCTGGGCGATAGGCTGCCGGAAGGAATCGAAGGATTGCATTTTCATACCCTGTGCGAATCCTCATCCTACGATCTGGAGAAGACACTGGCGGAGGTAGAAAGACGATTTCATCGTTACCTGCCTGCGATTAAATGGCTGAATATGGGGGGAGGGCACCTGATGACCCGCAAGGGATACGATACGGAACATCTGACAACTCTGCTCCGCTCGTTCAAAGCGAAATATCCTCGTATGGAGATCATCATGGAACCAGGCAGTGCTTTTGCCTGGCAAACGGGTTTTTTACTGACTACTGTAGTGGATATTGTAGAGAATCATGGAATTAAGACAGCCATTATCGATGCTTCTTTTACCTGCCATATGCCGGATTGTCTGGAAATGCCTTACAAACCACTTATCCGCCATGCGACAGACGCCAGAGCGGACAAACCCACTTATCGTATTGGCGGAAACAGTTGCCTGAGTGGGGATTATATGGGCGACTGGTCTTTTGACAAGCCGCTGCAAGTAGGGGATAAGCTGATCTTTGAAGATATGATTCATTATACGCTGGTAAAAACGAGCATGTTCAACGGCATTCCGCATCCTGCTATTGCCCTCTGGAGCCAAAACGACGAATTAATTATGTACCGTACCTTTACATACGAAGACTATAAGCATAGAATGAGTTGAGAAACAGATAGGATTTGGCCGGTAGAAACTAAATATTGTTAAAAACATTCATTTTGAAGATACATTTTATGCTGTATAACATAAAATGTTGTATATTTGCACTGTGTTTTTCATGGTATTAGATTTAAGGTTAACAATGAAGATTGGTTGTCGGGAGACAACCTTTTCTTTTTCTCAAAATCATATTAAACATAATCGGAATTATAGAAGTAATAAACGGGAAAATCCGTATGGTGCTTCACAGCTACATACGGACTAAACAAATAACAAACTCTACTTATATGAAAAAACAAATACTACTACATGTACTTTACTATAATAACAATGTCAGGAATCATATAGTTCATTTCATACCCTATAAAAAATGTTAAAGCACTATTTTTTATATTATGCCTGTAAAATAAGCAAAGGAGTGTCGGTATGAAACAACATTTTGCGTGCAATACCCGGATTAAACATTCTCGCTAATATGTTCCTGCGGTGCGTTGTCAGAGCTATCATATCAATTTGATTATCACGTACAAACTTTTCGACAGCTAACAATAGATCGCCCTCATCCAATACTGTATAAACGATATTCAAGGCCGGATATTGTTTCTTGAAATATTCGCGGATGCCCGACAAACGGATTTCGTTCCATTCGTTGTATGTGCTTGAGATATTAAACAGATAAATTTGCTGATTGAATTCCTGCATCAGCTTCATAAACGTGTCGAAGGCCACCAGGTCGCGCTGATTGAATGAAGTGGCAAAAGCAATATGCTTTGCTTTGCTCAAGTCGTTGAACGGAACATTTTCGGGGATAGCAAGTATGGGGACTTTACTTATTTCAATGATTTCTCCGGTTACACTGCCAACCAAGTCTATGTCTTTCTGATTTTTACCTCTTGTACCCATGACTACGAGCATGGGGCGGTATTCTTTACAGAATGCGGTGATCTCCTCTTCCGGCAGGCCTTCGCGCAGTATGCATTCATACTGCACTTCCGGTAGTTCGCCGGCTTTCATCTTTTCCCTGAGTTGCTCAGAGAGGTTATTCATGTCTGCCTGCACACGTTTCAGGAGATCTTTTACCGATTCACTCTCGTCTATCTGATAAGCCAGGGTGTCGCCTATGGGAATGGAAGTCGGAAAAAAAGGACTGAAATAGGCGTGCATAATCACGACTCCGGCACCTGCCCTGTTCGCATAATGGATGCCTGATTCGCAGGCTTTCATCGAATAGTCGGAGAAATCAACAGGGATCAGTATCTTTTTTTCCTGATTGGATGCTGTTATTTCTTCCCGGGTTTCTTCCAGCCATTTGTTATCTTCTATGATACGGAGTGCATGAGGTAAATCGCTTTCTTTTATACGCACACGTACACCGGCCGAAATGACAGGCTGTATCTGGTTCACATTATGTATATACACCTCTATACCTTCTGTTTCGAGTATTGTCCTCAGTATCTGAGCTTTTTCAAAGGTGTGAATTGCCAGTGTTACTAAATTATCGTCCATACTTTATTCTATATTTAAAATGAGTATTTTTATGAATCCAGGCATAAAAAAATCCCAAAGCGATTGAGTCGGCTATGGGATTTTTCAGGCAAAAATGATTTTTTTTACGCCTGAGCTGCTTCAGCCGATACACGAGTTTCGTCGAGTATCTCCAAAGCACGCTCCAATATTAAAGTGTCATCTAAAACAACAATACCACCATCAGGCCCTGGTTCAATGTGTATCCCACAACTTTTGCCTTCTCTGAAATTCTGCCCGCCGAAATAGTTGCGAACAGTTTCAACCGATACACCCAACTCGTCGGCAATACGGTGGGAAGTTCCATCAGGCAAGCTGTCTTTAATCTTGCGTAATTCATTAAATGTGATTGTCTTTGTCATAGCTTTCTTTATTTTTGAATGTTTGTCAATTGTATTATTAATGATGCCACTAACTTAGTGATTATCTGTAACAGCAACAAATAAATCAGACAAAATAAACATGCTTTACGACATGAAAAACAAGGTTTTTAATGTATAATGGCCGTCAAAGGGGCATTAAATATTAAAAGAATTAAAATAGTGATCAGAATACCTGATATAATAAGCTGCTTTTGCTTACGTGAATACAGTGCGGCCGGGGACGAATCACCTCCTACTCCCCTGCCGGCCAGGCGTTTTCGCGCCCAGGCATACAAGACATAAACTCCATAGCCGAATAAAAGACCCGGTATAGCCCCGAAAATGATGTCGGAAATAAAGTGAACTCCCAGGTATATACGTGAATAAGACGTAAGTATGGCCCAGAAGAATATAACTCCTGTAAAAATACGATACCGGAAAAGAAGCGACATAAACATGGCAAAACCGAAAGCATTGGCTGCATGGCTGGATACAAAGCCATAACGTCCTCCACGGTAGCCAAAGACCGTTTTCACCTGATCCATGAATGCCGGATGATGGGTCGGACGAAAACGGGAGAAGAAAGGTTTGCAAAAATGGGAGGCAAACTGGTCGCAAAGGGTTATTACCAAGGCAATCGCTAACAGAAGCAAGACGTATTCGCGCCAGTTTTTTTTATATACCAGTATGATTACAATTAAGACAAGCAAGGGCAACCATACCACCTTTCCTGTATAGAGCCACATAAAACGGTCTAAAAAAGGAAAATCGCTGCCATTAAGCAGGAAAAACGCCTCGCGTTCGTATGCTAACATTCGTTCAAGCATCTGTCAGATAATTTCAATGTCTTTAGCAGGCATCCATCCTACATTCCCATCTTCGAGTTCGATCTCGTACCATTCTCCCAAGGTATTCCTGATAGATACTTTGGTTCCTTCATGTAAAATGAACAAATCCGTACCACTCTGATTAGGAGAGCTTTTCACTGTCACGGTGGGAGAAAACACGATGGCTGCCGTATGATTGACCATCTCCCGTTTCTGATTTCCTGCGAATATATTGGTTGCAACAACCAGTACCAGAAATACCAAGCCTGAATAGAAGCCGAGCTTCCGCATATACGTCCACCTGGAAAAGAAAAACAGAAGCAGGCAAACGATGAATGCCAGGAAACAGATAATGCCGAGTCTGGCCCATGAATCAGCGGCTCCCCTGTTCTGAACCGCATCGAACCATTTGACCAAAAAGAAATCGCCTATCGGCTCTATCTTATCTACTGTTTTTTGCCTGGCCATTTCCAGGTTAAAACGTATATCCGCATCTCCCGGATCGATCAGCAGGGCGCGTTCGTAGTATAATACAGCCGGAGCGATTTTACCGGCTTTGTAATATGCATTTCCCAGGTTATAATAGACTTCGGCCGACTCACCGTATGTAGTCAGTATTTCTCTGTACAATTCGATTGCTTTTGTATAATCCTCCTGTGTATAAACTGTTTCTGCTTCTTTTAAGGCTTCTTCCTGCGCAAAGACACAACAAGCAATACTCAGCAGGCAGACGAGGAAAAAGATTTTTTTTATATATAACAAATTTGTTTTCATACTATCTCTTTACTTTTTAATTGTATTTTCCATATCGCCAATGGCATTTACCGTCAGTTTATACAGTTTGTCCATCGTATCAGGAGCCTGTGAAGGAGCGTAACGGGCAAATTCGCAGGTATTCAGGATATCCATAAATTCGCGTATCAATGATTCTTCAACGCCGTATTTTATTAATTCCGCTTCTACATTGTCTTTGGTCAGCCCCGACTGAGGAATACTTAGTTTATCACTCAGATAGCCCCAGAGTGCGCGCAGCACTTCTTCGTAGAAAGCTTCTTTTTTATTTTCCCGCATCAGTTTTCCTGCATTCTTCAAACGGCGTACAGCCATCTTATTGGCCTTTTTCGTGCGCACCAGGGCTATATTGGCATTTTCCCTTACCTGCCTCCGGTAAATAAAGAAAAAGACAATAAACAGCAGCGCAGGAAGCAAATAGCACAGATAATAAAGGAAGGAGCCAAAGAAGATATCGCTTTTGGTAATGAATCTGATCCCTTTTACTTTCAGATAATGGATATCCGTGCCGATATATCTGACATTTTCCCTGTTACTGAAATTGGAGACAACAGGGGCGCCGCTCCCACTCCCCTCCCCTTTTTCCACATGCAGGGTATAAGGGCCTGAAGATAAGGTTTTATATGTACCTGTTCTGGTATCAAAATATGAGAATTGTATCGCCGGTATCTCAAAATCGCCCGCATAACGGGGAATAGCCATATACTCAATGGTTTTGCTGCCACTAACGCCTGCGGCCGTCGTACGGATATTATTTTCGACTTTCGGGTCGTAAACATCGAAATCGTTGGGAAACGTCACTGCCGGGTTTTTGACTACCCTGAGATTCCCGTTTCCTGAGATATTCACTTTGATTGTAACAGCTTCGTTCGCCTTAACATTGGCAGAACTGAGCTCTACCTTCATGTTGAAATCACCCACCGCATTTGCATACGAGGCCGGCTTTCCCGAAGGAAGCGGAGCCACGTCGATGGTTACCGGAGAGGTGGTCAGCATCTTATTTACTGTTTGATAGGCATCAAAGAAGTCGTCAAAGAGGCTGCGTGGCCGTTGCTGTGTACGTACGCGCACGCTGGCATCAAACCTGCCTGCTTCAATGGTTAGTTTACCCGGACGCTGAGGAAATAACACGGTTTGCTTTAATACAACCATTTGATAATTGGAGCCATTGTAATTATCCAGGGTCCATTGTTTCTCGGTGGGGAGTTCCACTTCCTGTGCAAGAAAACCTTCAAATTCAGGAAATTTCACGTCTTTCAGCCCGACTTGTCCGTCTCTGGAATAAAGCTTAAAGGTGACCAGAAACCCTTCCTGCTCATAAACGCTCCGTTTAGATACCTGCATGACAACAAATAAGTCTGTCTCGCTCAGTCCCGACGAGGAAGCGCTACTCTGCGACTGTGCCGCAGCTGCCTGATCCGGGGGAAGTACCTTTACAGTCAATGTGTTGGATGTGTAATTTGAATTATTCACCTTAATAGTAGCCGGTGGTATCGTAAATGTTCCTTCTTTTTTAGCCATCAGGACGTATGTATAGGTAACCGTCGTTTCACTGGTACTTTGCCCGTTGATATAACGTATGCCATGGACAACGGAAGAAGAAGGGCCAAATAACACATCGAAATCGGGCATTTCCGGGATTCTCAGCTCCCTCCCCTCGGCATTCAAGGTATAGGCAAGCTGAAACTGCTGCCCTGCCACAACGGCAACCGGAGCTGAGGCTTTAAAAACAACGTCCGCTGCTTTTATCGTAAGTCCGGTTGTTAAGGATAGAATGAATAAGAGAACGAATTTCCTCATTATATTGTTGTTTTAGATTACTATTTTAAATTACCACTCCTTATCCGTTTTCCGGCGCTTTTGTTGTTCAGCCTGCGCCTTTTTCACTTTATCCTGCGTGTCTTTTTCGTCCTGCAGGAATGCATCTAATATTTGCTGAGCATTATCCTGACTCATCTGTTCATTCTGTTGCTGCTCTTCCTGAGTTTTATTATCCTGCTGGTCCTCTTGTTGTTGAGGCTGCTGTTGTTCCTGCTGATCGTCTTTCTGGTCCTGATTCTGCTGGTCCTGATTTTTATCCTCCTGATTCTGGTCCTGATTTTGCTGGTCGCTCAGTAATTTCTGAGCCAAAGCCAGGTTATAGCGTGTTTCATCATCTTTCGGGTTCAGGCGGAGCGACTGTTTATAAGCGTCCACGCTTTTGGCATATTCTTTGTTTTTCATACTTATATTTCCAAGATTATGAAATACCTGCGACAGACGAGCGGCATTTGCCGGATCATCATTCAGAAGTTTCCGGCTTTGCCCGGCAAGCAACTGATATTGCTCGGCTGCTTCGGGGTATTTTTCCTGTTTATACAATGCATTGCCCAGATTGAAAGTACCTTCTACCGAACGGGGATTTACTTCGAGGCTTTTGCGGTATGCTATTTCCGACTCAGTAAACTGCTCATTCTGATATAATTTATTTCCTTCGCGCACGTTTTTACGCTCGGCTTTCTGGGCAAACACAAGTCCTGAACAAAGGATGAATACAGCTGAGAACAATTTCACTTTTCTGAATATCCGGCTCTTGCGGTCTAATGTCAGAAATTCCACAATTAAGAGGAATAAGACTATCCAGGCAAGCATCTGGAATTGTTCGTCGTACTCGGAATAGACTTTGCTGTCTATTTCCGATTTTGTCATTTTAGCAATTTCATTCTGCAAGGCTCTTAAAGCGGAGTTTGTATTATCCGCACGGACATACATACCCTGCCCCGCTACGGCAATATCCTGGCACATCTGTTCATTCAGTTTGGTAATTACGACATTCCCTTCCCTGTCTTTCATGAAATTGTTATTATTTTCTATGGGGATAGGAGAGCCGTTCGGTTGCCCCATTCCTACAATATTCACATGAATACCTTTTTCGGCAGCATGCTTCGCAGCACCGATTGCGTCGTCTTCATGGTTCTCTCCGTCTGTAATCAGGATAATGGTTTTATCCGACGCCTCATTGGGTGTAAATGATCTGACAGCTAAATTAATAGCTGCCCCAATGGCTGTTCCCTGCGAGGATACCATGCTGGGATTGATAGAAGAGAGAAACATCTTAGCCGAAATATAATCGGAGGTAATCGGCAGTTGGGTAAAGGCATCTCCCGCAAAGACGATGAGTCCGACTTTATCATTCACAAATCCGTCGGTCAGGCGCGATAGCATCTGTTTAGCCTTTTCCAGACGATTCGGCGACATATCTTCGGCAAGCATGGAATTGGATACATCCAGACAGACCATAATTTCTACTCCCTGGCGTTTTACCGTCTCCAGTTTTGATCCGAACTGAGGCCCGGCAACGACAAAAATAATGATAGTTATAGCCCCGAACAATAACCAAAACTTCCAGTGCTGGCGTTTATACGATACTTCAGGCATCAATTCGGCCAGCAATTCCGGGTTTCCATATTTCTTCAGTGCCTTTTTCTTCCTTACTATCGCGTAGATATAAAATAAAATCAATACGGGAAGTACCAATAGTAAATACAAATAATCAGGGTTTGCAAAACGAAACATAAGCCTTTTCTGTTTTTATGGGATATTTCTCAACAATGTATTTCTCAATAATAATTCTACAAGCAGCAATGCGAATATGAGTAAGGCCCAGTTTTTGTATTCTTCCTGTTTCTTACTAAATTCCTGCACGCTGATTTTAGTTTTCTCCATCTGGTCTATTTCAGTATAGATGCTTCTCAGGCTGGCATTATCCGTAGCGCGGAAATATTGCCCGCCTGTAGTGGCAGCTATCTGTTTCAGTGTAGGTTCATCAATCTCTACCGGGATATTCTGGTATTGAATTCCAAAAGCTGTCTGAAACGGATAAGGTGCTGTCCCTCTTGTTCCTACGCCGATGGTATAGACCCGGATACCAAATGTCCGGGCTATTTCGGCAGCAGTTACAGGAGCTATCTCGCCCATATTATTGGAGCCATCCGTCAGAAGTATAATCACTTTAGACAGGGCCTGGCTGTCTTTTATACGGCTGACGGCATTGGCAAGTCCCAGTCCGATGGCCGTCCCGTCGTTTATCATGCCGCTTTTTATATCTTTAAACAGATTCAGTAACACCGTATGATCGGTGGTAAGCGGACATTGGGTAAAGCTTTCTCCCGAGAAGATCACCAGCCCGATATTATCGTTTGGCCTTCCGTTGATAAAAGAGGCGGCTACGTCTTTGGCAGCCTCTAAGCGATCAGGCTTCAGGTCCTGTGCCAGCATACTGCTCGAAATATCCATTGCCAAAACAATATCAATCCCTTCTGTCGATGAGTTTTGCCAACTATTCGTAGATTGCGGACGCGCCAGCACGAGAATCAGGAGCGCAATGGCCGCCATCCGCAAAACAAAAGGCAAATGCCTCAGCCAGACTTTACAGGAAGTAGTCCCCGGCACCTGAAAGGCCTGGGATGAGGATACTTGCAAACTCGCCTGGCTTTTATGCAGTTTCCAGATGTACCATCCTGTCAACGGGATAAGCAAGAGCAATAAATATAAATAAGTAGGATTTGCAAATATCATTTTTATTCTTTTGTTAGGGTTGGACGATTCGTTTTTTCAGTCTCTGTTTCCTCTTCTTCGATTTCAGAAGTAGTCAGTACCTCTTGTTTGGTCTGATTCACAAACAGGTAAGCATTCATCAGGCTCAAATCGTTTTCATCAGGCAGCGGATTCATTTTAGCAAACTTCACAAAATCTGCCAGTTGAAGAATCTGCTTCAGATTCTCATACACAGAATCCGCTTCGTTCTCTCTGCGGATGATCGTCAGGATTTCGCCGGTAGTCATCTCCATAGCATTGATACCAAAGCGCTCGGCTATATAGTTGCGCAATACGTCCGTCAGCAAGGTATAATATTCTTTATTACGTCCCTGTTGCCAGAGTTTCTGCTGCCTGATCCGGTCTAATTCCCTGATAGCTTGTTCATGCGGCGGGAGTGGGGGTTCATCTTTTCCCAAGGAGAGAATAGGTTTTTTATTCCGGATACGCTGGATCACATAACCTGCCACACAGATCAGGAACAAAGCAATCAATACGCCGAAGATAAGCGGATAATAATCAGCTATTACAAAAGGAGGCTTCCACACCTGTTTGATATCGTAAAATTCTTCGGGGGCATCCACATTTACAGGGAAAGAGGATACTTTTAAGGCTACCTGATTCGAATAAATTGTATCCGCTCCATCAATAACTTTTACCGGAGGCAGCAGATATAAAGACGAATCGAAAGAGGTAATCAGCAGGTCCTGTTTTATCAATAAGCGGTCGTTTTCTATGATGGATGAATCCGGTTGTGAAACTCCCAGCACCTCGACCCCCCGGGTAAGCGTATCGGCAGGAATCAGCAGCTGCACATTCCTGTCCCTGTCTGTTGTCAGAATCAGATGCAAAAGGGTCTGTTCGCCTATTAATATGGCAGCAGAGTCTATTTTCACATCTATCAGGGTCTTTTGAGCCCATGTTTTTCCTTCGGATAATAAGATATGAAATAATACAAGAAACAGAATACTTTTCTTAACTATTTTATACATACTTAATTACGTTTTTCAAAAAGGGTCATTAAGGATTTCACGTAATCATCTTCCGTGCGAATAGAGACCGAGTCCACCCTGCATTTCCTGAAAGAATCATTCATTTCCTGCTGGCGTTGATTCCACCACCGGCTGTATATCGTACGAATTTTCGCAGAAGAGCTGTCTATCCAGCGTTCCTCTCCGGTTTCGGCATCTTTTATTTTCATCAGCCCGACCGGAGGTAATTCGGTTTCCCGGCGGTCGTAAACCTGAATCGCCACTACATCATGTTTCCGGTTGGCAATGGTCAGCGCATCTTTAAAATTTCCTTTATCAATGAAATCAGAAATCAGAAAGGCCGTGCAACGTTTCTTTATTGCATTTGTCATATACTTCAATACCTGATTGATATCTGTTTTTTTATCATCGGGTTGGAAATCTATCAGTTCACGGATGATATAAAGAATATGTTTTTTCCCCTTCTGAGGTGGAATAAACTTTTCGATTTTGCCGGAAAAGAAGATCACTCCAATCTTATCATTATTCTGAATAGCCGAGAAAGCCAGCGTAGCTGCTATTTCGGTGATAAGGTCTTTTTTCATCACATGAATGGAGCCAAAATCACGACTCCCCGAAACGTCTATCAGTAACATAACCGTCAGTTCACGTTCTTCTTCAAAAACTTTGACATACGGACGGATATAACGTGCCGTAACGTTCCAGTCGATATCCCGGATATCGTCGCCGTATTGGTATTCGCGCACTTCGCTGAAAGCCATTCCCCGCCCTTTAAAGGCTGAATGATATTGTCCGGCAAAGATATTACGCGACAATCCGCGCGTTTTAATTTCAATCCGGCGAACTTTCTTTAAGAGTTCACTCGTTTCCATAGTTTAAGGTACTTCTACCTTGTTCAATATTTCACTGATAACTTCTTCCGATGTCAGGTTATTGGCTTCGGCTTCATAGCTGAGGCCGATGCGGTGTCGCATGACATCATGGCATACCGCCCGGATATCTTCCGGAATAACATAGCCTCTGCGCTTGATAAACGCATAGGCGCGGGCAGCCAATGCCAGATTGATGGAAGCACGGGGAGAAGCTCCGAACGATATCATACCGGATAAATTATCTAAGCCATGCTCCCGTGGATAGCGGGTCGAAAAAACAATATCAACGATATAACGCTCTATCTTCTCATCCAGATAGACATCGCGTACGACTTTGCGGGCTTCCAGTATCTCCTGTTTACCCAGTACCGGTTTGATAGCCGGCCTGTCACCTGAGATATTCTGGCGGATAATCAGTTTTTCTTCTTCTTTTTTGGGATAAGCAATCACTACTTTCAGCATGAAACGGTCCACCTGTGCTTCGGGAAGCGGATAGGTTCCTTCCTGTTCAATCGGATTCTGGGTAGCCATGACAAGGAAGGGTTCCGGCAATTGATAAGTCGATTCGCTGATGGTGACCTGACGCTCCTGCATGGCTTCCAGCAAAGCGCTTTGCACTTTGGCAGGTGCACGGTTGATTTCATCGGCCAACACAAAATTGGCGAAAACCGGCCCATGCTTTACCAGAAACTCTTCATTCTTCTGACTGTAAATCATCGTTCCGACGACGTCGGCCGGAAGCAGGTCAGGAGTAAACTGAATACGGCTGTACTTAGCATCTATCAACGAAGCCAGTGTTTTTATGGCTAAGGTTTTTGCCAAACCGGGTACTCCTTCCAAAAGGATGTGCCCATCCGATAGCAGACCGATCAATAAAGATTCAACCAAATGTTTCTGACCAACGATTACCTGATCCATGCCCATGGTAATCATATTAACAAACGAACTCTTCCGTTCGATTCGTTCGTTCAACTCACGAATGTCTATTGTCTGACTCATAGATTCACATTTATGTTTATAATTTTGCCTTGTTTATTTAGACGCACAAAATTATAAATGTTAAATACGTATTCCGCACCTTTGCAGTTAAATAATACTAACCTACCCCCCTACCCTTTTTATAATTTAAGCTAAGTCAGGGTTAAAAATCGTTATACAAGCTATTGTTGTATTGATTACTTTGGTTATTATTGTATTGGTTTCCACCATCATAAGGGGTGATATTGCTGTTATCATACGGATCATTTCCTCCGTATTGTCCGGTACCATACTGACTGTTGGTATTATCGTACGCATTCCCCCCGTATGGGTATTGTTGTTGTTGTTGTTGCCCCGTACCATACTGGCTGTTGGTATTACCACCATACGGACTATACTGTCCTGTACCTGTGCCGGTACCGTAACTGTTGTTCTGAGGATATGATAAATAGGGCTGATTACCGTAACTGCCCTGATAGGATGGATATGAATTAGACGAACCGGAGGAGGACAGCTGACCACGGCGGTAGGCTGATAAAAGCTCTCCCTGAAGTATAAATGCTTTTTTTACGGAAGCCGGATTATTGGCATTTATCTGATAATCACCCGCAGCAGGAATAACCAAATCAATGCCTACAGGTATAATATCCGGATTACTCAGTTTGGATCGGTTATGCTGATAGATATAAACCCAGAAAACTTTATTCCCATAATATTTCAGTGCAAACAGATTCAATCGGTCGCCCCTTTGTACTCTCACGGTTGTCGCTGCTGTTTGCCGCGACGGCTGGAAAGTCGTTGCCGGCGGAGTAGTTTCAACAATCGGATCTTCCTCTATTATCGATTCGTCTTCTATCCCCCACTCATCGTTAATGTCTGTTTCGGCAGGAGGCAAAGTGAACTCGTTTCCCGTTCTCGTACTTCCGGCAGTATCAGTGCCCGGAAACAATACATCTTTCTTTAGCAGTAATACGCTAACCAATGATATAATCAATACCACAACGGCTACCAGCAAGAGTATGACCAATGTGTTATTATTATTAGACCCCGTCCTGTCTCCATCGTAAGAGGGTCTGTTTGTTCTGTTTTCATTATAATCTGCCATTTTTTTATTCTTTAATGTTGTTTCTTTTTCTATACTAAAGGATTTATATTCAACAACCAGGGGTTCGGATACGTTTGTCTCTTTTTCTTCAGGAAAGAACGGCAGGGGAGGAAGCACTTCTTCCTGTTCCGGCTGTTCCTCTTCTTCCTGTTCCCGTTCCTCTTCTTCCTTTACAGGAAGTTTTGTCGGAAAAGGCAGAGCCTCCTCTTCTTCAAATTTCTCTTCTTCCTCTTTTTCTTCTTCTTTCTCTTCCTGCCACTGCTGTATTATTGTCTCGATGGATACCTGAGGAAGTGGCTCCGGCACCGGAGGCGGAAGGGGTGGTGGAGGTGGAGAAATGGCGGGAGGGCCTTCTTCCGGTACATCTTTTTCATCCACACTGAAATCCTCTTCCACATCCTCTTCTTTTTCTTTCTCATCCGGTATTTCCATAGGGACATCCGTTTCTTCGCCTATTTCTATCGACTCAAAAAAAGCAAAAGGTTTGTTTACTATTTCTTTCATCTCTTTATCCGGAGTAAATGAGAGCTTATAGTGTTCGGGGATAACAATGCGTTCTTTGGTATTTACATCAATACTTTCCCGTTTTTCTACCTGAATAATCCTGAAATTGCCAATACCTTTTATTTGCACATACCTGTCGGCAACAAAAATACGGTCTCTGACAAGAGATATAAATTCTTCCAGAAACATATCAATGCTTTCACGGCTTTTGCCGGTTGATTCGGCCAATGCGTCTGCTATTTCTTGTATGGTTAAGCGATTATTCATTATTTCCTAATTCCTTAAGTTTTGCTTTTACCGTAACGCCCGGTTTAAACACAGGGACTAATTTGGGAGGAACAAGATAACGCTTGCCGTTAGCCGGATTGACAGAAATACGTTCACCTTTTTTCCGTGTCTCAAATTGTCCGAATCCTTCCAGATAAACGATATCATCGTCGCCCAGACGCTCGCTGATGAAAGCACCGAGACTGGATATCGTATCGGAAACATCGGTAGAAGTCCACTTCAAACGGTTTGAAAGCTCTTTTACTAATTCCTTATTCTTCATAATTATCTCAATTTATCCGAATGAACGGGCGATATTAGTGTTTTTTTTGCAATATAACAAATATATTTTACTTTTTTATGATTTCATCGCTTTACCATAGATTTCAAAACTGTCTGTTTTATCTATCCGGATATCGTAAAACCTGCCGGGAACGAGTTTTTCTTCTTTGGAGATAAGCACTTCCGGGTCTATTTCGGGAGAATCAAACTGCGTACGTCCGATATAAAAATCATTCTCCTCTCTGTCAATAATGACCTTCAGTATTTTACCTTCTTTTTCCGCATTTATCTCTGCCGAAATGCCTTCCTGGATATGCATGAGGGTATCCAGGCGCTCCTGTTTGACATCCGCAGCGACATCGTCTGTATAATGCAGGTATGAATAAGTACCTTCTTCGTGGCTGTATGTGAAAGCTCCCATACGTTCAAAACGTATTTTTTTCACGAAATCCACCAATTCTCCGAAATCTTCTTCTGTCTCTCCCGGATGTCCGACCATCAGTGTCGTGCGTAAATGGATACCCGGCACTTCTTCGCGGATGCGTTCCAGCAACTGATAAGTCCCGGCGCGGGTGATGTTTCTGCGCATCCGCTGCAACATCGTATCACTGATGTGCTGCAGGGCAATGTCCAGATATTTGCAGACATTCCCGCGTTCGCGTATCACCTCCAGGAGGTCATAAGGAAACAGCGACGGATAGGCGTAATGCAGGCGTATCCATTCAACTCCCGGTATATCGGATATACGCCTGATCAGTTCCGGAAGGCTCTGCTGTTTATAGCGGTCTGATCCGTAATACGTCAAATCCTGTGCGATGACCTGAAATTCTCTGACCCCCTGCCGGGTGAGCGAACAGACTTCCTGCCCGATTTCTTCGATGGAACGGGATTGATATCTCCCGGTCATCAGGGGAATGGAACAATACGAACACGTACGGTCGCAGCCTTCTGCTATTTTCAGGTAGGCATAATGAGCCGGAGTAGTAAGGATGCGCTCCGAGGCTAATTCATTATGATAGGATTTCCCCAGATCCGTCAACAATTCTTTCCAGTTGAATTTGCCATAAAAACGGTCCACTTCAGGCAATTCATCCTCCATCTCTTTCGCGAAGCGTTCCGGGAGGCATCCCATCACGTATAACCGGGCGATTTTCCCCTTTTTTTTGGCTTCTCCCATTTCCAGAATCATCTGAACAGATTCTTCCTGTGCTTCGCCGATAAAACCGCAGGTATTCACCACAACGATTTCACCGTTTACTTTCGCCGGATCATGCTCCACCCGGTAACCATTTGCTGCAAACTGGCGCATAAGTTGTTCCGAATCCACTAAGTTTTTCGAGCAACCCAGTGTGATTATATCGACTTTATTTTTCCTCACAATGCCTCTTTTTCATTCCCGAATAAGGAGTTTACAAATTCTTTTTTGTTGAACAGCTGCAGGTCTTCGACTCCTTCTCCCAGCCCGATATACCTGACGGGGATATGGAAATGGTCCGAAATGCCGATGACTACGCCTCCTTTGGCTGTTCCGTCGAGTTTGGTTACCGCCAAAGCATTCACTTCGGTAGCCGCCGTAAACTGTTTGGCCTGTTCAAACGCATTCTGGCCCGTAGAACCGTCCAGTACCAATAGTACCTCGTGGGGGGCATCGGGTACTACTTTTTTCATTACATTTTTTATTTTGGTAAGTTCGTTCATCAGGTTTATTTTATTGTGCAGGCGGCCCGCGGTATCGATAATGACCACATCGGCCTCATTCGCTTTGGCCGAAGTCAGCGTATCGAAAGCCACAGAGGCCGGGTCGGCTCCCATCTTCTGTTTGACGATCGGCACTTCTACCTTCTCGCTCCATATAACCAGCTGTTCCACCGCTGCTGCCCGGAAGGTATCGGCTGCCCCCAGATATACTTTCCTGCCGGCTTTCTTAAACTGATAAGCCAGCTTGCCGATTGTCGTCGTCTTACCCACGCCATTCACCCCGACCACCATGATAACGTAGGGTTTTTTATCCTCCGGGAGGGCAAAACTTCCGGCATCTTCCGTATTGTTCTCAGCAAGCAAACCGGCGATTTCCTCCCGTAAGATGGCGGTCAGCTCCTGCATATTCACATACTTGTCTTTAGAGACCCGCTTCTCAATACGGGAAATAATTTTAAGTGTCGTCTCTACGCCTACATCCGAGGTGATAAGTACCTCTTCCAGATCATCCAGCACGTCGTCATCTACCCTGCTTTTACCGGCAATGGCCCGTGTCAGTTTGGAAAACACACTCTCTTTCGTTTTGGATAACCCCTTATCCAGTGTTACCTTTTTCTCTTTATTGAAGAAATTCAGAATACTCATTTTGTATTATTTTATTTCGACTGCGAAGTTAGTAATAATTATGTTCTTTTACCATAAAAGAATAAAACATATAAGCCTGCCAGACAGAATATCCCTGCCACTACCCCCCATAACAAGCTCCCTTTTTTCGTTCCCGCCTCCCGCCGTTTATGCTGCGTGGCCTCTGCTTCTCTTTCTGCGCCTGCTTCCGCCTCCGTCTTCGAGGCAAGGGCGGAGGAGACCTCTCCCCGGGCCTCCTCTGCCGAAGTGAACAGGGTGACCGACTGCATAAACTGCCGCCCCACGCTATCCGGCTCCATAAACTCAATATGCTGCACCTCCATCTTCCGGCCCGACCATTCCCGCGCCAGGCGTCTCACCTGCAGGCTGTCCGTCCGTAGCATCTCCATGCGTTCCGTTTCCCTGTACTGCGATTGCTCCTGTCGTTTTACCCCGCAGCCCCAAAGCAAAAAGCAGAAGAGCAGTGGGCAGCCGGCAATCAAAAATCGATAATCAGTCATTTCTCCTTACCTTTTAATCGTTAATAATCACTTGCCTCCGGTTACGTTCCGCCCGCAGCGACAGATGCAGGAAGTTACGTTTCTTATACAGTATCGCCTGGTCGAAAGGGATATTGTATGCCAGCAATATACCCAATAGCCGGCTGGCGTCGCCTGCCACACAATCCGCCGCTTCTCCTTTCAGATGCTGGCTCAGAGCCGTTCCTCCCACCAGTTTATTCAGTTCCCGGCAACGGTAGCCGCTGCTGATGCGTATCGGCCGTCCGTAAGCTATCCGGAGCGGCTGAAGCGTCCGTTTGACCAACTCTTCGATGGCCTCTTCCGCTTCCTGGCCGGGGATGTTCGGGAGGTTATGCTTTTCAGCGGTCTCACTCCGCGTCATCTCTTCCCAGGTGAAATCTTTACTTATCTTTCCCATCTTCATACAATTTATCCTCCCTTCCTCCGGAAGAGCGGGGAGTTCGTATCTTGTAACTGTAATCAACACCAAATAAAGCGCCTGCAAAAGTGCTGACTTCACCGAAAACAACCAGGACGCTGTTGTCTATTTCTCCCACAGGGGTTACCCAGAAACCGCAAAAGAGGAGGACAATCCCGCTCAATGTGAGCAGGATTGCCGTTGTTAACTGAACATTAAGCATGAGACTGATTACATTCAATTTCCTTTACTACCACATCATCCAGCTCGAAGCTGACTTCACTGATCGATCGGCGCAGGCTGACGCCCGGACTGAATACGATACGTGCTTTCTTCACTTTCGAGGCTTTGTAGTCGCTCTCTTCTTCCGTGCCTTCCGAGCTGACCGACAGGCGGAAATTGCCAAACTCGCCTACCTGGACAATATTGCCCGCCTGAAGTTCCAGGTCCATCGCCCAGTTGAGCGAGTCGAGGATAGCCTTCACGTCTGCGCTCGACATTGCGCTCCGGGCCGAAATCAGCTTACACAATTTCGCAAGGTTGCAGTAACTGCCCGCTTTCGCGATCCCATACGTTTTTACTTTTCCCTGTTCGTCGCCACTCAGCAGCTTGCGCTGCACTTTTCTGATTTTTAATGCCATAATACAAATGTTTTAAAAGTTTAGATGTTCACTATTGAACACAGCACAAAGATAAAGCAGCGAAAAACAGCCGAATTACCGCTCCGGCCGCAGCTTTTCCGGATACCGGATACCCGATCGGAGAAGATGAACACACTCATTTTTAAATAATTAAACCTCTTTCCCTCTGTCTTTTCCCTTGGAAGAAACTGCAACGAGCGGGGTAATTTCCGCCAGGAACCACCTAAACCATTCATACAGAAAGATTCAGGCCACAAAAAAGGAATAAACAAAGGCTGAAGTTTTAGTATTCTTTTTCTTTTCCTACTACAGGGAGGCGACCGCAAGGTCAGAGAATATGAAAGCCTGGTTCGATCCCGCCTGTCACAGGTGCTTATTGAAAGCGACCCGGAAAAGTTTTCGGACACTATGCTGGCGTCGGCAAAAGAAACAGCTGAAAAGGCTACCCGGATGGTGGTAAAACAGAAAATGAAAGAAATCATACCGGCCCTGTCCCTGGCGTACATCATTCCTCCATTTTGGCACTCGTAACTCGTAACCCGTAACTTGTAACCCGTAACTTGTAACCCGTAACTTGTAACTCGTAACTTGTAACCCGTAACTCGTAACTTGTAACTCGTAACTTCACACCAAATATATTTCCTCCAACAGCTCGGCAATATCGACCGTATCCAGCCTTTCCGTCCGCATATACTGATGCAGGGTGCTTATTTTCAGGTCGTAGCCGAACGAGAGGAGCAGAGCGAACGCCAGCTCTTTTCCGGAGCCTTCCGCCCTCCGGCAGCTTCCTTCCGTCAGATAAACGATTTTACGGAATAAGTCCCCGTCATGCAGAGGGTAGCGCAGACGGCCCAGGAGGGTCTTTTCGTGCAGGTAATCCAGGTATTCCTGGGAGTAAGCACGCACCAAATGGTGGAAAAACGACTGGAAACGACCGCTGTACGTATCAAATCCGTGCAGGGTGCAATCAAAAGCCCGGTGGAAATACTCCCTTTGTTCCTCCGGAGGCAGACCGACGATCCGCTCCCTGAAAAGACGAACTGAGGGATGGGCTATACCCTCGAAAAACTTTTTCAATTCTTTCATAA
>JAISZA010000117.1 GCA_031269535.1 Tannerellaceae bacterium
AATAACAGACATTCGGAACTCTCTTTTACTGCCGGGATTTCCCGGCAGGCAGAATCACCTGTCCCTTATCCAAGTTCTTTCATTTTTTACCGCTCTGTTTTTTTCTCCCTGAATCGCTGCATTGAGGGATCAACTTTGGCTATTTCCTATTTATTCCGTACATTTGGCGAAATTTTCTGAATTATGTCGGAACAACAAACGATGAATATACTGCAAACAATTGATTCTCCGGGAGATTTGCGCAATCTGCCGGCAGGACAACTGAAACAGGTATGTTCGGAACTGCGCCAATATATTATTGATATCCTTTCTGAGAATCCGGGACATTTAGGCGCCAGTCTGGGGACTGTGGAACTAACGGTAGCCCTGCACAGGGTATTCAATACGCCTTATGACCGTATCCTCTGGGATGTGGGGCATCAGGCATACGGCCATAAGATACTGACCGGCCGCCGGGAAGCTTTCCATACGCTTCGTAAACTTGAAGGAATCAGTGGATTCCCGAACCCCTCGGAGAGCGAATACGATGCGTTTATCGCCGGACATGCCTCTAACTCCATCTCGGCGGCACTGGGAATGTCGGTGGCTTCGGCACTGAAAAAGGAAGACAACCGCCATGTCATAGCAGTCATCGGCGATGGGGCTATGACGGGCGGATTGGCCTACGAGGGAATTAATAACGCCTCAATCAATCCCAATAACCTCCTGATTGTTCTCAACGATAACAATATGGCTATCGACGACAGCGTAGGCGCCCTGAGCCAGTATCTGGTGAACATCACGACCAGCCAGACTTATAATAAAGTACGTTATGATGCCTACCGGGGGCTGAAGAAAATGAAACTTATCTCCGACGACCGTCGGGGGAATATCCTCCGCTTCAATAATAGTCTGAAAGCCCTCCTTACCCGTGAGCATAACCTCTTTGAGGGATTCAGTATACGCTATTTCGGGCCGATGGATGGGCACGATGTGGAATACCTGATACGGGTGCTGAACGACATCAAGGATATGCAGGGCCCTAAACTCCTTCACATCAAAACAAAGAAAGGAAAAGGATTCAAACCGGCCGAAGAATCGGCTACCGAATGGCATGCACCGGGTAAATTCGATAAGGAGACGGGCCGCCGCATCCTCCCCGATGCCCTGAACGAGCCGCAGTTGTATCAGGATGTTTTCGGGCATACACTGGTGGAGCTGGCGGCCGGAGATAAGCGCGTCGTAGGCGTCACCCCTGCCATGCCGACGGGCTGCTCGATGACTTTTCTGATGAAGACCTTCCCCGAACGCGCCTTCGATGTCGGTATTGCCGAGGGCCATGCGGTGACGTTCTCCGCCGGCCTGGCCAAAGAAGGAATGATACCCTTCTGCAATGTGTACTCTTCTTTCATGCAGCGGGCTTATGATAACCTGATTCACGATGTGGCTCTGCAGAAGCTGCATGTCGTACTTTGTCTTGACCGGAGCGGCTTAGTGGGCGAAGACGGAGCCACGCATCACGGCGTCTTCGACCTGGCCTGTCTCCGCTCTGTCCCCAACCTGATCATCAGTTCTCCTCTGAACGAATGGGATTTGCGCAACCTGATGTACACCGGCTGCAAAGGCGTATCCGCCCCTTTCGTTATCCGCTACCCGAAAGGGAAAGGCGAGAAGAAAGATTGGCGGAACGAACTCCGTGTACTCCCCGTAGGAAAAGGCAGGAAATTGCGCGAAGGTAAGGATGTCGCCGTACTGTCCATCGGGCCGATAGGCAATGAAGTCATTAAGGCAATAGAGATGCTGGGTGATACCTGTTCGGTGGCGCATTACGATATGATCTACCTCAAACCGGTAGATGAAGAACTCCTGCACGAGGCAGGGCGAAAGTTCGCGCGCATTATAACGGTGGAAAACGGCGTCAGAACAGGTGGATTGGGCAGTGCCGTCCTTGAGTTTATGGCCGATAACGGCTATACACCCCGTATCAAACGTATCGGCATCGGCGACGTCTTTGTCGGGCATGGTTCCATCCCTGAATTATACAGCCTCTGCGGTATGGATGCCACGAGCATTGCCCGGGCGATAAAAGAATAGAGCGATATGAAAATAGTTATAGCCGGAGCCGGAGAAACCGGTACTCATCTGGCAAAAATGTTATCGAAAGAAAGGCAGGATATTATTCTGATGGATGCCGACGAAGAACGTTTACGCTTCCATGCTTCCTCAGGTGAGGAGATTCTGCAGATGGTCGGGAATCCGCTTTCTTTCCACGACCTGAAAGAAGCCGGAGCTGAAAATGCCGATCTGTTCGTCAGCGTCACAACAGAAGAATCAACCAATATCACGGCCTGCATATTGGCTTCCCATCTGGGAGCACATAAAACCTTCGCACGCATCAATAACTATGAATACCTGCTGCCAAGGAATAAAGAATTGTTTGAAAAGCTCGGCATCACCTCGATGATATATCCCGAAAAACTTGCTGCCGAAGAGATCGTAACGGCCCTCGCCCGCCCCTGGACCAGGCAGTACTGGGAGCTGATGAACGGAATGCTTGTGCTGATAGGCCTGAAGATACGGGCCAACTCCCGGCTGGTGAATATCCGCCTTGCCGACTTGCCCAGCGAAGACAAGCTCTATCATATCGTGGCTATCAAACATGAGGATGAGTTGTATATTCCCAATGGAAACAGCCTGATAGAAGCCGGTGATATCCTGTTTTTCATCACCACGAAAGAGCATGTGAAAGATGTGCAGTTGCATGCCGGAAAAGGAAACCCGGAAGTGAAAAAGGTCTTTATCATGGGGGCGAGCCGTATCGCGCTTCGCACCTGCCAGTTGCTGCCGGGGCATATCCGGGTGAAACTGATAGAGAAAGATAAAGAGAAGAGCCATCGGATTGCTGAGGTAGTCCCCGGAAACGTGCTCACCATTCACGGCGACGGGCGGGATATGGATTTACTCATACAGGAAGGTATCAAAGATGCCCAGGCTTTCGTTTCGCTGACCGAGAACGAGAGCACCAACATCCTGGCCTGTATGTCGGCCAAACGATTCGGCGTGATAAAAACCATAGCCGAAATAGAAAACCTGGATTATATCCCCATAGCCGAAACAATGGATATAGGCGCGGTAATCAATAAGAAACTGATTGCCGCCGGACATATCTATCAGTTTCTACTGGACGGCGATGTCTCGAATGTGAAAATACTGGCTTTTGCCAATGCCAATGTAGCGGAACTGATGGCGCGGCCCGACTCACGGATAACCCGCAAACCGGTGAAAGACCTCCACCTGCCCGGCGACCTGACCCTCGGCGGACTGATACGGGGCGGACAGCCTCTCATCGTAAAAGGTGATACGCAGGTACAGGCAGGCGACCAGGTCATCGTCTTCTGTATGGATACGGCCATGCGCAAACTCGAAGATTTCTTTAATTAATAAGTCCGATATGCTGAACCTTCGTTTTATCGTCCGGATGCTGGGGGCGATGTTTATTCTGGAAACAGGCTTTATGCTGCTGGCTGCCGGAGTCGCCTTTATCTACGGCGAGGGCGACTTGCCTCCTTTATTGCTTTCCTGCGGCATTCTTTTTTCTGCGGGTTTATTGTTTTACCTTCTGGGATGGGGCGCCGATGAGCAGGCGGCAGGCTATCGCGAGGGGATGTTGGTTGTTGCGCTGACCTGGACGTTTCTTTCGCTTTTTGGCATGTTGCCCTTCTATCTGGGCGGTTATATAGATACGATTACCGATGCCTACTTCGAGACCATGTCGGGCTTTACAACTACCGGCGCCAGTATCTTGCCGGATATCGAAGTTCTGCCTCACGGGATACTGTTCTGGCGCAGCCTTACGCAATGGCAGGGTGGGATAGGGGTTGTGGTCTTTACCGTAGCCCTGCTGCCGCTTTTTGGGGGAGGCGCCTCGCAGATGTTCGAGGCCGAAACGACGGGCACGGGCATCTCCCACGAGCGTTTCCGCCCCAGGGTAACGCAGGTCGCCAAACGTCTTTCGGGCGTATATCTGCTGCTTACCTTGCTGCTCACCGGTCTGCTCTGGCTGGGGCCTATGGATATCTTCGACTCCCTTAACCATGCGTTGACCACTGTTTCTACCGGTGGTTATTCGACAAAGAACACAAGTGTAGGCTTCTGGCATTCTGCCTATGTCGAATATATCATGATGTTTTTCATGTTTACCGGTTCGATAAGTATGACATTG
The DNA here is from genome assembly GCA_031269535.1 of Tannerellaceae bacterium. Lineage (GTDB taxonomy): Bacteria > Bacteroidota > Bacteroidia > Bacteroidales > Tannerellaceae > DFXE01. The sequence continues at coordinate 4,202 of JAISZA010000117.1, forward strand.
CTTTATTTCTTCCTGAAGGGCAATTACAGAAAGCTTTTTCGTGATGAAGAGCTTCGTTGGTTCTTCTTTATCATCCTGCTTTTTGTCTGTATCACTACGGCCTGGCTGTTGTTCAACGGCTGGGAGACCGGTGTGGAGAAGGCTTTCCGCCAGGCTGCTTTTCATATCCTCTCGCTCATCTCTTCTTCCGGTTTTATGACGACCGACTATCTTCCCTGGGGTTCTTTTTTCTGGCTTCTTGCGCTTATACTTATGCTTATAGGAGGTTGTACGGGTTCTACCAGCGGGGGGCTGAAAGCCGGGCGTTTTGTGATTATTCATAAAAACCTTTCGAATGTTTTCCTGAAGCAGATGCATCCCAATGCCGTCTTGCCGGTGCGTATGAACGGGCATGTCGTCTCTGCCGACAATGTGTATCGTTGCCAGGCATTTGCTTTTGTGTATTTGTTTCTTATCCTGATGGGTAGCTTGGTGCTGACATTCGATGGCGTTGCTTTCGACGAATCGGTCGGTGCGGCTGTCTCTGCCATCAGTAATATCGGGCCTGGCCTGGGGGCGCAGGGGCCTGCCGGTACTTATGCCGCTATCCCCGTCTGCTCCAAATGGGCGCTTGCTTTCCTTATGATGGTAGGCCGTCTGGAAATATTTACGGTGTTGACGATCTTCCTTCCCGGTTTCTGGAAGCAATAAGCTATATTTTTCTTATTTTTGGGCACATAAAAAATCTGAGACGTATGAAACGAGCATGTGAACACTGTTCACGCCGAAGGGGGGGCAATGACGACAGAAACGCCGAAGGCGATGAATAAAACGAATGGCGAGTTCCATACTACCTTAAAAAATTATTATTCGTATGAAATTTATTGGGATTATTCCGGCGCGGTATGCTTCTACCCGCTTCCCCGGAAAGCCTTTGGCCGATCTGGGGGGCAAGCCGATGATACAACGTGTATATGAACAGGTACGGGATGTACTCGACACCGTATGTGTGGCAACCGACGACCGCCGCATCGAAGCGGCTGTCGAAGCCTTCGGAGGAAATGTAGTGATGACTTCCATCCAACATAAGAGCGGGACAGACCGTTGCTACGAAGCCTATACGAAAGCAGGCAAGGGCTGCGAAGTCGTGGTCAATATCCAGGGAGACGAGCCTTTTATACAGGCTTCGCAGATAGAAACGCTCAAAGCCTGCTTTGCAGACGCCCAGGTGCAGATTGCCACTTTAGTGAAACCATTCCCTGCAAGCAACGACTTCGAGACGACACTCTTCAATCGCAACTCCCCTAAAGTCGTACTGAACCGGAAAGGCGAAGCGCTGTATTTCAGCCGTTCCGTCATTCCTTATTTCAGAGGGAAAAGCCATACCGAATGGCTGGCCGGTCATACCTATTATAAGCATATCGGCCTTTATGCTTACCGTGCCGGCGTACTGAAAGAGATAACCTCCCTCCCTCCCTCTCCCCTCGAGCTGGCCGAGAGCCTCGAACAGCTCCGTTGGTTAGAAAACGGTTACCGCATCCAAACCGCCCTCACGCAGGAAGAAACCATCGGGATAGATACACCGGAAGATATGGAAAAGGCGCTGAAGTTTCTGATGAAAAAAACAGGCAGGGATTAGATGATATCTATCGTCCTTGCGAGGTACGAAGCAATCCAGAGTGCCCCCGGCCTGGATTGCTTCACCCGGGTTCGCAATGACGGCCCGTAACGACGATGCGACAATCTGAATTGAAAATCGACATAGTCAAATGCACCCGAAGATATCCCTTATTTATTTCAGATATTTCCTCCAGTAATGCATGCCGGGTGTGGGGGCTTCGAACCCCAGGCTTTGATAGAGGTGTTGGGCCGGGAGGTTGTCTGTTCTTACCTCGAGTGTCAGGCGCGAAGCCTTTCGTACGGCCGCTTCGGCGATGATAGCGTTCAGCAGCAGGCGTCCGATCCCTTTGCCCCGGTATCCGGGTAAGACGAACACATCGTGGATATTGAGCATGGGGCGGGCCGTAAATGTAGAGAAATTTTCGAAGGCGACCAGGAGTCCGGCATATATGCCGTCTGTTTCGGCAAGCAGGACGATAGCGGTAGGATGTTTGCTCAGCCCGTCGGTCAATGCTACCTGCTCCTGCGCTGAGAGGGGGGAGCCTCCTCCCATCTCGTCCTTACTATAGGCGTTGATCAGAGAGCCAACCGCCTGCCGCTGCGACAGACAGGAGTAGTCGCAGGGCTGTATGCTGATGTTTGTTCCAGCCTTTGTCATGTGGAAAAGAAATTTGTTTATTTATAAATCAGGGAGCAAAGATAAGAAACTATCGCAATCATTGAGGGATAAGCACATAAATTCATACCTTTGGCACGCTTATTGCATAAGCCAGTAAAAAGAATAGATATAATCTTATGAGAAATAGAACAAATTCATTCAGCCGGGAGCCGTTCGAGGATGATTTAGGCGATAATTTAGGAATCGTGATGCCCATACTTACTGAATGTGAAGTGGATGAAGACTTTGCAGATGGAATAGAGAAAGTAGGGAATACCATCCCCATCCTTCCGCTTCGTAATATGGTACTTTTCCCGGGTGTGGCCATGCCGGTCGTTGTAGGACGCCCTAAATCCATGCGCTTGATAAACGATGCGATCAAAAAGAAGAATCTGGTGGGTGTGATCTGCCAGAAAGAAATGAATACCGAAGACCCGCAAATAGATGATTTGTATTCCGTAGGAGTTGTTGCAGATGTGATGCGGGTGCTGGAAATGCCCGACGGGACAACGACCGTTATCTTACAGGGGAAAAAACGTTTCGAACTGAATGAATTACGCGAATCGGATTCCTACCTGAGAGGGAAAATAAGTATTCTGGAAGATGAGATACCGAAAAAGAGCGACCGGGAGTTTGAAGCGCTTATCTCGACGATTAAAGACCTGACAATAAAAATGCTCAGCGCTGCGGTAAACGACCTCCCGCGCGACCTCTTGTTCTCGATAAAAAACAATAAAAATGTACTGTACCTGATAAACTTTTCATGCGGTAATATCCCCATCAGCTCGGCGGAAAAACAAGACCTGCTGTTGTTGAACAATCTCAGAGAAAGAGCCTTCCGGCTGCTCTTCATCCTGAACCGGGAATATCAGCTGGTGGAGCTGAAGAACGCTATCCAGATGAAGACACATGAAGACATCAACCAGCAACAGAAGGAATACTTCCTCCAGCAACAGATCAAAACCATACAGGAAGAGCTGGGAGGAAATATCAATGAACTGGAGATAAGAGAACTGAAAGTAAAAGCGGCCAAAAAGAAATGGGCGGAACCGGTGGCCGAGGTCTTTGATAAAGAAATCCGCAAACTGGAACGCCTGCATCCCCAGTCGCCTGATTTCTCCATGCAGACACAATACGTGCAGACCATTGTGAATCTGCCATGGAACGAGTACAGCAAAGATAATTTCAATTTAGGACATGCCCAGCGTGTCCTGGATAAAGGCCATTACGGATTGGAAAAAGTAAAAGAACGCATCATCGAACATCTGGCTGTACTGAAACTGAAAGGAGATATGAAATCGCCTATCCTCTGTCTGTATGGCCCTCCGGGAGTAGGAAAAACCTCCCTGGGAAAGTCGGTTGCCGAGGCGCTCAACCGTAAATATGTCCGGATATCCCTGGGAGGCTTACACGACGAGGCCGAGATCAGGGGGCATCGGCGGACGTATATCGGTGCGCTCTGCGGACGTATTATCCAGAATATAATGAAGGCCGGGACTTCGAATCCGGTTTTTATTCTCGACGAAATAGATAAGGTAACAAATGACTTCAAAGGCGATCCCGCGTCGGCGCTGCTGGAAGTACTCGATCCGGAGCAGAACAGCGCTTTCCACGATAACTACCTGGATATCGATTACGATTTGAGCCGAGTATTGTTTATTGCTACGGCCAACAACCTGAATACCATATCCCAGCCCCTGCTCGACCGTATGGAACTGATAGAAGTAAGCGGTTATATTATGGAAGAGAAGATTCAGATTGCCTCCCGTCATTTGATACCCAAACAATTGGAAGCGCACGGACTGCCTAAGGGCATGGTGAAAATCCGGAAGAAAACGCTGGAGGATATAATCGTTTCCTATACAAGGGAAAGCGGAGTCCGTGAGTTGGATAAAAAAATAGCAAGACTTATGCGTAAACTGGCGCGTAAACTGGCTTCGGACGAACCTATCCCGACTGACATTACGTCGGAACATTTACATGACTATCTGGGCGCCATTGAATATACCCGCGAAACCTATCAGGGGAACGAATATGCCGGAGTCGTGATAGGACTGGCCTGGACAGCAGTGGGCGGCGAGATTCTCTTTGTGGAATCGAGCCTCAGCAAAGGCAAAGGTTCCAAGCTGACACTTACCGGCAATCTGGGGGATGTGATGAAAGAATCTGCCATGTTGGCGCTTGAATACATACACTCGCATGCCACCCTTTTCGGTATTGCCGACGAGATGTTTGAAAACTGGAACGTACATATACATGTGCCCGAAGGCGCTATTCCCAAAGACGGCCCCAGCGCCGGTATAACGATGGTTACTTCCCTGGTGTCGTCTTTTACCCAGCGGAAAGTAAAAGGAAACACCGCCATGACCGGGGAGATTACTTTGCGGGGGAAAGTATTGCCGGTAGGCGGTATCAAAGAAAAAATACTGGCAGCCAAACGGGCCGGGATAAAAGAACTCATCCTTTGCAAGGAGAACCGGAAGGATATCAACGAAATCAATGCCGAGTACCTCAAAGGACTGACATTCCACTACGTAGAGGATATCAGGGAAGTTGTGGACAAGGCTCTGCTGAAAGAGAAAGTATCCGGGCCTTTGTTCTGATATCTTTATTTTTCTTCGGGAGCTTCTTCTTCCGGCTTCTCTTCCGGGGCTTCTTCTTCCGGCTTCTCTTCGGGAGTAAACCGGGTTATTCCGACGCTTATCAGCAGGTTGTACCACGAAAGCATCTTCCGTATATCGCTGGGATATACTTTTTTGCGATCGAAATTGGGCAGGATTTCTGCCAGATAGGCGCGTAATTCCTCTGGTTTGGCCGTCGGGAGGTCGAGGGATGCTTTTCCTCCGTTTTCTTTGTTCCCGATATGGGTAAGCACTCTATGCAGAGGAACTTCTTCGTCTTCCGTATAGACAGCAATGTCGCCTAACGAAATCACTTTATCTTTTGCATAAGCCGGTATCCGCTGCTTATCGGCTAAAGACTCAACAATCAGGATGCTCTTCCCCTGAGATACTAATTTAAATAGTCCGGGTTTGCCGGAGATAGACAAAATAGTTTTCAACATAATCTTTGATATTTCATTTAGTATATATCTGTTTATTAAAAAAAGCCACCCGGTATTCAGATGGCTTGTTATGGCAATAGGGCCGGAAAGTATTATACCCTCTTTTCTTTGATGCGTGCTTTCTTACCGGTGAGGGCGCGCAGATAATACAATTTGGCTCTGCGTACTTTACCTACTTTATTCACGACAATGCTTTCGATGAAAGGCGATTCGATCGGGAAAATTCGTTCCACTCCGATATTGTCCGACATCTTACGAACGGTGAAACGTTTTTTATCACCATGCCCCGAAATACGGATAACGACCCCCCGGTACTGCTGGATACGCTCCTTGTTTCCTTCTTTTATGCGGTAAGATATAGTCACTGTATCTCCGCTTTTGAAGGCAGGATGCTCTTTTTTTGTAGTAAACGCCTCTTCTGCAATCTTTATTAAATCCATTGTTTTATAGCTTTTTAATTATTAACTTGAAATGAAACGCAATATAACGGGCAACCTATCCCGACAGAGATTACGTAAAGCGGATGCAAAGTAACAAAAGAATTATTTGATACGCAAATAATTCGGAATAAAACTC
>JAISZA010000147.1 GCA_031269535.1 Tannerellaceae bacterium
ATCAGAAGGCCGCAGAGGGTTTACGCAAAAACAAATACCGGAACAGTCTGCTGATTTCCGGATATTTCACTACTGTTCATTCTTTATTTTCGATTACCCACACAAAACGATATAGAGCCTTTAGATTATTCCTGTTTTTTACGGGATTAGCTCATCTTATGGGAGAATTAGCTGAAGAAACAAGTATTGAATTTATTGCTGTCGGAGGAGATGTTCATCATTTTCTGGGTGTTGAGAGTGTCAGTGAGCCGCCGATGGTGTATGCCTTCCTATTATTATATGTATGCTTTCGGGGCCGGAGACGGTAGTACCTCCAGTAGGATCAAGGCATTTGATTTTTTTTCAAAAATATTTGCGGAATAATTTGGTTTGTATTGCAAACTATACTAAGTTTGCAGCACAAACTAATTTATGATATTATGCAACGAGTCTTTTATCTTTTCTTATTTAATGTATTACTCTTTCCGGCTACCGCACAGCTAAGGCATATAACGGGCATGGTTACAGACGAAAACAGGCAACCGCTGCCTTTCGTTAACCTATATATAGAAGGTACGATAGAAGGTACGACCTCCGGAGACGACGGACGATTTGAATGGATTACGGAGCAAAAAGGCGAACTCACACTCATCGCCTCGTTTGTAGGATATAAAACAGGGACAGTAAAAATAAAGGCAGATACCCTGAATCCGGCTCCTCTGAACATACAATTGCTGCCGCAATTACAGGCCGTTAAAGAGGTGGTGGCATATGCCGGGAATTATCTGCTGAAAAGCGCTTCTACCCTGGAACAGAAGGATGCCGTAAACCTGATCACAACGGCCGGATCGGAAGGCAACCTCTTCAGAGCTATCAGCTTAATGCCTGGTGCACAGGCACCCGGCCTGGATGGACGGATGATGGTAAGGGGAGGCGACAGCCGCGAATCGCAGACGTATATCGATGGAATGCACCTCCTTTCTCCTTATACGGCCTCGGCACAACATATGCCCGCAAGGAGCCGCTTCTCTGCTTTTCTTTTTGACGGAATAACCTTCTCTACAGGAGGTTACTCGCAGGAATATACGCAAAGCCTTTCAAGCATCCTGCCTCTGACCACCAGCGATGAGAGCAATCTATCGAAATTGGGTGCCAAACTGATGAATGTAGGCCCTGGAGGAGGAGGAACGAAAGCCTGGAACAAAGGCTCCGTCTCGTTCAATTTCGACTATACCGACATGCAGTGGTATCATACGACAACGAACCCCAGACAGGGAAAATTCTGGGAGACACCTTACAGGGAATATGCCGGGCAAAGCCTGCTACGCTTTCAGCTCAGAAAAGATACCTACTGGAAAACCTTCCTCTCATACACCGGAACCCTGTTTACCCATTACGAAGAAACTCCTTTCAGCCGGACAATCCGGGAATTGGGCTATGATGAAGGCAACCTCTACCTGAATTCGACCTTCAGGACACGCCTTTCCGGAGGAGTCAGCTTCTTTGGAGGCCTGGCGTATTCGCTGAACAAAAGAACGATAGAGGAAGCCGTGAAGAAAAATGACCGGCTACTCACCCGGGAACGGGAACTTCACCTGAAAGCCAGGGCAGGCAAACGCTTTTCCTCTTTCTACAAACTGGAACTGGGCATCGAATCCTACGACCGGGGGTATGGGATGCAATACAGGGATTCGTCCTTTTTTGAGAAAGATATCAGCCATCGCATCAGTGGATTGTTCGTCTCCAACGACTTCAACCTGACCGGCCGCCTCTTTCTCAACCTTTCTTCACGCCTCGAATATATATCTTCGGCTCAGTCGTATGCCTTACTTCCCCGTCTGGCGCTCAGTTACGAATGGAAAGGGTTGAATATTTCGGGTGTGATCGGGAAATACCAGCAGATGACGGATAACGATTATCTGATTTACAATCCTTCTTTGCCGGCAGAAACAAACCGACAGTATCTACTGGGGTTCTATTTCAGGGATAAAAACAGGATATATCGTGCAGAAGGGTATCATAAAACCTACGATAGGTTGCCGGCTTTCCGCAACAGGCAGTACGAGGCCTCCGGAAGCGGCTACAGCCGAGGGATTGATCTGTTCGTCAACGAACGCCGGCTGTTGAAATACTGGGAATATACGATATCCTATTCGTATAATGATTCGCAAAGAGAATATCTGGATTACCCGGAGCGGGCCGAGCCCCCTTTTGTCAGCCGGCACAATGCCTCGTTTACCCTCCGGTACGAAAATATGAAATGGAGGAGCCTGATAGGTATCACCAATCGTTTTGCCAGCGGGCGACCGTATCATGATCCGAATAAGGAAGGATTTATGAATGCACACACCCCTGCCTATAATACCCTGGATATGAGTTGGACCCTGCTGGCGCATAAGAATCTGATCATTTATGCCTGCTTCTCCAACATACTGAACAGGCGGAATGTCTTCGGATACGACTTCTCGCCCCTTCCCGACAGCAAGGGCTTTTACGGAAGCCTCCCCCTGCGGCAGGAGCAGAACCAGGCATTCTACCTCGGCTTCTTCCTTACCTTAGGAAAGAACGTGGCCTACGAAGCATCGAATTTTTAAGTTACGAGTTACAAGTTACAAGTTACGAGTTACGAGTTACAAGTTACAAGTTACGAGTTACAAGTTACAAGTTACAAGTTACGAGTTGCAAGTAATAAGTAATTAAGTAATAAGTCACGCAACTAATAACTAATAACTAATAACTCGTAACTCGTAACTCGTAACTTGTAACTAATAAAACCATTCACAATTTAAAATGATTATTGTATGAAAACGAATTTTATTTATTCTTACTTGCTGCTGCTGAGTTTGTTTGCTCCGGTGGCAGCTGCTTCCGGCAGTTCCGGATATCAGGATGTGATGCGCGGTGAGTTGGCGAAGCTCGATTCGGCGACTCTTGCAAACGACTACCAGCAATGCCGGAACCGCTTCGAACGGATGGCTCAAATGTATGCCGATGAATGGCTACCTGTTTATTACACAGCTTACTGTGATATACAAATGGTGTATATGAAGCACGCCAATGCCCAGGTGCTGCTGGAGGATGCAAAAAGTTTTCTGGAAAAGCTGGATACCTTTGTCGGAGCCGATCCTTCGGAGGTCAATACCCTCTGGGGCTATTATTATATGGCCCTGACCGCACAGCATGTGGCAAATGCACAAAACTACTACATGGAGGTAATCAGCCGCTACGAAAAAGCCATCGGCCTCAATCCCGACAATCCCCGCCCCGTATGCCTGCTGGCCTTTTTCAGACAAAATATGCCGGCCTTCATGCGCTCCGACCGCCAGATAGCCGAAGGAAAAGAGAAGGCCGAAGCGCTTTTTAAAAAAGAAATACCTTCGCCCGACAAACCGTACTGGGGCGCAGTCTATCTGAACTGGATACAGACAGGAAATAACTGATTATAACAAAGAATAAAAATCATTAAATTTAATGTAAACAACAATGGAAAAAGAATTGAACAAACAAGAGAGCCTGCAATTAATTACTGATATGATTGCTCAGGCAAGAGAACGTTTTCAGAACAGGAGCGGCGACGGTATCATCCTATGGGGATATGTTGTCGCGATACTCGCGCTGGCAAATTTTGTTTTGCTGCAGGTACTTGAAGGAGAGCAGGTTAATTATTCCTATTGGGTATGGATGTGCACGATTCCTGTCTTTGTGGTGAACTATATCCGCGAAGCAGGAAAGGCTAAAAAGGCGTATGTCAGAAACTATATCGACAGCATCATCGGCTATGTCTGGCTTGCCTTTTTTATCTCGAATCTGATATTGATAGCTTCGGTTTTTATCCTTGCCATCACTTTTCAGGACTATCATGGCGGGATACTCTTTCGGCTTATTACGCCGATGATTATGGGTATGACCGGTTTGTGTCTGTTTATCAATGGTAAAGCTTACCGCTTTCAGCCTTTTGTGTACGGGGCCATACTCTTCTGGACGGGGGCTTTGGTTTCCGCCCTTATTCAGGTGGTGTGGGCGTATAGCCTGCATTTCCTTGTACTGGCGCTTTGCATGATACCGGGGTTTATCCTGCCGGGGCATATCTTAAACCGTAAGGCAAGGCAAGATGTTTAGAGATTTAGACCCTCTGCTGCATTCGCAGCAGCGCCTGGCTGTCATGTCCCTGCTGATACCGGTAGAAGAGGCGGACTTTGTTTTTCTCAAAGAGAAAACCGGTACGACAGCAGGCAACCTCAGTACCCATATTGATAAACTCAGCGAAGCAGGGTATATCGAAGTCCGTAAGTTTATCGACGGCAAACGCCCCCGCACCGTCTGCCGTATCACTTCGCGTGGCATCGATGCCTTTGAAAACTATGTGCAGGCCCTTCAGGACTATATCCGGTCTTGATCGGGAGGTTGGTGGATCATAGTCCCCTCCTCTTTGCTACCTGAAACAGAGGCGGTCACGATAAAAAGTAACCGCCTTTCCTTTTCTCGTGTACATACTTGGCAAATATCTTACTATCTGTCCAATATGTGAAATGTTTCTATTCTGAAATTGTACTTTTCAATATATACGGTATCCACGGCTTTATTGACAATGACGGGTACTGTCTGGTAGCGGTAGATGACACGGGGTTCGTCAGTTTTGACGAACCCCATTGTGAATATTGCCTGACTCGAAAATCCAAAGACGGAAAAACGACTTATTTCCATTATGTGCCTGAAGCCAAGCTGATAACCGAAGCCGGCAGGTGCACCTCCTGCCTCGCAGAAATCAGGGATGTCGCTTATAGATCGCCTCCCCGTTCAGAAACACCGTATCTGAACGGCCGGCAGGGACGTGGAGTCTGAGGGAGGCATCATTCACAACGTCAAGGGGTTCGCCTATATACAACGTATCTCCCTGCTCCCAGACCGTGGGGAGATAGGTCTTTTTACCTTTATAGTATAACGAGTGATACTCTTTCCTGATAAACGGGCGGGAGGTATTGTCGTTTGCCGGCTCCTCAGAAATCACAACATCTTCGGCCTGGAGCGAAGGATTGTCTATCCGGAGAATCCGGTAAGACCTGTTGGTGAGCACGACCGATTCGGACGAGAAGAAGAAGAAATAGCCCGCCACAATAAAAGGAGCGACAAAAAGAGTGGCAAGCAGAATACTGATTATAAGTGTACTGCGTTTCATAAGGATTCGTTTTTATGAGTAGATAAATAGGTGTGAAAAGCCTTTGTCAATTCGTCGGGGCCGACGCCCAGCAAAGTCATCTCTTTAAAGACGGAAGGAAGCACTTCGTCCATCAGGTGGAAGTGGCGCAAATCACGTATCTTCTCCCGGGCTTCGGGAGAGATGAAATAGCCAATCCCCCTTTTGTTATAAATAATCCCGTGTTGCTGCATGCGTTCGAAAGAGCGCATGACCGTATTGGGATTGACCTCCATTTCCATCGACAGCTCCCTGACAGAAGGAATGCGGCTGTCGGGCAGGTATCTGCCATTCAATATCCGGTCGCATATACGGTCGGCTATCTGCATAAATATAGATTGATTACCTGAGTAGTTCATCGTTGTTCTTTTTCTTTTAGTTTAAGATAAGCCACATACATCACTACAAGCGTGGAGGCCAGCATAACCGGCCAGCAAGAGTCGGCCAGAAAAACAAGCGTATCATGCAACCACGACGAACGGAAGTCAACGCCCGACAGATTGGCCCCTTCCACAATATTCCAGGCGGCAAGTATGAAAAGGAAAACATAAGTCACCATTCCTCCCACAGCAATAAGCAAGGCATGTTTACGGAAGCTCATATACGAGAGAAACAGGAGGGAAGCGATAAAGAATATCCACGTTTCCAACCCGTTGATGCCTCCAACCTCCAGATTACCGACATGGCATATCTGCGACAAAGAAGGAAAAACAAGCCTCGGTATAAAGGGTTTCCATATCAGCAGGCCACCCCAGAATACAATCTGGAAACCAACGAAATAAACTAGAGATTCCAGTAGCAGGGCTGTATATTTCTCTTCCTTGCTTGCCGGAAGCAGCAGGTAAACCCCTTTCGGACGATGCATCTTACGCCCCACATGCTGGCAAAACATCAGAAAAGAGGCCAACGTGCCGAAATACCAGAAAACGTCTCCCCCCCTCATGGTGCCTTCACCTATAAACACAATGAATAAACTCAGCATCCAGACCAGGAATAAAACACCCATGCTGAACAGGTAGCTTTTTTTGTATTCCATCCAATCGGCACGTAACAGGAGCGATATTCTCCGGAAATTATAATTTACATTCATAATCAGTTTGTTTTAAGAGTTGAATATATGTTTCATATCGTCTTTAGCCAGAGTGGCGGCATTGAAGAGCAGTTCCAGGGAAACCGCGCTGCGAACATCCGTCTGGTTCCGTACGACTCCGGCCATACCGGCAGGCGTAGATTCACGGTAGAAAGCATCTTCATCCGCAGACACGAGGCGGAAATCCAATTTACCGGCAATTTCGTCGAGTGTCCGGTTAAATATAATTTCCTTATTATCCAGGATGACGACGGCATCAATAAGACTCTCCAGATCACGCACCTGGTGGGTCGAGATCAGGACGGCCTGTTCCTCGCTCAGCGAAGAAGCCAGCAGCTTGCGGAAGGTCGTTTTCGAAGGAATATCCAGGCCGTTTGTCGGCTCGTCCATCAGCAGGAGCGGCGTACGTGCCGCCAAAGCCAGCGCAATCGCCACCTTTTTCTTTTGTCCCAGCGACATCCGGCGCAACGAAGCCGAGAGGTCTATCTCGAAAGATTCCACACAGGCCTTCAGTATCTCGTCGCTGAAGGTCGGATAAAACGGGGCATACATACGGACGTAGGTTAAAGCCGTCACATCCGGCAGCAGAATCTCTTCCGGCAGCAAAAAGACTTTCTGCAGAAACAGTGCCTCACGTTTAGCCGGATCGTAATCGAGCACCCGGCAACTACCCTTATCGGGAAACAGAAGACCGCAGATAATATGCAGCAACGTAGTCTTACCCTCTCCGTTCTTTCCCAGCAAACC